>JALYVD010000337.1 GCA_030853405.1 Acidobacteriota bacterium | reverse complement strand
GCGTGTTTTGCATCCTTATCCAATGGAACGCTTCTTCGCTACTCATCCGAGGTGGGAGCCGTATGCGTAAACGCGCTCGTACGGTTCTGTGCGGGGGGCGATCCGTGATGGTCGTCCCTACCGCGTCAACTTGGGATCCAAGGGCATCCCGGTTCGGAAGCCGATCCCGTTGTTAATCCAATGGCTCTTCGGAGCGTACGAGTGTTTGGTTCGGGACAAGCAGAGGTACTTGGAATCGATTCGCCTCCACGAGTAATTTCAATACCTCGAACGGTGGGAAAATGTTTAGTTCGGTTTCCGGCTATGCTCGCCGCTTACTTCAGCGTCAGCACGCCCGCCAGATACCGGAGTTCGGTTTCCACTTCCGCGGGATCGGCCACGGTATCCGCGATCTCCTGACGGAAGAGTTCGCGATATCGCTTGCGAAGCCGGTGAATCGCAACCTTGAGGGCTCCTTCTGACGTGTTCATTTCGCGTGCCAGGGCTGCATACGGCGCGTCGGACTGCCCGAGAAGGAACACCTTCAAACGCTCGAAATGCTCCGGTCGGCCGTGATGCACGAACTCGTCGCGCAACTTCTCCACTACTCGATCGAGCACGGTGAGCGCCCAGCGTCGTTCGAAAATCCGCTCCGGTGTTTCATCGTGCGCGGGCTCGCGCTGGTAGCGATGTTCGCCGGACGAGAATTCAAACGGCAGCACTGCCCCGCCGCCGCGTTTGCTCGCGCGGTCACGATCTTCTTCATCGGCTACAAAGAATCTCAAGGAGGTCAAAAGAAAGGACCGAAACCGCCCCTTCTCCGGGTCGGCGCGATCGAGATACCGGCCTTCCACTACACGGACAAAGAAATCCTGCGTGAGATCCTGCGCTTGGCCGGCCGGATACCCGCGCCGACGCAGGTAGGCATACAACGGATACCAGTAGCTCTCACACAGAGCAGCCAGAGCCGACCGCGCTTCCTTTCGACGTGGATCGCCGGCAGCGACCACCATAGTCCACCGCGTCGTTGGAAACCGGGATGATCCCGGCGATGTGTGCATGGTCTGGCCGTTCGTCATGGTCGAATCGTCATGGTCGTTCCGCTAAACAGAATAAGGAATCCCCGGCTAAAGGTTACAGCTCAATCACTACAGCCTGTCGTACTCTGCTTTAGCCCTTTTGAGGATCGGCACGTCGGGATCTGCGTCTTTCCAGAGTGCGAGGAACGCCTGGTAGGCAGCTTTGGCCTTGGTCTTATCTCCCGACAAAGCGAACACTCTGCCGAGCTGCAAGTGCGCCAGTGCGCCGATGGGATCCGCGCCCACGATACCGCGATGATCGAGAATCTTCTGAAACTCGGCCGCCGCTTCCGCATACTGGTGCGTGGCGATGAAACCCTGGCCGCGTACATAGGCCGAGTGCAAACCACCTAGATAGAAATTGAAGTTGAGCCCGTTCGGAGCCAGCTCATAGCGGAGAGTGATTTGCAGCACCTCAAAGCTATTTGCCGGCTTGCCCTGGGCCAGTGCCGATAACGCGCGAAGAACCGGCACATAGGTAAATTTGGCGAACGTATCTTCTGGGAAGCGCTTTTCTAAATCGCCGGCAAGCGCCTCCGATCGAGAAGTGTCGCCCGAAAAAGCCAGGGCAAGACCGGCGGCGTATTGGACGTCCCGGCCGTTAGCAAGCGCGAGGGCCGCGATAGCATTCTTTTTCGCTTCGGCAGCATTTCCGTAAAGCGCTTCCCAAACCGCCGCTGTAGCCTGGTAGGTCGCCCCTGCTTCACGCTGCCCCTCCTGGAGGGCCATATCCACTGCCCGGTTGGATACCCGCCGGGCGTTTTGTAGCTGGCCGGAATGGGCCAGAGCAAGAGCCTCCGCGTTCGCTACCCAGTGTTCCACCACCCCCCGCTTGCCCCTAACCATCTCTACTGCCTGATGCATCTGCTGATCATCGCCGTTTAACCACGCAATGTTGTACCGGTAAACCAGGAGTGCTGGGAATTCCAGTTTGCGCGCTGCGGCCCGATGAAGGGCGTTCTCGGCTTCGCCGAAGCGGTCCAAGTGGAAATAATTGCGAGCCAGATTGGTATACCCGATGACAAAGTCGGGATTTGCCGCGATGCTCTTTTGTGACTGTTCGATCGCTCTTTCCAGGCGACCCGTTCCCGCCGCGGAAAGTCCGCCCAGCAGATCTTGAGGGTCCGGTTCTGCCCCACGAGGATAGGTCTGCGCCCACAATTCGAGCGTTTCGAATGCTTTTTCCAGATTTCCCGTCGCCTGCCGATGGTAGGTAAAGTCAATAAAGAACCTCTCCCGGTCACTGGCGCGATCCCGCAATTGCCAGGCTCGTGTGGTGCTCTCTGATGACAGCGCCGACTCTCCAACGCCGCCGTACACGAATCCTAAATTCGCATACGCCATAGCAAATTGGTTGTCGATTTGGACAGCCCGCTGGTAGAAGGGTATGGCCAACGCATACGCCCCCGATAAGGTCAGCTTCCAACCTGTGCTGTAAAGCTTCAGGGCTTCGAGGGAAGGCGTGGTCGCTTCTTCGAGCGGCGTCGAGTGCTGTTCCACAGTAGCCAGGGATTCGCCCACCCGCGCCCTGAATTTTCGGCCGATCTGACCGAGAGAGTTGAGGACGTCCTCTCGCCGCGCCGCCTGCACTTGCTCCTGATCCAAAACGTTTCCGGTATTGCAGCTCTTTGCGCGCAAACCAAGTACATATTGGCTTCCAAGGCTTGCTATCGAGCCTTCCAGAATCGCAGCACTGCCGGTCCGCTCGCAGACCTGCTGCGCGATTTCAGGAGTCAATCGCGCCTGCTTCGGCTGTCCCATCAGGGCCAACGTCTGCTGCACCTGTCTGTCAG
This sequence comes from Acidobacteriota bacterium, assembly GCA_030853405.1. GTDB lineage: Bacteria > Acidobacteriota > Terriglobia > Bryobacterales > Bryobacteraceae > Bog-105. The sequence continues at coordinate 25,281 of JALYVD010000337.1, read as the reverse complement.
AAATCAGGCTGAGGAACGGCGACTGTTGAAGCTCTACGGACAGTCCCTGGCGCAGCGTGTCGTCAAACACCGGATCGCCGGTTTTGTTATTGAAATCCGCGAGGACAATTGTGTCCTTGCCGGTCAGCTTGGGTCTGGTTGCGGAATCGCGGTGCGAGAGCGACCAAGCCGTTACTCCGCTCAAAACGAGGAATACGACTCCCGCGGTTGTGCCGAGGGCGGCCAGCCTGTGCCTGCGGAGAAACTTTCGGGCTCGGTATAAGCGACTCGGCGCTGAGGCCAGCACGGGTCGGTGCTCCATGTGCCTCTGGATATCGGCCGCGAACTCCGACACCGAAGCGTAGCGCCGTTCGCGCGCCTTCTCCAGTGCCTTCATCGTGATCGAATTCAGATCGCCATCGACGAGGCGGCGCAGCGAAACCGGGTCGGTCTGGCGGCGCGCGGCAATGTCGCTCGCTGCCGCGCCCATCAAGGTAAGCTTTCGCGGAAGCGACGGCGCTTCGGCTTCGCGAATGATTCGGAGCATTTCCGCCAAACCGGCGTTGCGCAGCGTGGCCGTATCAAACGGTACCGCTCCGATCAGCAGCTCGTACAAGAGCACGCCTAGCGAATATACATCCGAGGCCTCGTCGATCTCTCCCGTCATCGTGTCAGCCTGCTCAGGGCTGGCATACTCCGGTGTTCCGACGATCTGGCCGAACTGCGTGAGCAGCGTGTTCTCTACGGCCCACTTGTCGGTGGCCTTCGCGATGCCGAAATCGATTACCTTTGGAATCGGCGCGCCGTCCTGCTCTGTCACAAGCACATTCGACGGCTTCAGGTCGCGGTGGATCACACCCTTCTGGTGCGCATGTTGGACCGCACGGCAGACCGCGAGGAATAACGCAAGCCGCTCCCTGGTGGTCATTCGCTTGCCATCGCAGTACTGCGTGATGGGTGCGCCCTCGATGTACTCCATTACGAAGTACGGGCGCCCTTTGGCGGTCGCGCCGGCGTCGAAGATTTGGGCGATATTCGAGTGGTCCATCATCGCGAGCGCCTGACGCTCGTTGGCGAAGCGAGCAAGCACCTGACCGCTGTCCATCCCGAGTTTGATGACTTTGAGCGCTAGGCAGCGCCGAATGGGCTCATGCTGTTCGGCCAGGTACACGGTGCCCATGCCCCCTTCACCTAGAAGTCGAACGATCCGATAGCGGCCGAAATCGTCATCGGCGGCTGCGAGTGTCGCTCGCTCGATGGTCGTGGCCCTGGATTCGTCCGTGCCAGCGGAACTCTCGAAAGCGCCCTGGATCAGACACAACGGGCACAGTCCCGCGGGGTTGTCGGAACCCAATTCCGCTTCGCACTGAGGGCAGTTTGGCAATTTGGCGGATTTGTAACAGCTATTTTATGCCTTTCGCCCAAGAGGCTGTAACCTCCAGCCCGCGATTCCTTATTCGTGGCAGGTGAGCCGGATTGGAACCGGCAGCCAAATCAAATCAAAAGGAGATTCGTTATGAAGAGACACAATATTTACCTGCCGATGACGGCGATGATTCTGACGGCCGCGCTTGCCCTCCCGGCGGCCGCGCAGAAACAAGTACCGTTGGAGATGACGTTTTCGGGAAGTAAGGTGGCCACTACGATCGATCTGGGGCCCAATACACGTACCGACGAAGTGCATTTAGCCGGTAACAGTACGCTAGGACCATTCACCTTTCGTAGCCTACGCGCTGACGAGACTATCCCCCAGTCTTTCGGCAGATGCGGCGACGGCTCCGGCCCGAATTTGCGAGTTGTCGCCGGAGGAGGCGTATTTCGCTTCCAAGATGGAAGTCTCTTGACGGCCACGATCACGGGGGGAGCCCTTTGCCTGGATTTGGATCATATGGTGGGCCACCTTAACGAAACCTATCAGATCACAGGTGGAACCAGGCGTTTCGAGGGTGCGAAAGGCAGCCTTGCGTTGACTGCGACGTTGAGGGCGGTGTTGTACGACGCCTCTAACCAGCCCGTACTTTTGACGATGACGGGGGAGCTTGACGGAACCCTTTGCGCAGCGGCCATACGGGAGGAAGGGCAAAACGAGCCGCAATAGGAGCGCAACGAGTCCACCCGGAGAATGAGGCAGGCAGTCGATCCGTCACCGTCTGCCTGCACCGATACGGTACGGAGACCGCCAGGGCGGCGATACATCAAGTCGGTGCTGGCGGACTGTCCCGGGAAGTTACCCTTACGGCGAGCAGGGATTCGCCGCCGATAACGGGCTGGCGCTCACGCATTGCGCCGTAGTTCATCGGATTAACGATGAACACTGATCGGCTACGGTTCAGACCTGGGCGCCTCACGCCCGGCACGACTGTGGGCGATAAGATATCCACCCGTCCGTATAGTCGGCGTTGCTGACATTGGATATTTGCGTGTTAGACGGCCAGGTGCCTTGTCGCCGGATCTTAGGGCGATTCCTAAGCGCTCCGCGACTTATGGGGAACGGTCAGTCCCCTGCACCCAGGAAGTCCCTCCGAGTCTACTTCTTGGCGGCGAAGAAGTAGTGATTCTCCCCCTCATCAGTACGCTCATCCACAAGCACCAAGGATTCGGATTCCAATGCTTGACGGTATCCGTCACGACCCAAGGAAATCGACTTTTGCCCCGTCATCGCGTCAGCCCAAGAACAGATTTGCCACGGAGAGGTAAAAAGCAGTTGGCCGCCCACCGGTAGGGCTTTCGCGATCTTGGCGACAAGACTTCGTTGCGCGTCGGCATCAAGGAGAAAGAAAAGCCCCCAGGACACAACGCCGTCGTAACTACGATTCAGGAATGTTGCATCCTCGACGGATGAGCACTCAACCGGAACTGATGGAAAACGCTCTTGGAACGCTGCAACCATAGTAGCCGAGGCATCCAATCCGTAGACTTTGAACCCGCGCGCGATCAGAGTCTCTGAACTCGGCACGCCACTCCCACATCCGATGTCCAAGACCGATCCGCCAGCCGGAAGCAGCCGCGACCACTCAGCAACAACGGCCGATCCAACATCCGAGTGTTTTCGTCCTGGTATGAATTTCGACGCGATTGCCTCGTAGCCATTAGACTTGTCGAGCCCTGAACTCCTCATCACGACAACGTATCATCGCCCCGTTTGTTAAGACAAACTCTCCATGAACGGCGCAGTATTTACCGAAGGCGGGTTCACTTTGACGTGTAGTCGCCTACGATTCCATTGACTCTCGCCATCTCGCTGCCAGGATCAAGATGACGCGATGCGCGTTACACATCGATGTGACCGCGATGCGACCCATCACACCGTTTGTGGACTTCCGGATCTTCGACGATACGCTCGGATTTCAGCGGGCCACATCAGGGGATCGGACGTTTTCACGGCCAAGGTTTAGGAATTGTGTCGCGCAGCGCCAACTTGCGGTAAGTCCCCTTCGTGATTGCCAAGAACTCGCTGTATATAATTCTCGGATGTCGGTCCTTGGTCCCGTCAAGCTGGCACTCGTCCTGACCACGGTAGCCGTCGCACAGCAGACTATCTCGTTTCCGACCGAAGACGGTGGACGAGTTTGTGCCGATCTCTACGGCCAAAGTATCCGCGGCCTTGTGCTCGCTCACGGCGGCAGATTCAACAAGGAGAGTTGGCGGGTCCAGGCTAGCGCTCTCGAGTCCGAAGGCTTTCGAGTTCTGGCGATCGATTTCCGTGGATTCGGCTGCTCGACGGGTCCTAGCCAAGCTGACTTCGATAACGCGCCATTCGAGAACGACGTACTCGCTGCGGTTCACTACTTGAAAGCACATGGTTCCAAAACGGTATCGGTTGTTGGAGGTAGCTTCGGCGGCGGAGCTGCCGGCGATGCGTCGATCAAGGCCGCGCCGGGTGAGATTGATCGCATCGTATTTCTCGGCGCAGCACCGAACCTCCCTGCGGACAAGCTAAAATCGCGGGCCCTATTCATCGTTGCGCGCGACGACAGGAACGATGCTGGCCCGCGGCTTCCGGGCATCCGTGCGCAGTACGAGAAGGCTCCTCAACCCAAAGAACTGATCGTTCTGGATGGTTCCGCTCACGCTCAGTTCCTTTTCCAAACGGACCAGAGTGCTCATGTCATGCGCGACATCTTGCGATTCCTCTCAATACCGTAGTGTTCCGCGGGCCATCACTCGGACGGGTTGTCGGCGAGTCATCCTTTGCCTGCCGGCCCACTGGTCTGATCGGCGCGCGAGGAAACGTTAACTGCTCGTTCATACTTGTGCTGTGAAAACGACTCGGGCGATCCAGCACATCAGTGCAGTGACGTTCGCCGTCCGTGACATGGCTCGTTCCATCGAATTCTACGAGAAGCTTGGATTCGAGTTGCTGTACGGCGGCGATCGTGCGGGGTTCAGTAGTTTGAAAGCTGGCGAAGCTTTCGTCAACTTGGTCGCGAGTTCGGAAGACGAGCACAGGTGGTGGGGCAGGGTCATTTTCCGAGTCGATGACGTGGATGGGCAGTATCGAGTATTGCAGGAACAAGGGCTAGAGCCTCAGCCGCCGAAAGATGCACCTTGGGGTGAGCGTTTCTTTCATTTCACTGATCCGGACGGGCATGAGCTTAGCTTCGCAGAGCTGTTGCCGGCGTGAACATGATTCCGCTAAGCGCCATGCAAGCGCCCGTCTGCGAAATGCATCAGCTGATTCAAACCGACTTTAGCCTGCCTACTCTGGACACTGAGCATCACGGCGGAAGGATGCCAGGTTCGCCGGACCAGATCTACATTACCCCTTCAAGTCAGCGCATCGCGGCGATGGGATCAGCGCAGATGCCAAGCGGCGAGCGTCGCAACTGCTTCGCGATGGCCTAGATCGGGCTGAATCGCGAGTTCCAGGACGGACACGACGTTCAAGTCAATCGCATAATCTTCAATTTCCGTTATTGAACCGGTAGGGCTAAAATTCCATTGTTGGCGGACAATTTCGTTCGCCGGCTCACCTGCAGCAGGTGACCATCGCAGACTGAACTCCTGTGTTCGCTCGCGCTCGGCTTCATGGAAACGAAGTTGAATGCGATGCAGCGATATGGGTTCATCAAAGATGATCCGGATCTGCTGTTCACCTTTCTGAGAAGCTCGCCAGCCAGGCCCGCGTTTCGGACCGAGCGCAGATTCAATGGGAAATCTGGGATCTTCTGACGTTACCTCTACGGTGGCGATCTGTTCGAGATCAAGCCAGCCTTCCTCAGATTCGCCGCGCGGCTTGGCGAGGTGCGTTTCCACTATCCTCTTTCGCATAGTCCTATTCTTACTGCAACACGATGCATGCAGGTCCAGCCAGGCTGCTGCTCACAGGAGCGAAGAACACCCGTCGATCAGAGTTAAGAAAACGGTTTGCGCGTTTTCGGTCAATTGAGGCCGAAGAGCCCGATTTCCGGAGTCCGTCCTCCTTGGCAGCGTCGGTCCTCCGCCCGGCGGTGGCAGTTTCGCCCAGCAACGCCTCGATCGCCCGCAGAGTCCAGCGGAGGGACTCTGGTCTAGGGTCGAGAGCGGCGAGGCCCAGAATCCCTCCGATGGGTCAATGTCAGGCTGGCTTGGCCGAAAACCACGCTGCCGCAGTCAAACAAAGTAAGATCAGGATTGAAAAGACGATCGGGACGATAAGGGCGTATCTGAAACCCACGATCGTTACAGCGGCAAAGCATATGACGAGCGTCCACGCGGTTCCTCGCATGACTGCCAACGTCTGGCGCGGAAGACCGCCCAGTTGCCATGCCAATATAGCCGTGAATACCAGAAAAATAGAAAAGAAAAGCCCGAAGCCAACAAAGAAGTCCCAGTAAGTTCGGCTTGTTCCCAGGATGTCGAAGTGAGTCGGCCGCATCAAACTAATCAGCTCGTCGACTCCCCAATGAGGATCTACCTGGCGAAATCCAAACGTATGAAGGGCGGCAAAAAGCAGAAGAAGGACGGAGGCAACTCGATAAAAAATGGCTGGTTTCAAGCCTTACCTCCGTGTGGATCGGACGAGCGGCAGTATAACAACTTCGTTCCGCGTGAATGGCCCGGCAGTTCGGAAGCATCCAGATGGACGCGTAGTCGGCAAACCGGACACAAGCAGCAGGCACGTGTCGACACATTCCAATCGTGGGTTTCTACGCGTGTAAGGTTGAAGCCCGAAAAGCAGCCGAGAGGAATTGGGAATCGATAGTCAGCGACTTTTCGGCTCTGCACGGAGAGGGCACTCTCGACGGTCTTCCTGTCCGAGCCGAACCGTTTGAGGGCTCAGCCCGATTTAGAAGGTAGGGCGCGGCGAGTGCCTATAGTATGCTCAACCGCGTGCACACATTGAAGTTTGCCGCGGGCTTCCTCGCTCTAGCAATTGGCCGGTCGCAAGAGCCCGTCCAGACCGGAAATTTTGAAGGATACCCGGCAGTAGTCGTATCCACCGCCAAGCTGCAACTCACGATCATGAAGAAAGGCGGCACGCTAATCAGCCTGACGCTGACGGACGATCCTGAACAACTGAGCCCGCTATGGAATCCGATGCGTATGGCGCGCGAACTGGGACGCCCGGTAACCTACGACGGTGGGGGCGGACATTTCGTTTGCGTGGATGGCTTTGGGTCGCCGTCGGCCGAGGAAAAAGCGGCTGGCCTGCCCTTCCACGGAGAGGCCCATACAGAAACATATGCCGTGCAACCCTCGCGTCAAGGCTCCAGCACAGTTGTGACGCTAACGGCCGCGCTCCCCATCACACAAGAAAAGTTCACACGCACCTTTCGTGTCATTGACGGCGAAAACGTCATCCATGTAGAAAGCGATCTTGAGAGCCTCTTGGGTTTCGACAGGCCGATCACCTGGGCCGAGCACGCAACCATAGGCTCGCCATTTCTTGAGCCGGGTGTCACCGTGGTCGACGTCTCCGGGTCGCGCTCACATACTCGTCCCTACACGTCGGTCGATAGCGGGGATGTTCAGCGACGGCTAAAGCCCGACCAGGATTTTGAATGGCCGCTGGCGCCTGGTCTGAATGGTACAGCTGTCGATCTTCGCCAAACGCCTCTGAACCCGCATTTCCTCGACCACGCAGCCACTTTGACCGACCTGAAACGTGACTTGGAGTGGGTCACCGCGATCAATCCAAAGAAGCGCCTGATTGTTGGGTACGTATTCAGGCGCGCCGATTATCCCTGGGTCCAGTATTGGGGCTTCTATCCACCGACCGAGAAGATGGCGCGCGGCATGGAATTCAGCACTCAACCTTTCGATCTGCCCCGTCGCGAGGTCGTTACGACAGGGACCATGTTCGACACACCGCTATATCGATGGCTACGGGCGAAATCAAGCATGAAGACTCGGTTCTTACTTTTCTACGCTCACGTGCCCAACGGTTTTGCAAAGGTGGATGACGTCAAAGTCGAGAACGGCCAAATCCTCATCATCGACCACTCGCTGAAAGACCCGGTTACGTTGCTGAGTGCCGAAGCACCATAAACGCCCATGATTTCTAGAGCCTCCCGATGAACATCACGCCCGTAGCCCAACACGGCCTCAAACTAACTCACCTTGGTCTTGTAAAGTGCTATCTCGTTCGTGAAGAAGATGGCTACACGCTGGTCGACGCCAATCTCAAAGTGTCCGAAAACGAGATACTCAAAGCCGCGGGCAACACTCCCCTCAAAACGCCTTCTACTCACTCACCCGCATGTCGACCATGTGGGCTCAGTCGATGCTCTCGTCGGAAGAGTTCCCGGCCTGATCCTGGGAGCGTCCGAACGCACCATCCCTGTGCTTAGAACACCACCCGACCTCTCGCTGCGCCCTGGCGAAGTCGGCGCGATACGCGGGAACTCACCAGGCATTCAAAGCCCGGTTTCACTCGTCATCGAAGAAGGCGATCGCATAAGATCCTTGCTCGCCATCAGCACCCCCGGCCACATTCACGGCCATCTCGCATTCTCGACGAGCGCGACGGCACTCTCTACGCGGGCGACGAACTCTTCGGTCTCTCGCATCTCGGCATTACTGGATGGACGCCATGGTGGTTCCCCGTAAAGGCTTACTCCAACCGCGCTCAAGCCAAGGAGACCGCCATCAAGCTGCTGCAATATCCGATCCAACGCTAGGCAACTGGTCATGGAAAAGTTCGAGAAGGCGAAGCAGCTCTGAGGGAAGCTATCGCTCGCGCGAAACTGTAAGTGCTCGTCAATTGAGAAAATACTCGTTGGGTAAAGCTTGGCTGGAGCGCAGGAGGAATATGCGAGTTGCTAGTGCGCTGCTCCTCACCTTGTCCGTCACATGGTCGTGGGCACAGCAGCCTCAGCCCTCTCTGTCGCCTCATGGTTCCGTCGCGGGCCGTCTTGTCGATGCCGAAACAAAGCTGCCGTTGCGTTTTGCTGAGATACGCCTCATTCCCAAGCCCACCCAAGCGGAGCTAGCTGGAGCCACGGATCAATCGGACACGTCTAATCCGCCAAAGCCGCGTATCATGCAGGTCCTGGGGCACACCGGCATGGACGGTACCTTCCGTATGCACGATGTACCGGTCGGCGATTATCTTGCGGGCGCACTGATGCCAGGTTATGTAATGCCTGGTTCATTGGCAGATGCAAACGCGTCCGTTGCTGAGCTTGAGCATCTGCTTGCGTCATTACCTTCGGTCCACGTTGCTGCAGGACAGGACGCGAGCGTGGAACTGAGTCTGCGCCGCGGCGCAGTTATCGCTGGGCGGGTCCAGTTCGCAGACGGAAGCCCGATGGTTGGCGCAACCGTCGAATGGGAGTTGGCCGAGAACAACCTCGCACTCAAATCCGTTCGGCTCGCGAGACCCTCTCCGCTGCTGCAAACTTTGCAGCAATTTGAGTACTACACCAGTCACGATCGCCGCGCCGTGACGGATGACACAGGAAGCTATCGTATCGCTGGATTGCCACCCGGCAACTACATCCTCAGTACCATTCTTGCTTCGCAAATTACTTCCACGGGCCAGGTCATGCTGACCGGAGGCGGTAGCCTTGAGCCCGTTCGGCAGCCTGCTCCGTATCCGGAGATGACATTGGTTTACGTACCGGGTGTCTTTCGCCGAAACGAGGCCAGGGTATTTCAGATCCGCGACAATTCACCGGTTATGAACGCGGATCGTCATGTGCCCTCGCAGGCAGCCCTTCGTCTCCGCGAAGACGCAGGGAACGAACTGGGCAAATTTGTGGTTGTCGAAGAGGACGGCGCCTTTCAATTCGACTACCTTTTGCCGGGCAACTACACGCTGGAATTGCTGAGTGCAGCTGATGAGACACGTCCATCCGGCCCGAATCAGTTACCGCAGATCTCACGCCGCTACAAGATGCGGAACTTGAGCGTTACGGTCGGCGCTCATGATGTTGCGCTTGGCGATGTCGTCCTGACGGAACTCAAGCCGGGCGAGAAGGTCGAATTTCCGCAGTGAGATCCATCATAATCGGGCTGCGGCCTACGCCAAGCCCACCAGCTTTTTGGTGTAAGCCAGGCTTTCGTCCAAAGCGGCGCGTTGACGTTCCGCTTCATCGGCGGTCTCCCAGGGTTCATCCTTATATGGTTTCCCGCGCTCCGCAATCTCCACGTAGCGCTCGAACTCCCACGCCTGCGTATTCCGGTATGCGTCCCAAAACGCCGGATCCCGATAGGGCAGAATTTTCGGACCGAATACGATTGACTCGAGCGACAGCGCCTTGCCCGGACAGAGTTCGATGTATTTACGCACGTACGAATCGATATCGACATTCCCGCGGCCCATCTGCACCCAGGTCACGGCTGCTCCTTGCCGCACCTTCCAGACCACGCTGTCCCGGAGGTGACTCGTGAGAACGTACGGATGCAGAACCTCTAGCGTCAGATGCGGGTCCTCGATCGTCCAAAGCGGATTACCCGAATCGAGGCAAACGCCGACAAACTGCGGTCCGGCCTTCTCGACCAAACTCTTCAACTCGCGAGCCTGCATATCGCCGGCGTGATTCTCTATTGCGATCTTTATGCCTTCGTCCAAGGCCCTGGATCGAACCTTGCGCAGAACTTGGACAACCTGATCGACGCGTGCTTCAATGGTCCCGTTCTTCCGGTCATCCGCGCTCCCAAGAACCGCTCGCACTATCGGCGACCCAATCGTCTTGGCAGCAGTAATCATCTTTGCCAATTGCTGCTCAGCGGACCCAAGTGCGGGATTAAACATCTTCGAAGAGGGGCAGATAGACGTCATACCGATCTCAATCAGCAGGCCCCGCGCAACGGCGTGCTGCCGAACCGCAACCAGATTGGCCGGTTCAAGACTGCCAAGAAACCTGATCTCTGAGAAGTGCACCACCTGCACTTGGCGCTCCGCGCAGTAGTCCAGATACTGCAGCGGCGTCCACTTCTGTGACCGCAGGCTGAAGAGATCGATTCCCAACTTCACGTTCGAGGCAGATTTCGACACTGCTGTTATGGGAACCGCAGCTAAGGCAACGAATTCACGGCGATTCATGGATCACATGAATCGTAACAACCGCCCAATCGCACCTTCAGAGTTCGTTTCTCGTGCCCGGAGTTGGAGGCGCCGTTTGATTCAAAGATCCTGATCACTCGCCAATTGATGATCAAGCTGGCGCGTTTTCGCGATTTCAGATCTTCAATGTACGACACGCGCGTTATACGGACAAGTGGAATTCGCCGATAGATATACCCTTGCCGACTATACAGGAATGATTGTGACGTTTATTGCCCAGACGTGCCGATTCTCAAATTCCGATAAGGTCGCGATCTCGGACTTCAAGGCTCATTCAATTTAGAGGTGGGCTCTCGCGGCGCTGCCAGGTGGGATACGGGAGTCCCGCGAGCCGGTTTATTACGAATGCCTGTGCCGTGAGCAGGATTACAGCTACTTCAATTGTCACGAGATATTCGGGCTTGGAGATGATCCCTAGCGAAACGATCATGGTGGTCGCACCGGCAGGTGGATGACTGACGCGCAGAAGCACCATGATGGCTCCGGTGAGTGATAGCGAAAGCGCCGCCGACAAAACTCGCGGCCAGTAGATGTCTACAGGTAGGCCCGGGGGAAGATGGCTCATGCCTGTAAGAGAAAACGCAGCAAACCCACAGCAGAGTGCTATTGCGTGACCCAGAACTGCATTGCGGGGGCTCGCTGTTTCCGCGAGCGGAGTGAAAAAGAACAGGTACGCCGTGGGACCGAGCGACGGAAAAACAAACGGATTGTCGGTCAGGAATGCCAGCAGAGCTAGCAGACCAATGGTGGCGAAGCTATTCACGAACACGTAACTCGCCCAGACCGCGGTGGGCGGCAAGTGGGCCAACAGCCAACTCAACTTCAGCCGCTCGAAAAGGCGGAAAACATGCTCCGCTCTGTGGAGCGGAGCACTTGCAGGAGTTTGGGATTCGCCTCTCTTCATTTAGATATTCGGTAACAGATCGAAGTACTCGTCGTCTTCGTTCTTGCCGCCTTCGCCCTCTCCTAGCAGTTTCTCGGACTCAACAAATTCAATCCGCTCAATCCACTTGACCATCTTGTAGCCAAGCTGGTCTTCGACGCGTAAACGGAGTGGCGCTCCATACACGGCGGGTAGCGGCTCTCCATTCATCTCAAAAGCCAGTAGGGACCCGGGCTTCATCGCATTGTAGATTTGCTGCGTGTCGTAGTAAAGATCGCCGTACAATGAGCCCCCGAAAGAGTAGAAGGCAATCACTTTGGCGTACGGCTTGGGCTTGACGAGTTCGATCAGTTTGCGCATGGAGATTCCGCGCCATTGCGCAATGCCCGACCAACCTTGGATGCAATGGTGCATCGTGATGGACTCTTCGTCGCCCAGGGCCCGCATCTCATCGATCGAAAGCTCAACCGGATTGTCAACCATGCCGGACACTTTCAGCTTGTAGCTCTTGAAGCCTTCGGCCACGAGTTGCTTCCAGTCTTCACGGACAGGCATTTTGCCATTGGGCCAGAAGTACGGCGAGATTTGCTCTTTCGTGTAATGCTCGCGTGGAACCAGACGGTCGAGTGTTACGAGCTTCACCGGCTCTGTGATCGCCTTCTGCACATGCTGCAACCCGCGCGGAAAATGCCAGGAAATGTAGTGGGCGGCTACCCAGCAGAGCAGCACCACCGCAATGCCGATAAAGCCGAGGATCATCCCGGCAGGCCGCAGATCGTCCGTTCCGAGGACAATGTGGTTCATATTGCGGGCAAAGCCCGTCAGCGCGACGAGCGCCACATGCACAATTACGAATGCCAGGAATCCGACAAGCATGAGAAAGTGGATGGACCGCGCCGCCTGCCGCCCACCGAAGATGCTCGCGTACCGGGGGAAACGATTGACCAGCGCGGGAGACATCGCCATCCCGGTAAGAATCGAAAGCGGGGCCATGACGAAGATAGTTGCGAAGTACGCCAGTTGCTGCAGCGCGTTGTAGCCATAAAAGCCATTCGGTTCGGCCGGCAAGTGGAACGTCGCGTAGTGGACGAACGTGTTCCAGGCTTGGACGAAGACCGCGGGAGAAGTCGGCACCAGGCGCTGCCACTGGTTGCTGGTCAACAAACCGCAGACGAAGAAAACACCCGTGAACACGAAACCATAAACGTTGATGAAGTGCCAGGAGCGCGCGACGCCCACGGTGTGACGGTAGCCCGGCAGCGCAACGACGGGGGAGATGTAGCGTGCATCATCCTTTGCCGTCCAAATGCGGTCCTTGGGCACGGTCAGTGGCGTGAACCGGATCCATTCGGTGCCGGGTGTGCAATGGTCATTCAGATATAAGCGCGGGTGATCCATCAGAATCGACAGACCGCTACGGATCAGCATAAACAAGAAGATGAGATTGAAGAAGTGACTCCAGCGGATCCAGACGGGAAAGCCATGTGGGCCGCTGGGCGCACCCTCGAGAGATGCCGTCGAAGGGGCGATGTACGGGAGGCCGAAGAATGCGTGTTGTACCCAGGCCAGTACCAATGGAATGAGAGCGAGCGCAATCAGGAGAATCAGAATCGAAGGACGAATCCAGATTCGGAACCGCCGGTCTTTCGGATAATGGACCGCCCGATGGGCATCATCGAAGGAAACCATACGACCTTTCTTTCGGCACTGGCCTGTGATCTGGATTGGAACAACGTTTTGGGGGCGCTCTTATGTGGCCGATGGTGCCCGGATGTACTCGGATACCGTGACCAGCAGCAGCGTATCTTGCTGGGCAACGACTCTGTGAGGCATCTCAGGAGCCAAGCTGATCAGCAATGCCGGCCTTAGCTCTGCGCGCTCATCGCCGCTCACGAAAGTAGCTTGGCCTTTCAGGCAATGCACTGTAATCGCACCGCGCGTTTGATGTTCTGGAATCTGTTCGCCGGCGTTCAAGTGCAACAGCAGCGTGCGCAGCCCGTTTTCCCGCGACAGCGGTGTTGTCCTTGCCAGCCCGGCGGAATCACTGACAAAGGGGTGCAGATCGGTTTGAGTCATAATGCTGCTTGCGCTTCTTCGGCGGCCTCCCGAATTGCCGATTCGTGGTAGCTCGAGATGGCGTGCAGCAAACGTTCGCCAATCATTTCGGCTCTTCCAATAAAGAAACGCGCCAACTCTTCAGAACAGAGGCCGGCAACAGTTTCGCTCCACAATTGGAACCAGCGCCCGAAGTGATCTTCAGTCAAACGGGGTAGCTGCAGATGCGCCGTCATCGGGTTCCCTTTGTACGTGCGAGTGGCAAGCACCACGCATGACCAAAACCGTTTCATCTTGTCCAGATGTGGTCCCCAGTCGTTGCCAATAGCATCGGCAAAGATCGGACCCAGTAGTTGATCGTCGCGAATCCGGCTATAAAACGAGTCGACTAGCTCGGCGATACTGTCTTCCGTAATGGTGTTGTACATGGCGCAGCAGTAAAGATGCATTTATAATACATCTTTAGGGAAGCCGCCGCTGTTCCTTTATGTACCTCACGCGCCAAGCCGACTACACCATGCGCCTTTTAATCCATTTGGCAGTTCAGCCTAGCGGCGTCGCCACAATCCAGGAGATTGCAAAACACTATGGGATTTCGCGCAATCACCTGATGAAGGTTGCCAACCGTGCCGCTCAGGCTGGCTATGTCGAAGGAGTACGCGGCCGAGCAGGAGGACTCAAGCTCGCCAAGAGAGCTAAGGAAATCAATGTCGGACAGGTTCTACGTGCAACAGAAGACTGGACGATCGTAGAATGTTTCGAACCTGCGTCGAATCGGTGCCCTATCGCGGGCGGCTGCGGCTTACAACTAGTTTTAAAGGAAGGTTTGAAAGCCTATTTCACGGTTCTGGATCGGTATTCTTTAGCTGATGTCGTTAGCCGCAAAACTCTTCTCGTTCAACTACTCGGCTTGAGGACAGCGTAAGACCCTGCCAGATGTTCTCGCGCAACCTTCCGGACCGTTGCAGACTCACGCGAAACTGTCCACTGTTCCGTAATCCGAAGGCGAACTTAATGGACAAACGACATAGATCCTCGGTAACGTTAGAACTCAAGGTCGAAAATGCACGCTCCGCACTCAAGCGTTGCCCGTTTGAACGCTCAGCGGCTGTACTTCGTAGCCCAGCGTACGAAGCTCCCTAATCATTCTCGATGCGCGGCGTCGCTTCGATTTATGGCTCACAGCCGGGCCTCGTTCCTCGTAACTAACGCCCTGGTGCAGAATGATCCAAATCAATCGACAAAGCCGATGAGTGATTGCTCCGATGGTTTGCCCGTGTCCAAGGCGCGGTACCAGCCGGCGATACACGACCTCGAAGATGCTTCCTTTGTGCTTGACCGCGGCATTAGCCGCCTGGTTGAGGATTCGTCGCATGTGGCGGTTGCCCGTGGGGCAGCGGGTGCTCTTGTTTATCCCCGCACTCTCTTCGTCTCCAGGACACGCGCCCACCCATGAGGACAGATTTTTGGGCGAAGCAAAAGTCGCCGCTGTGGCGCCTACTTCGGCGATGATCTGCTGTGCAGAATCCGGTCCCAGACCAGGCACCTCCGCTAGTCGCTGTACTGCGTCCTGATGCTGCTTGAGCAGACTCGCCATCTCCTGCTCCAGTTGCCCGATCTGCTCATCGATCAGTTGCAATTCCTTCAACGCCATCTTTAGTAGCCGGCGGTAGACGGGATTCAACTCGCTGCACGCGCCAAGCGCGTCACGCAACTGTGCCGGCGTAGCACGCAAGCGTCTATCGGCCAACGCGGCTAGAGCCGCGGGGTCGGTTTCCCCGTCGGCCAACGCCTGCAGCATGCGCCGGGCGCTGGCTCCCAGCAGATCTGAGACTAGGCTGGACAACTTAATATGCGCTTCTTCCAGCAGAGCCTCTAATTGGTTTTGCAACCGCACATGATTGCGCCTCAATTGGTACTTTCCACGCATCACCGTGCGCCATAGACGCTGCTCGACATCCGGCACGAAGCTGAGCACCAGTTCGTGGGCCACCAGCCGTTTCACCAGTCGTTCGGCGTCGGGGAAATCTCTCTTTCGTCCTCGCCGCCCGCGATTAGATTGCGCCTGCGCCAGATGCAAGGTTCCCGAAAGAGGGTTGGCATCTTCCCGCTTATGGCAACTCGGCTTCCAGTACCGCTCCAGTGCTCCCCAAACCGGTTTCCAATATTGAGCCGTGGATTCCATTACTGCTTCTTCCACCATCTGCTCCAGCAGCCATTCCGCCAATAATCGCAGCTGCTCGGGGGTACTGCCAAAATGGCGTCGTTCAAACTGGCATTCGCCTTCGACGTGCACATCGGCCACAACTACAGCCAACATTCTTTTATGAACATCGATTCCGGCTATTCGGTAAGACATAACGCTTCCTCCCGGCGCGAGCGGAGAGCGTGCCGCAAGTACGTTAATCAAGGTCGCAGGCTATCACCACTCCCAGCGGGAGAAGACAATGCCTATTTATTCGCTCAACACGCACGCTCCGGATCAGACAATCTGACGGCGTTAACTTCTCCATTGAGTTCTCGATCTCGCCGCTCTGGCCAGCTGCAATGTTAGCTCTAAGCGTGGTCCATGCCTTGGGCGGCGAAGTCCAGAGATACCCTCTAAGTCATTTTCATAAGGTTTCGTGGGCCGTAGGCCCGGCAAGACAATCTGGAGTGATCCGACGCGGAAAGGCTGTGGAGCGATGGCGAGGTGATCGCCGGATCACTTTAGATTGAGCCGTTTGCAGAGGCGCTGGCGTTTGCGGCGGACGCGGCCATTTACGTGCCCATTGGAATTTCAATAGTGTTTTTCTTGATAATGACGCACTCAGATCTTGCCGTTGCGTCTCAAGAAGTGGAGCCGTTGGGGCACGCGAAATTAGATGGTAGGACGAACCGCAACAGAGCGCAAGCTCGTTCGCAGACGAGCATCGAAGTGACGTCACGCAGCGTCCGCCGCGCCAGCGGCTTAGTGCTAACGGCGATGTGTTTACGTATATCTGGCGAGCATCCTGGCTAATGCGTGTGACAGTGAGCAGGCGAAAGATGCTTAGTTCTTGGTCCATCTGGTTTGCCGTTCAAGTCGAGGCGATTTGCCTTCTGGTATGCCTTCCACTGCTTCTCTACAGACCGCGTCGTATCACTATCATCGATCTGGAAGCGGATGACTGACAAAATCATCGCTCGTACACTTACATGAGACGCTACAGCCTCGCCAACATGCCCACATTCCGGGCACCTAAGCACTGGAGGACGGAGTTGCCGATCGGATCGGATCTGCTGGAGCATTTCGTCAAGTTCGTCTCGAAGGTAGATCAACTCTTCCGGCCGCATCTCTTTTTGCCACTTCGAGCGCAACCTGTCGACCATCTCGTCAAACCAAACGCGTTGAGCATCACCTGCCGCCATGCCTTCGTGACACTAGTTTCGCGCAGCCACAACGATTGTGGTGAAGATAAACTCTCAAACTGACATCATTGAACGCTAAGCGGCCGCAACGGCGTTTCTCAGTACCTATCGGCTGAAGCACTTCTCCGATTAGCGCGTCATACGGAGAATTGACGCCGGCCTATCGCCAGCATGCGGGCCTCGAGTTGAGAACTTAGTTCTGTGCCCCGGCTCGTGTCCATGAATATTGGTCTTTCTCGCGACATCAGCATGTGGCCGCGGCTCAGGTGATTGATCGAAGCTGGCTGGCTTGCTCGCGCTCGGCGTCAGGGCGGTTCATGGCGAAAGCAGCGAGCACTTTATTGCCCTTCAGCCACCAGACGCTGAAGCTGGGCGAGTACACATCGCCGCGATATTCGGTTCGCTCGGCACCATCTGTGTCGCCCCAGAATTCGTACGACAGATCGAAGATGTCGGAAAAGAAGTAAGGGATGTTTTCGAAAGGCTTGGCTTCGCCAGCGAGACGAAGGGCGAGATACTGTCCCTGCTTCACGGCGTTGTCCCAGTGTTCGATGCGGCGCTGTTTCCCGAAGAGTACGTCGTGATAGTTTGCCACGTCGCCCGCTGCATAAACATCAGCGGCGCCGGTCTCCAGAAACTCGTTGACGACGATGCCGTTCTCCACCTTCAAGCCGGTATCTGCGGCGATTTCGGTTATTGGCGTGACGCCAATTCCCGCCAAGACCAAATCCGCCTCGAGATTCGCGCCGGGGGAGAGCGACACGGAATCAACGCCGATCGCTTCGACGTGGGCGCCGGGCGCGAAATGAACGCCTCGATCGCGGTAATATTTCTCGAAAAACCGCGACATCTCAGGCGTGAAGAAAGTCTTCCAGACGCGATCCTGCGGGAAGATCATCGTGGTGTCGCAGCCCTGCTGCGCGCTTTGCGAAGCCACTTCCATCCCGATAAAACCGCTGCCGATCACGGCCACTTTTTTCGCGCTTTTCAAGCGGTCGCGCAACTGCGCTGAATCGCTCAGCGATCGCAGATAGAGCACGTTTTCACGATCTGCGCCGGGCACATCGAGCGTACGGACGCGGGCTCCGGTGGCGAGGATCAATTTGGCGAAGCGGAATTCCTCGCCACTGCGCTCGATCAACCGCTTACCGGGGATATCAATTCGCTCAATATGTGTGTTCAAGTGGATGCCGATGCCGTGCTCGCGATAAAAGCTTTCGGGGGTTGATGAGCACACTCTGCTCGTTGTCCTTACCGGCGAGGAAGCTCTTGGAGAGCGGAGGGCGCTCATAGGGAAGCGCGTTATCGGCGGAGACGATGCCTAGCTCTCCCGCTTTGAGCCCATTCTCGACGAGCTGTTTGGCGGCATATCCGGCCACCATGCCGCCACCCAAAATGATAGTTTTATACTGTTGCACGTTACCGAGGATACATCCGCGCGTGTCGGCACGCCGACTCGCGAGAAACAAATCGCGCGTCGGGATCGTCGGTTCCAGTGAAGCCCAAGAAACGGGTTTTGCTGTGTCCCGTTTCTGAATCGCGGACCGAAGGAGGACGGCGGCAGGAAAGCGAGGGTGCTTGCTGGAGCGGCGGGCGGATAACGCTAGTGGAGCAGGGTTCTGGCCGTCTCCCCTGTTTGTGGCAACTCCGGGAACGGTAAAATCGTTCACCAAGAACAGCCCGGGGAGCCAACACGCATACGGCGAGTCATCTGCCTGGACGCTCTGGACCTGATACGTGAGCCGGCTTCAGTTCATAACCGCGATCCCGCTGGATGTGCGGCGAGGAAGCGGGTGTTATGTCGGAACGCGAACATTGGTGGAAGCGCTTCGCCAGCTTGGCGTCGATGTCGGGTTGGTTACTCCCCGACTGCAGATACCGGTCTACACGCTCACGCGCATATTGTTCAACGAGACGTTGCGCTGGCGGAAGTTCGAAGGAGATGCAACGGTTGGCATCGATGCCGATGGTTATGCAATCGCAGGCCGGCGCAATGCCCCGCCGCACGTCGCGTGTATCAAAGGCGTTTTGGGCGACGCAGTTCGTTTTGAGACTGGCGCGACCCAGGCTAGCATGGCGCTGCAGGCGCGGCTCGAAGCAAGACATGCGAGGCGTGCCGGCTTAGTGATCACGCCTAGCCAATATTGCGCCAGGCGTCTGGCGGAACTCTATGGTGTGACGAACGCGGCGGTGGTTCCTGAATTGATCGATTTAGAGGCGTGGCGGAACTTATTCCGGGCAAATGCGGCGGCGCCCGATCCGCGGAAGTTCACCGTTTTCTCGGTATGCCGGTTTTATCCTCGGAAACGTTTGGACGTGCTGCTGCAATCCGCTGCCTTGTTGCGGGAGCGCATTCCCCAGCTCGAGGTTCGGATTGCCGGGCATGGTCCGGAGTCGAAGAGACTCGAGCAAATCTGTTCAGAGCTGCGTCTGGAGCGGGCCATACGCTGGCTCGGCAATGTGAGCATGAACGAACTGGCTGCGGAGTATAGCCGCGCAGATATTTTCTGCCTGCCCAGCGTGCAGGAAGGCTTCGGGATTGTGTTTCTTGAGGCGATGGCGGCCGGGAAACCGATTATAGCGGCGGGTGCTGCTGCCGTGCCCGAAGTGGTTCGCAACGGGATTCTTGTAGATCCCGGGAATGCAGAAGCGCTTGCGGAGGCGATTCTTCGTCTGTATCGTGATCCGGATCTGCGGGCCTCACTCGGCGAAGCAGGCTGCCGGGATGTTGAAGAGTTTGCAATGCTGCCCGTAGCGAGGCGATTCTTGCGGGAGGTAGCGAAAGTCGCACCCGGCGTAAAGGTTGCAGAAGGATATGAAGTGGTGCATGCGAGTTAAGCGACGACGGCATGCATGGAAAGGCATGCTCGCCGGTGCATTGGGAGGATTTGCCGGATCGTTCGCGATGAGCCAGCTTCACGCTCTACTGCAGCGTAGCGACGCATCTTCCCGGCAAAGCAAAGAAGATTCGACCGTGAAGGCTGCTACCGCGATTTCGCAGTGCATTTTCCGGCACGAGCTGACTGACCAGCAGAAGAAGATTGCCGCACCCGCCGTACACTATGGCTTCGGTACCAGCGTGGGGGCAATCTACGGAACGCTGGTGGAATTCGGGCAAGTGACGCGCGCCGGATGGGGACTCCCTTTCGGTGCGGTGGTCTGGTTGGGTACGCACGCGATCGCGGTGCCCGCGCTCGGTCTGTCGGAACCGATCACCAAGTCGGAGCCGGGTCCGGAAGCCGCTGAGTTTGGTGCGCACCTCCTGTATGGAGTGACCGTCGAGAGTGTCAGAAGTTTATTGCGAAGAGAGCATTCGTAAACGGCCGCACGGCGCACCGTGCTGCTCGGCTCTCGCCGATGTTGGCCGGTCTTGAACACTGGCTCCGGCGTAGACTACGGTCTGCGATCTGGAAACAGTGGAAGCGGGGTCCGGCTCGGTTCGCCGAGCTACGGAAGCGAGACGTCAATTATGCGCTTGCCGCGCAAACGGCGGGCAGCGCTCTCGGACCATGGCGGATAGCGAATTCGCCGGCGCTCAGCATCGCGTTGCCTAATGCTTATTTTGCCTCGCTTGGGATTCCGAGATTAACTGTGAAACCGATCGCTTAACCCGCCGAACCGCCGGATGCGGATCCGCATGTCCGGTGGTGTGGGAGGGGCGGAGCCGCAACGCTTCCCCCTATCCCGATTCTAGTCGCCAAGGATAGAGAGTAACCTCCAGTCACTTTGGCGAGAACGCGCAAGGTGGAAAGCTAATTATTTGCGAGGCATTTTGACCCGAGCGCTCCTGGCACCGGACGACTTCTCACGAGTCAAGTCTTCGAGTTCAAGCGTATTGAAACGAGGGGAAGCCCGTAAGCGGCCATTGGACCGAATTAAGCGCCGGAACGGGTGAAGCCCAATTCCGACGCCACCGTATTCCGGCAGCTGAAAGCGATGGTCAGCCGAAGGGGTCGGAAGAGTAATAGCCGAACTCTAGCCGGGCATCTCATCGGCGGACGGCCCATAGACGCCAGGAATGGCGATGCCGTTCAGCCTCAGGTAAACGCCCAACTGCGCGCGGTGGTGAATCATGTGATTAAGCACCCATTTCCGCAGCACTTCATCGCGCGGGCTGTCGATGATCACCTGGCCGGCCCATTCCATTTTCCACGGCTTTGCCATACCGGCGTCGTTCAAGTTGGCGAGTAGCGATCGGGCTTCGGGCAAGTTGCGATCAAAGCGTGTGACCATGTCCGCGCGCTGCTTGCCTTTCCACTCGCCCGCCATTTTGGCGCCATCCTCTTCGGTCAGTTTCAGAACATCGCGCTTCAGCGTGTCGCGGCACCATTCCGGAAAATCGGAGATGTGCCAGGCCAGACGTCCCAGCTCCATCGATTTTTCGTGCAGTTTCCAGGTCAGCTTGTCGTCGGGAACCAGGTCCAGGAATTTGCGGGTGTTCGCGAATTCTTCATCAAACTCGGCCAACAATTTGGCGGAAGTACTCATTTGCGGATTGCCTCCGCCGCCCACGATACACGATTGAAGTTCGAGCGCGTTGCGCGGCCGGTTGCGTTGGTGATACAGAACAGTGCCCAGGTCAGCTTCGGATATGCGGCTAGACGTCGATATAAAACGTTTCGCTCTACGCTGCGCCGTGAGGATCTATCCAAACTCGAGCCGCCACAGGATAGTGCGTACTGCCCAGAACCGGCACCCGGTGGTCATCCGTCGTTGGTGTGCATCAAAACCATCGGAAACGAACCGCACAACCTTTCGCGCCGTCGTCTCCGCAAGGACACTCAAAATTTCTCGTGCACCTTAGCATAGATCGCATCTACCGAGTCAACGGGGGTTAATCGATAACGGTAAGTTCGCTCCACTCCGCTCGGAATGCGAAAGCGCTCCGTCGGATATGCGTTCGGCGACC
Organism: Acidobacteriota bacterium; assembly: GCA_030853405.1. Taxonomy (GTDB): domain Bacteria; phylum Acidobacteriota; class Terriglobia; order Bryobacterales; family Bryobacteraceae; genus Bog-105. The sequence continues at coordinate 3,573 of JALYVD010000337.1, read as the reverse complement.
AACTATCAATCCCGCCCGCACCCATTTGCTTCAAATCTAAGTTCAAATAGATTTCCGGGTGCCGCAACATCTGAAAAGTGTAAGCCGAGTGTTCCATTTCTTCCTTTGGATAGTGCCGCGCGCTGACGCTCAAGGGTCCTGCGCCCACCGCCAGCAGTCCGATGTTCTTGTCATTGGCCAAGGCAATCCAGCGAACTTCGGTTTTATTGCCGTTCTCCTGTGGGCGCATGTATTCCACCCATTCGCGATCCACTGTGCTTTGATACTCATCTATTCGCTCGAATTTCCGGTCCAACATCGTCTCATGCGGACCCTGGCCATACCAACTCAGATTCTCCAGCCCCGGTGCGACCAGCAATTCCGTACCGAAGCGAGGCATCATCGCCAGTATCTGTTTGCCGGGCCGATATGTGCACTCCACTATTACATCGCCCGATCCGTAGATCGAGTACTCAAACTGGTAGTTCGCGTCGGCCAAAAGGAGCGCCGCATCCACAATCACCTTCGCTTTACCACTATTCACCTGAGTTACGCGAACCGAACGTACATCCCACCGAGCTCCCGCTTCTTTCCAAACGGTGATGTCCAGGCTCTTGTCCGTCTCCGCTTTTTGCCGGAACACTTTCCAGGCACCTCGATCGTTGTTCGTTGGCGCTCGCCAGAAATCCGGCTTCGGGCCGCGTTGCAGCAGGTCCACGCCGCGATAGCGGTAGCTTGTAATCAAACCCGCCTTGCGGTCAAATGCCAGCGAAAAGCCCTTCCCGCTGAATCGCAACTCCTCCGGAGTCTGCTCCACTTTCAATGGTTCGTCAGGCGCAAACATCGGCGCGGCTGCCTTCGTGGGCAACGGAAATTGATCCCAGGCCAGTTCATGCCCTTGGTCCGCCCACAAAGTCTTCTGCTTCAAAAGAAAGCTCGTGTTTAGCCAATACTCCACGCCTGGCTGAGCATTTACCCGCGGTAAAACCAGTTGAAACTCCTTCTCGGCTCCTGGCGCAATATCTAGCTCCGGAAACCGTCCGCTAGCCAGAGTCTTTCCGTCCGCTTTCACTTCCCATTGGCCGCGCGCGATATCTTTTGCATTAGTGAAATCAAACCAGTTCTTTACTCGAACCTTGCCGGTTGCCAGGTCGGTCGCAGTAACGTGTAAGTTGCGGTAGACATACTTCAATGCATATAAGCCGGGATGCGGCACGCGGTCGCCGCTTACCAGGCCATTGTTATTGAAGTCGTTGTCATTCCGAATGCCCGCTTTGTCCTCCCACCAGCCGCCATACGCCAAGAAGGTCGCAGAGGGCGTATTCTCGCGATACTCTCCGGGCACGGGCAAACGAATTCCCTGGTCCACCCAATCCCAAATGAACCCACCTTGCGCGTTGGTGCCCGAATAGAAAATGTCCCAATAGTCTTGCAGGCCGCCGCTGCTATTGCCCATCGCGTGCTCATACTCACAAAGGATCAATGGCATTTGCGGCCGCTCAGCGGCGTGCCGGATGGTCTCCGCCGGGGTGGGATACATATAAGAGTTAATATCCGCGCTCGTTCCGCCCGCGCTTGTCGTGCCCTCATAGTGAAAGGGCCGCGATGGATCGCGCTGCTTCGCAAACCGGTAAACCGCTGCCGCATTCGGTCCGTCGCCGGATTCATTGCCCATCGACCAGATCACCACCGACGGATGATTCTTGTCGCGCTCGATCATGCTGCGCTGCCGATCAATATACGCTTCTTGCCATGCAGGATCGTTCGTTAGCCGGTTCTTCGGGTCGTTGCCATAGGCATGGCACTCCAGGTTGGCTTCATCCAGCACGTACAGTCCGTACTGATCCGCTAGATCGTACCAGCGTGGATCGTTTGGGTAGTGACTCGTCCGCACCGCATTGATGTTGAACTGCTTCATCAGCCGGATATCTTCGATCATGGTCTCCGTTGGGACATACTTGGCCGTGTTCGGATCGTGCTCGTGCCGGTTTACGCCCTTGATCAAGACCGCTTTGCCATTGATCAGGAAGCGCCCATTCCGAATCTCCACCCTGCGGAATCCAACGTTCACCGGAATTACTTCCATCGTGCCTCCCGCGCTGTCCTTCATCGTTAACAGCAGCTTGTAAAGGTAGGGAGTTTCCGCCGTCCACTTCTTCGGATTCGTAACCTGGTTGCTGAAGTCCAAACCAGTCTCTGCCGATGCTCCAAGGGCAACTTTCTTCGTTTCGGGCGTACCTGCCAAGTTTCCGTCTGCATCCAGTAAAGTCGCCGTCACACTTACCGTACGGGCACTCCTCTCGCTATTAGCAATCGCCACATGCAGCGTCAGCTCTGAATCGCGATACGCCTCATCCAGATTGGTATGCACCTCAAAATCCCGAATATGCTGCGCCGCCCTTGACCACAGATAGACATCGCGGAAAATGCCGCTCATCCGCCACATATCCTGGTCTTCCAGAAACGCACCATCCCCAAACCGATAGACTTCTACCGCCAAAACATTTGGGCCGCTTCGTAGATCGTTTGTAACATCGAATTCCGCCGGTGTCCGGCTGTCTTCGTGATAGCCCAGCTTCTTCCCGTTCAACCAGACATAAAATGCCGAGTCCACACCCTCGAAATGCAGATAAGTTTTTCGATTGTTCATCGTCGGCGCGGGGGTAAAGGTGAGTCGATAGCTACCTACAGGGTTGAAAGCATACGGTGGTGTCGGCGGTCCGTGCACATCCTGCGGCCAGGGATAAATGATGTTTGTATAGATCGGAATGTCGAAGCCGTGCATTTGCCAGCTGCTCGGCACCGGGATCGTGCCCCACTCAGCATCTGAAAAATCGGGCCGGAAAAAATCGATCGGTCGATCGGCCGGCCGGTAGGATCCGTGAAATTTCCAATCGCCATTGAGAAGTTGAAACCAGGGAGATACCGTGCGATCCCCTGTTGCTGCCAGCGCCGCCGTCGGATACACCATCATCGTCGCGTGGGCCGGTTCTGTCCCGATGTGCAGAACCTTCACATCGTCCCACTCCGGCTTCTGTGCAAGTAGAGGAACCAAAACATGAACGGCAAAGAAAGGGATCAGACAGGCCTTGAGAGATACAAATCGCACCTCCCGAACATACTAAAGCTCGCCGAAGGGTTCGAAGTCTTCGTTGCGCGGTCGTGCCAAACGTCATAGCCATTTGGCGAACGGCCTGCGTCGGTGGTGTCAGCCACAAGCCATTCGACACGATCTGCCAAGCCCCCAAGAACGTACACTTCCCGATATCGATCGCAGTCCCGAGAAGATCGCCAAGTAACGGGAAATCTGCGCCGTTTCAGTCGGCTATTCTCAGATCGCTACTACGCCGTTGGGCATGATCTATCCGGTTCGATGCGGGTCGGGCTCAAACTTCGCAGATGATCTCGGCGTGAGCCGACCACAATCGAGTCGAGTCTACATAAGGCGATTTATCGGGACTTTGAGATCTTGCCGGAGCTGAGGCTCCTCTTTTGGCCTCGACGCCCTCATCGGAGCTTCGGCTGGAAACGAAGCATGCCGCCGTTTCTCTTGACCAATCCCAATGCCTTCCTCGACAATCGGAGAGCCAGTTT
>JALYVD010000328.1 GCA_030853405.1 Acidobacteriota bacterium | reverse complement strand
TCAAACTCGAAGCCAGCGGAGTGAACTTCATTGATGTTTACTTCCGCACAGGTCTCTATAAAGCTCCCGAGAGTCCAGTGAAACTCGGAAGCGAGGGCGCTGGCACGGTTGCGGCTGTGGGTGCCGGAGCCTCTTTCAAAATAGGAGACCGCGTCGCCTACGCCATGGCCCGCGGAAGCTACGCCGAGTATGCCGTGGTTCCCGCAAACGTTCTCGTGAAACTACCGGGCGCGATCAGCTTTGAGGATGGCGCGGCTGTCATGCTGCAAGGGATGACCGCGCATTATCTGACCCGCTCCACATTTCCGCTCAAGGCCGGTCAGACGTGCCTCGTCCATGCAGCGGCGGGCGGCGCTGGCTTACTGATCGTGCAGATGGCGAAGATTGCGGGCTCGACGGTGATTGGAACCGCCTCGACGGAAGAAAAGGCCAGCCTCGCGAGAGAACATGGCGCGGACCATATGATTCTCTATACGAAATCGGACTTTCTCGAAGAGGTCAAGCGCATCACGTCGAACAAAGGCGTCGAGGTTGTCTACGACTCCGTTGGCAGCACTACATTTCACAAGAGCCTTGATTGTTTGAAGCCACGCGGCATGATGGTCAGCTTTGGCCAGTCGAGCGGACCGGTTGGAGAAATCAATCCCCTCGTCTTAAGCCAGAAGGGCTCGCTGTTTTTGACCCGGCCTTCGCTTGCGCAGTACATCAGCGATCCCGAGGAATTGCAGTGGCGGTCGTCCGATATCTTCAAATGGATTGCCGATGGACGGCTTCGCGTGAAGGTCTATAAGGTTTACGATCTGAAGGATGCTGCGTCGGCGCACCGCGACCTTGAAGGACGCAAGACAACCGGAAAGCTGCTGTTGAAACCTTGAATACAGAAACCGATTTCTCCGAACGGCGTACCGGTCTCCTCGCTTCACTAAAGGAAGCGCGTGCGAACGCGTTTCTCGTCACGGCTCTTCCGAACGTACGCTACCTGACGGGGTTCACCGGCAGCAACGGCATGTTGCTCCTCACGCCAGACCGGGCCTTGTTGTTTACCGATCCTCGATACCAAAGCCAAGCTCCCGGCGAATCGGATTGCGAAGTGAAGATCGCAAAAGGGCCGCTCGTCAAGGAATTTGCAGCCTGGATCAAGCGGCTGAACGTGAAATCGCTCGCCGTCGAACAGAACCGCATCAGTTTCGACGAGTACCGGCAAGTCGGAGAATCCCTCCCCGGAGTCCGGCTGAAACCCGTTAGCGGCGCCGTGGAACACCTCAGAATGGTTAAGTCGGCCGCTGAGATCGCCACCATACAGGCCTCGGTTCAACTGAATTCCGCCGCGCTAGAACAAGCTCTGCGGCAATTTAAGCCTTCGATGGCCGAGGTGGATTTTGCGGCGGAAATCGAATATCGAATGCGCCTTCTGGGCGCGGATGGAACCGCCTTTGAGACGATTGTGGCTTCCGGCGAGCGTACGGCCCTGCCCCACGCGCACCCGACGGATCATCCCATTCAGACCAATCAACTACTATTAGTGGATATGGGTGCGCGCGTCGCTGGCTACTGCAGCGACATGACCCGCACTCATGCCGTAGGCAAACTGAATCCAAAGGCGCGGCGGATGTATCGGGCTGTCCTCGAAAGTCAGCTTGCGGCCATTGATGCAGTAAAGCCGGGAGTGAGTTGCACGACCGTGGACCGGGCAGCGCGTGAGGTTTTGCGCGGCTATGGAATGGACAAACTGTTCATTCATTCAACCGGCCATGGACTCGGCTTAGAGATTCACGAAGGCCCGCGCGTGGGCCGGAAAGACAGGACGAAGCTGGAGCCGGGCATGACGATCACGATCGAACCCGGGGTCTACATGGAGGGTGTTGGCGGAATTCGGATAGAGGACACAGTGGTGGTCACTGACCGCGCTTGTGAAGTACTCACGCCAACGGGTAAGGAACTGGCCGTACTATGAACCCGCTACGCTCGCTTCCCCGGAATATAAGATGACGATCGATGACATCAAGGAACTGATTCGTGTCGTGCAGGACACGGGAATCGCGGAATTGGAAGTTCAGCGCGGCGACAACAAAGTTCGAATCCGCAACGTGGGCTCCTCTAGTCAGGACGTAGTTCTTCCTGGGGCGATCCCTTTCCACACAAACGCCCCGCAGTCCGCCAGCCCTTCCCTTACCGCTGCCGAACCGCGTCAACCCGCTTCCGCGATTTCTTCAGGGCCGAGGGAAGACGACCGGGATTCAGTCGTAAAGTCTCCCATCGTCGGCACCTATTACGATGCGCCATCGCCCGGTTCGGCTCCCTTCGTCAAGATTGGCGATCAGGTTCATCCGAAACAAGTCATCTGCATCATTGAATCGATGAAGCTGATGAACGAGATCGAGGCGGAACTGTCCGGTATCGTGGTTGCAAAACTGGTTGAGAATGGCCGTCCTGTGGAGTACGGCGAATCGCTTCTGACGATCCGCCCGCTCTAACGCAAACGCCACTCATGTTTCGAAAAATCCTAATTGCAAACCGGGGTGAAATCGCGCTCCGTGTGATATGCGCGTGCAAAGACCTGGGCATTAAGACCGTCGCCGTCTATTCGGAAGCCGACCGCCACAGTCTGCACGTCCGCTTTGCCGATGAAGCGATTTGCATCGGACCGGCTAAGAGCTCTCTCAGTTACTTAAACATAGCCGCAGTGATGAGCGCAGCCGAGATAACCAATGTCGATGCCGTGCATCCAGGCTATGGATTTCTAAGCGAAAACGCGGATTTCGCCGAAGTCTGCGAGCTATCCGGGATCAAATTCATCGGTCCCAAACCGGGAGTCATCCGGGAAATGGGTCTTAAGCAGCGGGCACGCGCCATCATGGAAGAGGCTGGGGTTCCAATCCTACCGGGCTCGTGCGGCGTGTTGAGCAGCGCGGAAGAAGCGCAGGGCTTGGCAAAGGATATTCAGTATCCCATCATGCTGAAAGCGGCTGCCGGAGGCGGTGGCCGTGGCATGCGCATCGTCCGGTCGGAAGAAGAACTGCCCAGTCTTCTGACTCAAGCGCAGAATGAAGCGGCTGCCGCGTTCAGTTGCGGTGACGTGTACATGGAAAAACTGGTGGAAGCGCCGCGCCACATCGAATTCCAGATCCTCGCGGACGAGCACGGGAACGTCGAAGTCCTTGGTGAACGCGAGTGCTCTATTCAACGCCGACATCAAAAATTGATCGAGGAATCGCCCTCGCCCTGCGTTTCACCAGCTTTGCGCAAACGCATTTCGGACGGGCTCCGGGTAGCTATGAAGTCGATAGGCTACACCAACGCGGGCACGGTCGAGTTCCTGATGGATGAGAAGGGCGACCTTCACTTCATCGAGGTCAACGCGCGCATTCAGGTTGAGCATCCCGTGACGGAGTTCGTCACCGGCATCGATCTCGTGAAGGCGCAAATCCGCATCGCAGCGGGCGAGAGCCTGAAAGATATTCTGCCCAACGGCGTTTCGCTCTCCGGACACGCGATTGAGTGCCGCATTAACGCTGAGCATCCGGAAACATTCGCCCCGTCCCCTGGCCGCATTACCGGGCTCAACTTGCCGGGGGGTATTGGAGTGCGTGTCGATACGGCAGCCTATACGGATAGCGTGATTCCTCCGTATTACGATTCACTCATTGCCAAACTGATCACCTACGGGAAGACGCGCGAAGAGGCGATTCAGCGCATGAGACGCGCCTTAAGTATGTTCATCATCGAAGGCATTCACACTTCGATCTCATTGCACGAATTAGTCCTGGAGGATGAAGATTTCGTGGCTGGGCGTTTCGATACGAGTTTCCTCACGAAAATGCGCGGGAAAAAGAATGATGCTTCCGGAACGGCGCATGGGTAAACAAAAATCGCTTGTCCAACGTCCTGAAAGCTGGAACCTCGGTTGCTATTTCGGAATCGAACCAAAGTGGAGTCTTCGCGACTGAACTACTACATACATGATAGTGTCGATTCGTTTCGGCTTCAGTTGCTTGGAACTTTGAAGCCGGAAGACCTGAAGGAACTTCAGGGCTGCTGGAACACTGCCAGAACAACGCTTGCCGGACGCAAGCTTATCGTTGATGTTACAGGATTGCAACAAGTGGACGAAAGCGGACGCGAGTGGCTGAACGCGATGGCTGCGGAAGGCGCTTCCGTACTCGAATCGGCGAAGACCCCAAAGGAACCATCGAAGTCTTATGCGAGCACGGTAAAGGCCGATTCCGTCCGCGTCACGGGATGATACGCCGTGTCGCGTTCCACGGGTTCCCGTCCCGCTGCCCTAATCAGATTCAATAGGTCCTGACGGCGGAGATGCTGTGCGGTGGTCGCTCCCGCATCGTGATAAATCTTCTCTTCAACAACCGTTCCATCGATATCGTTGGCTCCAAAACGCTGGGCAATTTGCGCTACGCCCGGCGTCATCATGATCCAGTACGCTTTTACGTGTGGGATGTTGTCGAGCATCAGGCGGGAGACGGCAATCTGCTTGATGTCGTTGAAGCCGGTGGTTGTCGCGAGATGACTGAGCGCCGTGTTCGCCGGATGAAACGCCAAGGGAATGAACGTGACGAAACCGTTCGTTTCGTCTTGGACGGAACGCAGCCGCACTAAATGATCGGCACGGTCTTCGGGCGTTTCAAGATGTCCGTACAGCATCGTGCAGTTGCTCTTCAAACCGATTTGGTGTGCAAGCCTTGCCGTCTCCAGCCACTCGTTCCCGTCAATCTTGTGATCGCAGATGATGCGGCGTACGCGCTCTGAAAACACTTCCGCGCCACCGCCCGGCATGGAATCGACACCGGCTTCTTTCAGCCGTATCAGCGTATCGAGAATCGAAATTTTCGCGCGCTTCGCGAGATAGGCAACCTCGACCATTGTGAAAGCTTTCAAGTGAACGGCGGGATAGCGTTCCTTCAGGCCGGAGATCATTTGGCAGAACCAGTCCAGCGATAACTCAGGATGCAAACCGCCTACGATGTGGAATTCGGTCACTGCCTCGGCGTATCCTTTGCCCGCGATTTCCCATACCTGCTCCATCGACATGGTGTAGCTGTTGGGATCTTTCGCCCGCTTGCCGAACGCACAGAGCCGGCAACTGGCAACGCAGACATCGGTCGGGTTGATGTGGCGGTTGACGTTGAAGTACGTGACATCGCCATGCAGCCGCTCACGAACCAGATTTGCCATGTAGCCGAGCGCCAGAATGTCCGGGCTGCGATACATCGTCACGCCATCTTCGTACGTGAGGCGCTCCCGCGCTTGGACCTTTTCAAAGATCGGTGTCAGGCGGACGTCGTCAATACGTGGTGAAGTCATTTGGATTAGAGCTATTGGATTAAAGCGATACGGCGATGAATCAGAATGTCAGCCGCCCAGAATGCGAAGAACAGCAGGCTGACATAGCCGTTCACGGTAAAGAAAGCGGCGTTCACCCGGGACAGATCGTGAGGTTTTACAAGGCCATGCTCGTAGACGAGCAGCGCGATCACAACGGCGATACCCACAAGGCTCAACGCGCCCAGGTGAAAGGAAATAACCAGCATGACCAGGCACGCGATCATTGCAACGTGCAGGAGGCGGGCTATCATCAACGCTCCGCCGATGCCGAAGCGGCGCGGGATGCTGCAGAGACCTTCCGCGCAATCGAATTCAAAGTCCTGGCAGGCGTAGATCACATCGAAGCCCGCTGTCCAGAACATCACCGCAGCGGTCAAGTAGAGAATCCGCGCATCGAGGGTTCCCCGCATGGCGATCCAGGCCGCCGCAGGTGCGATCCCAAGACAGAACCCGAGGATCAGGTGCGAGAACATGGTGAACCGCTTGCAGAAGGAGTAGAAAAACAGGATCGCCAGAGCGACTGGCGCGAGCACAAAACAGAGCGTCCCAAGCTGACGGGCCGCAAGGAGGAATACGACGCACGAGACGAGGGTGAAGCCCCAGGCGAAACGCCCGGAAAGCAGGCCAGCGGGAAGGTGCCGGCTTGCGGTACGGCGGTTACGGCCATCGATAGGGGCATCGAGCAGACGGTTGAAAGCCATCGCCGCGGAACGAGCTGACACCATAGCCACGACGATCCAAAGGAATCGCCACAGCAAACCAGCGATATGGAACCCGGCATCGCGCCATGCCAGCAGGGCGCCAGTCAGGGCGAACGGTAGCGCGAACACAGAGTGCTCGAACTTAATCATATCGAGGGTGAGACGCAGACGGTTCCAGAAGTGGCCCATATTGATCAACCTATATGGCGAGGACGTTACCATTTTAGGAGATCGACTATGGACTCTCAGCAACTTCAGCAACTACTAGAACAAGTTCGAGACGGCAAGACCAGCGTGGATACGGCGATGACGGGCTTACGAGACCTGCCGTTTGAGGACCTTGGGTATGCCAAGGTCGATCACCATCGCGAGATGCGGCATGGGATGCCCGAGGTGATTTTGGGCAAAGGCAAGCATCCCGATCAGGTCGCTGGGATTGCCAGGGCCCTACTGGCCAAGTCCCACAATTTGCTGCTGACTCGAGCAACTCCGGAGATGGCGGACAGAGTGGCGCAGCTCGCGCCCGAAACGGAGTACTTCCCCGCCTCGGGTGTGGTGCGGGTCTGGCGAGACAGGACGATCCACGGCAAAGGCAAAATCGCGGCGGTCTGCGCGGGTACCAGCGACCTATCTGTCCTTGAGGAGGCACAGCTTACGGCGGAGGTGATGGGCAACCAAGTAGAGGCGATCTGCGATGTGGGCGTCGCGGGCATCCATCGGCTGCTGAATCAGCGCGGGAAATTGGTGGACGCGCGCGTGGTGATCGTCTGTGCCGGGATGGAAGGAGCGCTGCCGAGCGTGGTCGGGGGCATGGTTTCCTGTCCGGTAATTGCGGTGCCCACGAGCGTCGGCTACGGTGCGAGTTTCAACGGATTGGCGGCACTGCTCGGGATGCTGAACAGTTGCGCTAGCAACGTTACAGTCGTGAACATCGACAACGGCTTCGGGGCCGGATACGTGGCGAGTCTGATCAACCGTTTGTAGCACGGTCCACAGCCTCGGCAAACAGGTAGAGGCGATAAGCCGGAGTTTTACTGCCACGGCCCCAGCGGTTGACCTTCCATTGCGCCCGGATGAACCGGACGGCGTGGGTGGCCGGATCCAAGTAGACGGCGGAGATGCCGGGGTAGAACTTCTCCGGGAACCCGACGAGCGGTTCGGTTCCCCATTCGACGCCGTCGGCTGAAGCGTAGATCCCGAGAAGTAGGCTTTCTTGTTCTACAACCTCAAGAATGCCCAGAGTCAGCAGGATCGGCCCAAGGCTTTCGCCCAGGTCCAAACGGGAGCCTGAGCCGTTCTCGTGAATGGTGGTTTCGGGAACCAGAAAGGCTGGAAGTGCCAAACGGCTCATTTTACCAAACGAATCCCCCTGGGGTTCTTCGAGCAAAATCAGCGACTTAGCGCTTGATTACCGAACGAACCAGCGGATATGGCTTCGTTCCTCATATTTTGGCCAACTCTGGCTCAGAGGCTGGCACCTCGGCTTCTTTCATTGTGGCTAACGCCTCATTTAGCGTGGTTACAACCCAGTCCGTGCAGCCAGGTCCAAGCCTTTCTTTAATGGTGGCGGCCGGAATGGTCGAATTCCAGACGGCGAGCGCGATCTTCTGATTGGGATGTTGCCGCCGCAATTTCCGGCAAAGTGAGCGGGCGTGCATGATTGCAAATGGGGGGAGCGCCGACACGAACAGTAGTTCCGACGTGCCGTTCCCGGCGGTCTCGACCAATTTTGCTTGATAGCCATTCTGCCAGAGAATCTGGGCGAGCATCAGAGCTACCACGGCGTCAGCCGCGTCCCGTGCGGGAATACAGGCGATCTCCGGGCCCTGCGGAACCGGAGCATCCGCAGGCGCGTGGCGGTCTCCAATCTCTTCCACCAGCTCGCGAGTCGTTTGATAAACCGAAGTGGCGCGCTCTTCAGTGAGGCGGTTTTCATGCCGGTCCTGTTCGGCGAGCCCCAACGCCGGAATTATAACCGCGTCGTAGGCTTCGACCAAGCTCTTGTCGGTCATGTAAGTCTCGATGACCTCCGCAGCCTCGTCTTCATCGCTTGCAAGCAACCGCTGGTAGTAGTGGACTTTCGGCTCAAGCACTGGCTCGTCCCCGAGTAGTACGTACAGGAACTCGAAAGGAGCGAGATGCCGGCCAAGGACGGCGAGACAAACGGTCAACGGAGTGGAAAGGATCAGCCCGATCGGTCCCCAAAGCAGTGTCCAGAAGGCGGCCGAAAGGAGAATGGCGAGTGAGGAGATGCCCGTACGGGTGGAATAAAGCCACGGTTCGATGACGGTCGAGGTGGTTCCTTCGATCGCCACGAAGAGCCCGAATGTCATCAGCGGCCGCGTCCAACCATCGAAGACGGCAAGCGACAGAATGAACGGGCACGCCCCGGCAATAAAGGTTCCGACATATGGAATGAACCGCATAATAGCCCCAAGTACGCCCCAAAAAGGAGCGTAAGGAACTCCGATGAAGTACAGCCCGGTTCCAAGGAGGATTCCGAACGTGCTATTTACAAGCGACTGCGTCAGGAGATAGCGGCTGACGCGCTGAGCAGCGTCGTCCAAAGCAGTCGTCATGAGAACTAAGTGCCCCTGACCGAAAAGCCGCAGTACACGGTTTCGCAGGTGTCCCCGGTTCAGCAGCAGAAAAAGCGTGAGAACAACGACAGCGCCGAAAATGGCGAGGTAATGGGCAACTGAGGTGCCGAACAACCCGAGAGAAGAGAGTATCCCGGAGTCCGGCCGGACGATTTCGACAGGAACAGGCGCGACTTTGCGGGGCTTGCCAGCATGAGAATTGCCTTTCGCGTCAAGGTTGCCCTTATTTTCAGCGTCCAGGCGATTCGCGTTCAACTCCGTCTTGAGTTGGTCCAGACTCTGTGCAACACCGAGAATTCCCGTGCCGGCCGGATTCCGGACTGCCTGCAATTTTCGAATCATGTTGGCCTGGTAATTGGGCAGGCTTTGCGCAATTCCCGTAAGCTGCTGGAAACCCAGCCAAATCACTCCGCCCGCGATACCCAGCGCGACAACGAGAACGATGAAAACAGAAAATGCATGCCCTAGCCGGAGTTTTTCAAGCCAAGTCACCGGGGGAGAGAGAAGGAATGTCAGCAGCAGAGCGAGGGCGAAGGGAATAAGGAGATCCTTGCCGAAGTAGAGGGCGGCTATCACGACCACGGCAGTGATCACGGCCAGGAGGTGCGA
>JALYVD010000311.1 GCA_030853405.1 Acidobacteriota bacterium | reverse complement strand
ATCGGGCTATTCAAGATTGCTTATGAGGGCAGCATCTCGGCGGGCGTGCGGCGCATTGAAGCAATCACGGGAGAAGGCGCGCTAGACAAATTCCAACGAGCGACCGCTCAACTCGCGGAGATAGGCGCCGTGCTGCATACAACAGAAAACGGTGTTCTGGAACACATGGAAAAGCTGCTGGAGAACCAGAAGATCCTTCAAGGGCAATTGGATCAGTTGAAAACGCGGCTGGCCCACCAGCAAGTGGAAAAACTGAGCGGGCGCAAATTGAATGGCGCGACCGTGGTGGCGGAGAAAGTAGAAGGACTCGACCGGGCGCAGCTTCGGACCATCGCCGATTCGCTGCGGAATAAGTGGGGCAGCGCGGTGGTGGTTTTGGCGTCGGTGAACGACGGCGAAGTGGCGATTGTTTCCGCCGTCAGTAAAGATTTGACGGGCAAAGTGCAGGCGGGAAAGCTGGTTGGTGAGCTCGCTAAGGCGATTGGCGGCAAAGGCGGGGGACGTCCCGACATGGCGGAAGGAGCGGGTAAGGATGCGCAAGCACTGGCGGGCGCGCTGGAAAGTGTTTATGACCGCGTGGGAGCGGCGCTCTGAACCCTTCCATGGAACGGTGCGATGTAGCGATTGTCGGCGCTGGACCCACTGGCCTCGCCTGCGGCATTGAACTGAAACGGCGCGGGCTTTCGCCGATTCTGTTTGATAAAGGCTGCGTAGTTAATTCGATTTATCACTATCCGATCAACCTCGTTTTCTTTACGACCCCGGAGTTGCTGGAGATTGGCGATATACCGATGACGTCGCTGAATGAGAAGCCCGGGCGCACGGAGGCGCTGAAGTATTACCGGCGCGTGGCCGACCACTACAAGCTGGATATTCATCAGTACGAGCGGGTGCTGGGCTTTGATGGCGCGGACGGAGATTTCACGGTGCGCACGCTGACGGGCGAGGGCGAGAGCCGCTGCTACAAGGCTAAAAAGATTATTCTCGCGAGCGGATATTACGACATCCCTAACCGGCTGAATGTTCCGGGGGAAGATCTCGCCAAGGTGATCCATTATTATCGCGAGGCGCATCCGTATTACAACTCCGACGTGCTGATCGTGGGCGCCAAAAACTCGGCTTGCATTGGAGCGCTGGAGCTTTTTTGGACGGGCGCGCGCGTGACGATGGTGCATCGCGGGCCGGGGATTTCGAGCAACGTCAAGTATTGGATAAAACCGAATATCGAAAACCGGATCAAGGTAGGCGAGGTGAAAGCCCACTTCAATAGCAGCGTGAAAGAGATCCGGCCGCACGAAGTCGTGTTGAACACCCCGGATGGCGAAATCGCGGTAAAAAACGACTTCGTGTTCGCCATGACAGGGTACCGGCCCGATTTCGAATTCATGGCGGAGCATGGAATCCATCTCGATCCGGCGACTTCAAAACCAATCACCGATCCGCAAACGTTAGAAAGCGAGCGGGCGGGCGTCTATTTGGCGGGAGTGATCGTGGCGGGTACGCACACCAACGAGATCTTCATCGAAAACGGGCGCTTTCACGGCAAAGTGATCGCGGAATCCATTCAGAAGCACCTTCGCTTTGATCCCGACTAACAATCCAATTCAATTCTGGGCGGAAAATATCTCTGGTAGTCATACGTAACCAGAATGACGTCCAAATCGACCGATATGTGAGCCGTGAGTGTCATTTTGAAGCGTTTACGGCGACTTAGCTACCTTGTGGCCATTTTAACCGCGTTACAGAGCCCAGTTCTCGCCGAGGATCAGCCTAATAACGCCGATTTCGCCAATCAGAGCATTGAGCAACTGATGAACGTGGACGTGACGTCGGTGAGCCGCAAGCAGCAAAAGCTGTCGAAGGTGCCAGCTGCTATCTACGTGATTACCCAAGAGGAGATAACACGTTCCGGAGCGACAACCATTCCAGACGTCTTGCGAATGGCTCCCGGCGTCCAAGTCGCGCAGGTCGATGCAAACCGCTGGGCCATAAGCGTTAGAGGATTCAACGACATCTACTCGAACAAGCTTTTGGTCCTGGTAGACGGCCGCACAGTCTATTCACCGAGCTTTTCCGGCGTGTATTGGGACCAGATCGACATACCGCTTGACACTATAGAGCGGATCGAAGTCGTTCGCGGATCTGGCGGCACGATGTGGGGCGCGAACGCCGTCAACGGAGTCATCAGCATCATTACGAAGAGTTCGATGGACACCAAGGGCGCCCGGATCAGTATTGGAGGTGGATCGACCGAGCCAGGAGACTATTTGGCGCAATACGGAGGCAAGCTGGGGAGTAACGCCGCCTATCGGACCTTTGGTCATTACTCGGACTTCAATCCCCTGACCTTTGGAAGTTCCAAAGCAGACGATGGATGGTCAATCGGCAGCGGCGGGTTCAGGCTGGATTGAGATCGTTCCAAAAACGACTCGATCATGGTTCAAGCAAATCTGTTCCGAATGAGGGGGAACCAGACCACACTGACAGTCTCACCGTACGGAGGGATAGGGCAGCTTGGGAGCGGAGTTTCCGATAACGGCTCTGACATCTTCACGCAATGGAAACATCGTTTCTCCGATCATTCAGAAACTACCCTGCAGTTTTACGACAGCCATTACGAACGCGTGGATGCGGGTATTCATGAACAACTTGGTACCGCGAACTTCGATTTTCAGCACCACGTGCAGATCGGCTCGCGCAACGACGTAGTGTGGGGAGTGAGCACACGCCTGACTCAGGATCATTTCGGGACCAGGCCGGGATCGATGGCGAATACCGGTTTTGCGATTACTTTCCAACCCGACGCCAAAGACTACGCCCTGTTCAGCTCTTTTTTCCAGGACGAGATTAGCCTCACGCATTCCCTATCGGTGACGGTAGGAACCAAAGTTGAGCATAATGCCTTCACCGGATTTGAGAACGAGCCCAGCGTTCGCGCTGCTTGGCTGCTTACCGATTCGCAAACTCTGTGGGCGTCGGCATCGAGAGCGATCCGGCAGCCTTCACGGCTCGAAACCGGGCTGGATGTGGTGTTTTCTCCCGTCTCGGTCGGGCCCGCGTCGCTCGCGGCAGCGGTGGTGGGAAATAAAGACTTCCAATCCGAAACGGTGGAGGATTACGAAGCAGGTTACCGCGTACAGCCATTCGAGCGGGTTTCCGTAGACGTGGCTAGCTTCTATGGGCGCTATCACAACCTGGAGTCGGATGCGCCGAGCTTACCGGAAATTAGCCTCTACGGCGGACTGCCGCTCATCACATTTCCTTTCCAATTCGCCAATTCGAAGGAAGCCACGAGTTACGGAGGCGAATTATCGACCACCTGGAATGCTTCGTCCCGCTTAAAGTTGATCGGAACCTATTCCCTACTGGAGACGCAAATTGGAACGCCCCAGACGGCGCAAACACTTCCGAAGGCCGGATCGAATCTCTCGGCCGGACTCGGTCAAGCCGCCAGTTTGATGGCTTATGAGGGGGTGCTTCAATATCTCAACGCGTTCGCTCCGGATGGTGGGAACGTGCAGGGTGGATCGCCGCGCAACCAAGCTGGGTTACGTTCCTATCTCTACCTGACGAGTGCGATTTCGTTCGATACATCCTACTACTACGTTGGCGGGCTCCCGGCCCGGCAAATATCCGCCTACAACCGTGTGGATGCCCGGCTCGCGTGGAAGTTGAAGCATAATTTTCAACTTAGTTTAGTGGGACAGAATCTGCTCCAACCGCGGCACATGGAGTTTGGAGACGACGATCAAGTCGTCGGTACGGACGCGGAACGCAACATTTTCGCCAGACTTGCGTGGTCGTTTTAGGCATTGAGAAATGCCCAGCCATTCAGCACATGAGGCGAGAAAGCGCCGGTTGATGGCGATGCGCTTCCTTGTTATAGCTTTACTGGCCACAAGTACGGGGCTGCGCGCCATGCCGGAGACCCTAACCGAAGCCAAAGTGAAAGACGCCTTTGTCTACAACTTCGCCAAGTTCGTGGATTGGCCTCCCAATTCCTTTGAGAGTCCGGGTGATCCGTTTACGATTTGCACGGCGGGTAAAAATCCATTGAGTGGCACATTGGACGAGATCGTAAAAGGCAAAGCCGTTGACGGCCACCCAGTCGCGACGAAGCATTTGGCCGCCGGGGATGTAGCCAACGGTTGCCAAATTCTCTTCATCAGTCCTAGCGAGAATGGGCGGCTTTCCAGCGTATTCGATTCCATTCATGGGACAGGCGTCTTAACGGTGGGTGACGCGGCGGGATTTTCCAAACAGGGCGGCATGATCGCGTTCGTGGTGCAGGACAATCGCGTGCGGTTCCTCATCAACCTTCCAGCTGCGGAGAAGGCGGGTCTGAAGATCAGTTCGCGGCTCCTGACGCTGGCAGTCGCGGTGGAACGGTAAATGGAACGAGAAGCCACCATGAGTGGAAGACACTCCATCCGGCGAAAGCTTCACGCCATCATCCTATGTACTTCGGGCATAGCGCTTCTGATCTCGTGCGCCGCCTCGTTAACTGGGGATTTTTTCACGCTGCGTAGCAAGACCGTGCAGGATTTGTCGATCGTCGCGGACGTAATAGGCTCGAACAGCGGCGCGGCTCTAACGTTCGGCGATAGCAACGCAGCGCATGAAGCCCTGCAAGCGTTTCGCAGCAAGCCCGCCGTACTTGCCGCCTGCATTTGCGCGAGCAACGGAAGCATGCTGGCAAGCTACACCAGCGACAATTCCCGTTCGGGACCGCATTCTTGCAAAGACAAGCGTGTCTCCGTAACAATGACCGGGAAAACCGTGGCGCTGGTCCGGCCTATCGTACTCGATCACCAGCAAATAGGGACCATCTACCTGGAATCGGACCTGCGGGAAATGTATTCGGTGCTTTGGGAGCACGTCTTCATCGCCGTTACAATTTTGATTTGTTCTCTGCTTCTCGCTTATCTGATCGGCTCCAAAATACAGCGGATCATCACCACTCCCATATTCGAGTTGGCCGAAGCCGCAAAGCGGGTCTCCGGAAAACAGGACTACACGATCCGAGTAGGAAGCCGGAAAGACGAATTGGGAGTTCTGATGAAGGCCTTCAACGAGATGCTTTCACAGATCCAGTTGCGGGACAAAGATCTTAGCGAACACCGGGACAACCTGGAGTCCGAAGTATTGCAGCGCACTGCGGAACTGCGCGGCCTGAATTCGGAGCTTATCCAAGCGAAGGAATCGGCCGAGGAGGCAAGCCGGACGAAGAGCGAGTTTCTGGCAAACATGAGCCATGAAATCAGAACGCCGATGAACGGGATCATCGGTATGACTGAGTTGGCCCTTGAAACCGAACTCAGCCGCGAGCAGCAAGGATATCTCGGCACGGTGCGCTCGTCGGCGGACGCTCTGCTTTCCATTATCAACGACATTCTCGATTTCTCGAAAGTGGAGGCGGGCAAGCTGAGCCTGGAGAACATCGAATTCAATTTGTCCGAGGTGATTGCGAACGCTTTGAAGGTAATCAGCGTCCGGGCCGATAAAAAAGGACTCGAATTGGCTTCGGATATCGACGCCGGCGTGCCGCTGCAACTGATCGGCGATCCGAACAGGCTGAGGCAGATTATTTTGAACCTCTCGGGAAACGCCATCAAGTTTACGGAACGCGGAGAAGTGGTCCTTCGGGTGACAGAGGAAAGCAGAGACGGTGATCTGGTCACTGTACACTTTGCGGTGAGCGATACGGGCATAGGAATTCCCCAGGAAAAGCAGACGGCAATCTTTGCCGCCTTCACACAGGCCGATGGGTCGACAACCAGGGAGTACGGCGGCACGGGTCTGGGACTGACCATCTCGAAACAGCTCATCGAGTTGATGGGTGGCCGTATCTGGGTAGAAAGCCGCCCTGGCGCGGGGAGCACCTTTCATTTCCTGGCTTCGTTCTCTACTCAGGCAAGTCAGCCCCAGGAGTGCGGGAAAGAAGCGGCACTCGCCGGGGTTCGGGTCCTCGTTGTTGACGACAATGCGACTTGCCGCAGTACTTTAGAAAAAACCCTGGCAGCCTGGGGAGCGGCGCCCGTAACGGCCGAGTCGGCGGGAACGGGGACAGCCATCTGGCAACGCGCGCGTGACGAGGGACGCCCGTTCCGAGTCTCACTTATCGATGCAGTGATGCCCGGCGCGACGGGATTCACATTATGCGAGCACATTCGGCGGGTGGACAGAACCGATTCCATCCTCATGATGCTGAACGCCGGAAGCTACCACGCTCAATCGGCGCGATGCCGGGAACTCGACGTCGCGGCGCTGCTGCTGAAGCCGGTTGATCTTGTCGAACTGAAACAAACGCTCCTGTCCATGCTGTCTGGACGAGGAAGTGAGCCGGCTCGGCCAGATCCGCTCGGAATTGCGGAGACCGAGGTCACTTCCCGCAATATGAAATCGCGCGATTTAGCGTTCCCTGCTCTGGAGATCCCAGGCCTGCACATTCTACTGGTTGAGGACAATCCGGTAAATCAGCAGATCGCAAAACGGGTACTTGAAAAACGGGGTCACCGGGTCCAACTAGCTGAGAACGGCCGTAAGGCGGTTAGCGCGGTTCAGCAGGCGAATTTCGATGTCGTGTTGATGGATATTCAGATGCCTCAAATGAGCGGCTATGAGGCAACGGCGGCCATCAGACGATGGGAAACCACGGAAGCGAAACGGATTCCGATCATTGCGATGACAGCCCATGCGATGAGCGGCATCAGGCAACAGTGCTTGGAAGCCGGGATGGACGGCTACGTTTCAAAGCCGCTGAAAATCGCCGACCTGTTTAAGGAAATCGATTCCATTCTTGAGCGCGCTCCGTATACCCCCGCCTTCGCCGAGGCGCTTCTCCAGCCGCTTCAAGGCGACTAGAGAAACTCTGCGTATAGAGCTACTTACCGAGCCGCGACTGCAGGGGCGCGAATCAAACAGCTTTTCTGAAACAAGGATGTAGCCAGACTCGGCCGAAGTGGTCTAATATATGAAGATATATTCAGAATTTGAATAATTTTTCATTGGAGCTTACATGCTGAAGGTCTGGAACCGGGCACTCCTGAGCAAATTTGTAAAAACCAGACTCGACGGCTATCGCTTTATCGTTGTCTCGAATCGCGAACCCTTCCAGCACCGGCGCGCGGGCAGCCGTATCGAATGCATCCAACCAGCTAGCGGGATGGCGAGTGCTCTCGATCCCATCATGCGGGCCAGCGGCGGGCTTTGGATAGCGCATGGAAGCGGCGACGCCGACCGCCAAGCTGTGGATCGTTTCGACCACGTCCAGGTCCCTCCCGATTCGCCCGAATACACGCTGCGGCGCGTTTGGCTAACTAAAGAAGAAGAAGCGGGACACTACGGCGGGTTATCGAATCAAGGACTTTGGCCGTTGTGCCACGTCGCATTCACCCGTCCCATGTTCGATCCCGATCATTGGAAGATGTACCAGCGGGTGAATGAAAAATTCGCCGAAGCCGTACTCGAAGGAGCGGGAAACGAACCCACGTTCGTATTCATTCAGGACTACCATTTCGGGCTGCTGCCCCGGATGCTGCGCAACGCCCGGTCTAACTTGGTGATCGCTCAGTTCTGGCACATTCCCTGGCCGAACCGCGAGGTGTTTTCGGCCTTCCCCTGGAGGGAAGAACTGCTGGACGGCATGTTGGGAAACGACCTGCTCGGGTTCCATTTGCCGCAGCATTGCCAGAACTTCCTCGACACTATCGACCGCTCCTTAGAAGCCAAGGTCGATCCAGCGGCAATGGAGATTTGCCGGGGCGGTCATTGCACTGCTGTCCGGCCCTTCCCGATCGGAATCGATTTCGATGAGCACGTTGAGACGGCCGCGGCCCCCAAGGTCGAGGAGCAGATGACCCGCTGGCGGAAGGAACTTTCGCTCGACGGACGCTTCTTGGGGATTGGAATCGACCGCTTGGACTACACAAAGGGTATTCCCGAGCGCTTGCGGTTTCTCGACCGCCTGTTAGAACAGCATCCTGAGTATCGCGAACGCTTGAATTTCGTGCAAATCGCGGTCCCCAGCCGTTCTACTCTTCCGGCCTATCGCGCGATTGAAGATGAAGTGGACGCACTCACAAAGCGCATCAATTTGCGATGGCGAAAAGGGTCCTGGCGGCCAGTAACGCTTTTGAAGAAGCACTATGGCGAACTGGAGATGATCGCGCTGCATCGCCTGGCGGATTTCTGTGTCGTGACTTCCCTGCACGACGGAATGAATCTGGTCTCAAAGGAGTTTGCCGCAAGCCGCATCGATGAGGATGGAGTGCTCATCCTCAGTCAGTTTACCGGAGCGGCTCGCGAGTTGAAGGACGCGCTCCTGGTGAATCCGTTCTCAATCGAAGAGGGTGCGAATGCCTATCACGCCGCTTTACAAATGCTTCCGGAAGAGCGCCGCCGCCGAATGGTGAAAATGAGAGCGGCCGTTGAGCACAACAATGTCTACCGCTGGGCGGGAAGGTTGCTATCGGAATTGGTGAATATCGAATTCCCACAGTATTCAGTAGAGGAGTCTTCGGAATCGGAGCTGGCGCGTAATCGCTGGGCCGATCTCGCGATGGAAGTGGCAGTATGACGGAAACGCTAAAACCCAAAGCAGTCGCCTTGCTCGATGACTTCGGTCCACTAGGGGAGCAGATACGCGCCGCTCCTTCTATCGGGCTCTTTCTTGACTTCGACGGGACCATATCGAGAATCGTGCCGCATCCAGCCGACGCGGAAATGGATGCAAACATTCATGCCCTTCTCGAGCGGGTCGCCGCGCGTCCCGACGTCTCGCTCGCTGTCGTTAGCGGACGCGCCCTGGCGGATATCCGCGAACGGGCAGGTCTGAAAGACGTCATTTACGTAGGCAACCACGGGCTTGAAATCGAAGCTGGCGAAACCAGATTCCGGGAGCCGCAAGCCGAGGCTCTGCGCCGCGAATTGAAATCAATTTCACTCCAGTTGAAGCTCGCGCTCGCGGATATCGAGGGACTTGAGATCGAAGATAAAGGCCTCACGTTGTCGGTTCACTTCAGACGAGTGAACCAGGAACTGCACGATTGGATCAGTAAGGTAGCTTTCGACGCGGTCGAACGTTCAAGGTCGTTCGTCGCGCGCATGGGAAAGAAAGTTGTGGAAGTCCGGCCCCAAATCGCCTGGAACAAGGGCCACGCCGTGAAATGGATCTGTCGAGAAGTGTTACCGGGTTCGGCTTTACCTATCTATATAGGTGATGACGCCACGGATGAAGATGCATTTGCCGCAATTCCCGATGGGATTACGATTAAAGTTGGTAAGGAAGGCTGCGCCACCGAAGCCCAATACATCCTTGCGGACGTTTCCGCCGTTGGACGGTTCCTTACCTGGCTAGATCACACAAAACCGCATCATGCATCATTCGCAAACGCTCAGCGGGCTGGAAGATGACCCACTCTGGTACAAAGACGCTATCATCTACGAAGCTCACGTCCGGGCTTTTTCGGACAGCAATGGCGATGGAATGGGAGATTTCCGCGGCCTTGCGGAAAAGCTCGACTATTTAGAAGATTTAGGTATCACCGCGATATGGTTGCTGCCGTTCTTCCCTTCCCCTTGGAAAGACGACGGCTACGATATTGCGGATTTTCGAACCGTTCACCCCGCCTACGGAACGCTGCGGGACTTCCAAAGTTTTCTTAAGGAAGCGCACCGCTGCGGACTGCGGGTCATCACCGAACTTGTCATCAACCACACCTCCGACCAGCATGAGTGGTTCCAGAAATCGCGCCGAGCCGAGCCGGGTTCACGCTGGCGCGATTTCTATGTGTGGAGCGATTCCCCTGATAAGTACGCCGGCACACGAATCATCTTCAAAGATTTCGAACCATCGAACTGGAGTTGGGATCCGGTTGCCAAAGCGTACTACTGGCACCGGTTTTACTCGCATCAACCCGATCTGAACTTCGACAATCCTCTGGTACGCCGCGCCGTCATGCGGACGCTCGATTTCTGGGCGGAAATGGGCGTGGATGGGTTTCGTCTGGACGCTATCCCATATTTATATGAACGTGAAGGTACCAGCTGCGAAAATCTGCCTGAGACGCACGTTTTTCTGAAAGAATTGCGGCGTCACCTCGATTCGGCTTATCCCGGCCGGATGCTGCTTTCGGAAGCGAATATGTGGCCAGAAGACGCCGTCGCTTACATGGGCAATGGCGATGAATGCCACATGAACTTCCACTTCCCGCTTATGCCGCGGCTATTCATGGCGCTTCGGCTGGAAGACCGCCTGCCGATTATCGAAATTCTAAATCGCACACCCGCCCTGCCCGAAACCTGCCAGTGGGCGATGTTCTTGCGCAATCACGATGAACTGACGCTCGAAATGGTCACGGACGAAGAGCGCGACTACATGTATCGCATGTACGCCTCGGATCAACGGGCACGCATCAATCTTGGCATTCGGCGGCGTCTCGCTCCCTTGCTTCAAAATGACCGCCCGCGTATCGAGGTGATGAATGCGCTGCTATTTTCGATGCCGGGCACGCCTGTCATCTACTACGGCGACGAGATCGGCATGGGTGACAACGTTTATCTGGGCGACCGCAACGGCGTCCGCACTCCGATGCAGTGGAGCCCGGATCGCAACGCGGGTTTCTCGGCGACGAATCCTCAGCGCTTGTATTTGCCGGTGAATATCGATCCGGCTTATCACTATGAGGCCGTCAACGTGGAATCGCAGCAGGAGAATCCGCATTCTCTTCTGAACTGGACGAAGCGCCTGATCGCGTTGCGCAAGCAGTATAAAGCGTTCGGCCGCGGCACGTTGGAATTTCTGTATCCGTCCAACCAGAGAGTGCTGGCCTACTTCCGGCGCTATCAGGAAGAGACGATTCTGGTAGTGGCGAATCTCTCGCGTTTCGCACAGCCGGTCGAGCTCGACCTGCACAAATATACCGGCTGCAATCCGGTCGAAATGTTTGGCCGTACGGATTTCCCGGTTATTGGCGAATCGTACTACCCGCTGACGCTCGGGCCGAACTCGTTTTACTGGTTCTCGATTGAGAAGCGCAGCGTTGCTCCGGCGCCTTCCGTTCCTGCGGTTGAAACGGGACCCGCTGCTCTGCCGCGTGCGGTGGTCCATGGGGCAGACATTTGGGACTCGATAAATTTGCCTGCGATAGCGGCGAGTCTGCAGAGTTTCCTATCGAAGCGCCGCTGGTTCCGTAGTAAAGATCGGCGCTTCCGGTCGGTGGAAATTACCGAAGTCATTCCGATTTCCCACGATAGCCAAGTCATCCTTCTCGTCCGGGCCGACTACACGAGCGGCGATCCCGAAACGTATGTGCTCCCGGTGATGGTGACGAGTGGCGACGAAGCAGCTAGGTTAAGAGAGGCGCACCCCGATTTCTTGATTTCAGAATTGCGGGGGCAGGATGGAAGCACAACACTGCTCTCTGACGCCGCCGTGGACAGCGCCTTCACCACGTCCCTCATCGAGGCGTTCGCTCGACGGAGAAAATTCGCGGGCCAAAGCGGCGAATTGAACGCGATGCGCAACCGCGAATTCCGAACTCTTTGGGGCGCCACTCACCCGAATCTCGATGCCGTCATTCTTCCAGCGGCGGAAGTGAACACATCCATCAAATTCGGCGACCGGTTCGTACTGAAACTGCTGCGGCAAGTAGAGCCTGGCGTACTCCCAAGCGTTGAGATGGGCCGCTTCCTCACCGAGCAACGCCGCTTTGCGCCGGTCGCACCATTCGCTGGAGCGCTCGAGTATAAGCCCGAAAGCGGCGAGCCCACTACACTGGCTGTTCTGCATGGATACGTTCCTAACGAAGGCGACGGTTGGCAGCATACTCGCAAACAGATCTCGGAATTCCTGCAACAAATGCAGGGAGTCAACTATCCGAAAGCCGATTTGCAGAAGTCGGCTCCCACGGACATTTATTCTCTGAGCTTCGGGCTCGCAGATCCTCCCGCGATCGCCCGCGATTTAATCGGTCCCTTCCTGGGCTTTGCCGAGAACGCCGGTAAACGAGTAGCGGAACTGCACTTGGCGCTTGCCGCGAATGTGACCGATCCGGCGTTTTCTCCCGAGCCCTTCAATGATTTCTACCGGCAAAGCCTGTATCACGCGAACACCGCGCTCACTAGCAGACGGCTTGAGTTCTTGAAGCAGCATTACGCCGATATGGTTCCGGAAATTCGTACGCTGGCGGCAAGGGTGCTTGAGGAAGAGAACGCCATCACCACTAAATTCCGCGCTGTTTTCGACCAACGCATCGCGTCCGAGCGCATCCGATTCCACGGCCGCTTGCATTTGGGACATCTGTTGGTTACTAACGGCGATGTCACGATTTTTGACTTCGAAGGCGATCCGAACTTGCACATCAGTGAAAGACGCATCAAGCGATGTCCCTTGCGCGATGTAGCTAGTATGCTGATGTCCTTCGGCTATGCCGCACAATCGTCCAGCCGTCAATTCCTTTCGGCTGAACTACACGAATCCGCGAATCGCGAAACTCTGCGGCTCTGGGGCCGCTTCTGGTATTCTCACGTGACTGCGGCGTTCACCCGAGGGTATTGGAAGACCGCGGGTTCGGCAGCCTACATGCCCAAGTCGCAAGCCGATCAGCAGGTGCTGCACGACACATATCTGCTGGAACGTGCGCTGCTGGATATTCGCGCGGACATCAACGAAAAACCGGAACTAGCTGGCATGCCGTTCCGCTTGATCCTGCATTTACTCAATGCGGAAGAGGAGCAGCGCATGTCTTAAGAGCAGCTGATGCCGCATCTCAACGCATGTCTCTTTCTGCTTCTCCTAAGCCCAAGCCCAGCCGCTCCAGATCTTTCCGAGAGCCGGCTTCTGCAATCTCCGAAGGACGAGGACGCGCTGTTTGCGAATGTCCTGCGGCTTGGGTTGCATGCCGATTACTTGGCTCTCATCGAAAAACAGAACCTTGCGGCATTGCGAGAAATCAGGCAGGCAACCGACGAGGCCGAAGCTCTGCTGCGGCTTTATCCAAATTGTTACGACGCCTATATCGCCGGTGGCATTGAAAACTATCTCCTAAGCCAGAAACCGGCGCCCGTGCGTTGGTTGCTGCACGTAACAGGAGCCCAGACCGACAGGGACACTGGCATCGAGAAATTGAAGCTTACCGCGTCGAAGGGCCATTATCTGCAGCCCTATGCCGAACTGCTGCTTGCCGTCGCGGCGTTGCGGGACAAAAATTCCGCTGAGGCTCGCCGCTTGTTGTCGGACCTCGCCCAGCGCTTTCCACTGAATCCGCTTTATCGTCAGGAACTTAATCAGATACACTGACCAGCTGCCGTGGGATCTTTCACGGGCAATTCTCAAAAAGCACCGAGTTTTTTAGCTGCCTCGTCAGAATATCGACGATAGGCGGAATCGACGGCCCAGGCAAAAACACTTCTTCCTCAAAACCCAAATACCGGCGAACTCGTCCAGAGGGCTTATCATCGCCTCTCATTGGACAAAACTTTGCCGGAACAGCATGCCCGGAACTATCACCTGTGCAGCATCCTTCTACTAAGCGCAGCCGCGTTACGGCTTCACGGCTATCACCCGGCGGCGTGTATTGCGCGATTCTTACGATCCGAAGGAATTAAAACACACCCATCTTCTTTTTTTCTGGGGGAGGCAAAATCGGCCCAATGTCCCACCCTTAAGTGTTCCAAACCAAAGATGAGCGCTGCGCGGGCTCGCGATTTGCCGCCCAGTGTTGACCAGGCCCCGCTCGAAGCTCTGGCGCGAGAAAACATCTTCAGGTTAACCTCTTAAAAACGTGCGTTGCCGGGCCACTCATTTAGCAGTCCGGCTCAAATATCCGTCCCATCGCTCGCCGTATATCGACGGACCGTCCAAACCAGCGCCAGACGTTTCCCGACCGCAAATTCTCGGCACTCACCAATGTCATCCCGGTATTGATTCCCACTACGTCCGGATTGGCCCAATGCGTCATTGGATTGAAAGCATCCGTAAACCCGTAGGGCCCATAAATCCAGTCGCTAAACCGCTCCCGCATCTTTCGCAAGCCCGGCAGGCAAATCTCCGGAGCAAACATCAACGAGCCGCCCATCGCACTCGGCGCCACAGTTCCATCCATGTCCCGCCGCGATGTCGGACTCCCCCAAACCACATACCCCACATTGCTGTCCGACGGCACATTTCCCCACACATTTAAATCGAAGCCAGGGTACAAACTCCGCAAACTCTGCCACAGCGCCCGGAAAGCATACGTCGCCACAATCGAGTTCCGAAAATAATCGATTTGAAACGGCGCTCCGTCGCGCAGATCCGCCAGATGCAGCCACGCTTGCGAATACTGGTGCGTGAACAGCGGCCCTCGCCCGACAAACCTATACCCGCAAAGATCCATCTCTACCCGCCGAAACGTATACCAGCAGGTTTCCGGCAGCCCGTTGGCCGGCGATGCAATCGCCAGTATCGACAGGATCGAGTTTTCGTCGTAATCTGTCCATTCCGCGTTCAGAAATCCCGCTTCCGGGGTCCAGCCCATCCGCAGCCGCCCGCTCGCCTGGTCGTACATCCACGGAAAATCGACGCGTTCGTACAACTCCTGCGCGAGCCGTAGAATTTCCGCATCTATCCCGAAATACTGTTGCGCGGTGATCACACCCGCCAACAGGAACGCCGTATCGATTGTCGATATCTCGCAATTCCACACTCGCTCTCCACTCCGCTGATCGACGAAATGGTAAAACCAGCCCCGCACATTCTGCTGATCGCGCAACAGGTACCGCATGGCTACGCGCACTCGTTCCCGGCAAGCATCCACTGGCTTCCACTTCCGCTCCGCGCCAATGCACAGAGCCGTCAAGTAAAAACCCGTTAACGCTGTACTGGCTACGCGTAAATTCCGTCCCGGCGCCAGTGTCCCGTCACACCGCGACCGGTCCAGAACTAGCCCCGTGCTCACCTCCACCTGTTCCCAGAAATATTGAAAATTCCGCCTGCTCAGATCCTCCAGAAACTCTTCGTCCGCCGGCGCCAGTCCGAAGCTCGTCTCCCGAAACCGGGGAAGGAAAGCCGCCATCGCCAGAAAGTTGCGCCTGCTCACACCCGGCATTGCCGCATCCATTATCACGTTATTCCTATCGGTTATGTTGGTTTAGTCATGCGCCGCCTCCTCAGCCGGGTCTCACTCTGCATCGCTCTCGCGCTCCTCCCCTTGTATTTGTATGCGCAAAACAAATCCGCTTCTCCCTCAGCGCACTGTTGCTCGTTCGCCGGCCTTTATCCAAAAATCCAGCCATCCGCCTCAGCCTATGTGCCGCTCCAATAACCCTGATTTCGTTATCGTTCCTTCCTGTCAATGCGTTTCCTCGGTCCACGGGCCCGGCCTACCACGACGCTCTTCTGACAAGGTCTTATCTCTTTCTCAAAAATTGGCCCTGGTATGAGTTGACGGGTGTTGTAATGCCGCTCCTGCTGATCTGCGTGTTGTTCGCAGCCGCAAAAAAGAACAAGTTAAGTTCTTTGGCGCAGTTGTGCAAAGCGACAATTCTGTTTGGCCTTACCTTCCTCGCGTTCGGCATACTGTTCAGCAGTTCCCGCCGCTTCGAGAGCGTGGCCGAGATTCAGCCGATGCGCGCGTTCCACTCTATCTACGTTGTTTTTTCGTGCTGCTGGGTCCTGTACTCGGGCGATACATCCTACGCTCCAGTTTTATCCGGCACGCTCTGTTGCTAGGCCCTCTCTGTCTGGGTATGTTTCTGGTCCAGCGAGCTACGTTTCCGGCAAGCCGCCACATTCAATTGCCATGGGCTCGGCATGGTAACGGATGGCTGAAAGCATTTGTCTGGATACGAGAGAACACACCCCGTTCGGCGTTATTCGCCTTAGATCCGGATCACATGAACACACCCGGAGAAGATAACGAAGGATTTCGTGCAGTCGCCGAGCGAAGCATGCTCGCCGATCACTGTAAGGATGCGGGAGTTGTCACCCTGTTTCCTGCACTGGCGAAAATGTGGGATCAGGAAACGTCTTCCCTCCAGGGTTGGAACCGGTTCGGAGTACGGGACTTCCAAAGACTTTCCCGAACTTACGGAGTGTCCTGGCTCGTACTGCAGAAGCTCGTCGGGGGCGTCGTCTGTCCGTATCGGAACGAATCGGTACTGGTGTGCAGAGTGCCGATGGATCATTCACCCACGGAGGTGAATCTGGTTCCCGTTGCTCAACCAGTCCCGCGCGAGCCGCGGTCGTTTTTGGCCGGGATTTTTAGATAACGCCGATCTAAGCCATCTCTCTGTCAGGATCGCAGTCATATCGAATTGTATATACTGGGACTCATTCAAACAGAGAAGATCCCGCAGTATATAGCGCGGTGACGCGTCCGCTTGCTACGGCTAAACACCCGGCCTCGCAGTCGTCCATGATTTCGGATGCCGTCGCGACTTATTCCCGGGGTCTTTGAACTTTACTTTCGGTCCAAGGAGCGTTGAGATTATCATGCAGTATTCGTGCCCGCATTGCAGCCAGGGATATACGATTGGCGAAAGTTACTTTCGCGGCGGCGATATTTTCGCCTGCTCGGCTTCGGGGTGCAATCGGCAATCAATCATCCCCTTATACTGCCCAGTATGCTATCCAGCCAACATCCAAGTAAAGGGTTGGCTGACCACACCGCAAGGCGACTTGGCCGGACAGCGCTTCAGTTGTCCCCGCTCGCATACTTTCTCGGTGCCTGTCACCAGGGCCGCTACACACGCGCGTCTGCAAAGACTGGGCACGGAGGTCGGCCAATATCATCAGGCGACGCGTATTGAAACGCTTAGAGACGCCAGCACGAAAAATGCGGTGGCTGGCGGTTATTGCTCCGGAATCTGCTACGACTGGATTCGACGCGTGCTGGTCAGTAGCACTCCTAAGCTCACATATCGCAACCTTGAGGATACTCTTCCAACCACCGGCGCCCTGACCGGTGAAATGAGAAAACAACATC
The DNA here is from genome assembly GCA_030853405.1 of Acidobacteriota bacterium. GTDB lineage: Bacteria > Acidobacteriota > Terriglobia > Bryobacterales > Bryobacteraceae > Bog-105. The sequence goes on along the minus strand of JALYVD010000311.1, from coordinate 12,360 downwards.
GTCAGGACGAGCGGGGCGCGATGATGCAGAGACAAGAAATAAATCCAATCCTTACGCGGAAGAACGATCAACTGTACAATCGGTACACCACCGACTGGGACGCAGCGCAGCGAACGTATTCCCGCGAGAACGACCGCATAAACGACATGCCGGGAACCCGCCAAGAGAAAGAACCGCTATGGGATGCCAATCTACGCTCGCGTAATGAAGCTCAAGCACTGGTGCAAAGGGCGTACGACACGGGCTCGGCGTCCCCGACCATGGAGAAAGCTTGGACAGACTTCAGGAAGCTGATGGATCAGGCTATCGAGCGGCAACGCCGCGCGGCTGGAAAGATGAGGGTCGGGTCCTCCTCTCCTTTTGAGAATCTCGATCTTGTGGCCACACAGGATTCAAAGGAGTATACGGGCACTGGCCTGAGAAACTTGAGCACTGAAGTTCTCGGCAATTCGGAATTCGGGACCGACCGCTGCGCCCATGTTGGCGTGAATCCTCCCGGCGGGGGCACCGGGCATGCGATTGGGATTTATCGTCAGAACACGAGTGGCAAGTATCACTTCTTCGATCCAAACTTTGGCGTTTACGATATGACCAGAGCCAACGTGATTGAAGCGTTCGAATTCCTGTTCGGCACGGCCTATCCCAACTGGGCGGGAGGCGGCACGTCGGACAATCACCCTTACGAGGTAGGGGGTAGGACCAAAGGCACGTGGTCAATTTTCAAAGGCAATCGTGTGTCGGCTCCCGTTGTGGTGGCAGCGCCGCAAGTCACGGTTCGCGAGCAGACCGTTGCGCCGCAGAGACTGGCCGTCGTAAACACGATGCCGAACATCCCGGTGACAACCCAAACCGGACCGGTCGTAACAGGAACCCCGACGGTAGTCCCACCCACCGGCGGACAACAGAACCCGCCCCGGCGGCGCGGCAACGTCCTTGATCGCTGGACACACGGGTCGTGACCTTGTCCCCTGGGCTTAGCCAGCCTCATACGTCGAAAAGGCCGACTGCCCCTTGAGAGGACAACCGGCCTTTTAGATTTACTACCGCGTTGCGGACTACCGCGAGGCTGCCTTTACTTTCGAAGGAACCGCAGGTCGGGCAACGTTGCCAGTCCGCGTACTCTTAGCTTTATGAGTAGCGGTAACAGAGCCGTTCCTGACGCCTCCATTGAGTACAGCCGTCGCCGTACCGTTTCCGTCCGAGTTCCCATTACTCCGCGGAGAAGGGCCGTTCTGGGTGATTTTGCCCAGAACCACGGGCCGTTTTGCACCCGTTGCAGCCGGTACGTTGGATGGACGGCAATGCGATGTTTCATACGCCATCACAGCGAACGCAATCGCTTCCTTTGCATCCACATCCAAGCCAACCTCCGTACTCTCCATCACCGGAACCGGATCGAGAGCTTTCCGCAGCATTCGCATCAGCGTCGGATTGTGTGTTCCGCCGCCCGAGACGAAAACTTCGTCCACCCGCATCTCAGGCAAAACAAAGTTACGAACTCCGAGCGCGATGCTCTCCGCTGTCAGGGCGGTGGCAGTAGCAATCAGGTCCTCGCTGCTCAACTCCGTGTCGAGGAGCTTCGAAACGAATTCCGAACCGTACTGCTCGCGTCCCGCCGTTTTGGGCGGCTTAGCGCGAAAATACTTATCGCGCAACAGCTTCGCCAGCAGCTTTACATCGATCACGCCAGCGGCGGCAATCGCGCCGTCGCGGTCATAACACTGGCGGCCCACCGTGATGCGTGTAACAAGCTGATCGATGACCAGGTTGCCTGGACCCGTATCGAACGCAATCACGCGATCCGTATTGGTGTTCGGAGGTATCGCCGTTAGGTTTGAGATGCCGCCTATATTCACGGCGACACGCCCGCGCCCACGATGACGCAACAGCATGTAATCCAGGTAAGGAACCAGCGGCGCACCTTTACCGCCAGCCGCCACGTCGCGTTCACGAAAGTTCGAAATCACGTCGATTCCGGTACGTTCGCTAATTACGCTGGATTCACCAATCTGAAACGTGCTCGCGACCTTCTTTCCAAGGAACTGCGAGCCCTGCCCTTCATGGAAGATCGTTTGGCCGTGGCAACCGATCAGCTTAATTGTGTTAAGCGGGATCTCGCCACGCTCCGCGGTCTCTTCCAACGCCTCGGCGTATAGTTCGCCAAGAAGAAAGTTCAGGCGCGAAATATCTCCGGTCTGCGCATTCGCGTTAGAAACCGCGATCAGCGCTTCACGAATGGTCCTGGGATAAGGGACCGAATGACTGGTCAAGACACTAATCTTCGCCTTGAAGCCCGAACCGGTTATATCGATGATCGCTACATCGATGCCGTCGAGCGAAGTCCCGCTCATGATACCTGCTATTCTCATGTCTTTAGCAACTCTTGCTGCAATTGATGCAGAATCTGCAACGCTTCGACCGGCCGGAGCTCGTCGATATTCAATGCCCGGATCCGATCGGCGAGCCTTTGGTCCATCGGCTCGAAAAGTCTAATCTGTAGGGGCGGTTCTGCATCGCTCGGTGTCAACTTTTTGCTGACCGAGTGTTCCCTTACTTCATGATGCAATAAAACTGACCTCGCGCGCTCGATTACTTGCAAGGGAAGTCCTGCCAAACGAGCCACTTCGATACCATAACTACGGTTGGCTGGACCTGGTTCTACCTTTCTTATGAATAAGATATGGTCCCCAGATTCTTTTACGGCGACATGTAAATTTCTTACTCCAGAAAGTTCATCCGCCAGCTCCGTAAGCTCGTGGTAGTGGGTTGCGAACAGTGTTTTAGCCCTAATGTGCTCGTGGATATACTCCACGACTGACCAGGCTAGGGCCAATCCGTCATAAGTAGAAGTGCCCCGGCCAATCTCGTCCAGTACCACGAAACTGTTAGATGTCGCAGTATTCAAGATTGCGGCGGCCTCGGTCATCTCCACCATGAACGTCGAACGGCCCCGGGCCAGATTGTCCGCCGCCCCAATTCGCGTAAACACCCGGTCCACGACCGGCAGCAGAGCGGCTTCAGCAGGTACGAACGAGCCGATCTGAGCCAGAATCAAGATCAACGCCGCCTGACGCAGATACGTGGACTTGCCACCCATGTTGGGTCCCGTTATCACTCCGATGAATTCCTTTGACGAATGCAAATAGAGGTCGTTTGGAATAAATCGGATGGCCTCTTTTTCGGAAAGTTTCTCGATCACGGGATGACGGCCTGCATCAATTCGCATTTCGCCCGAATCGGAAAAACGTGGCCGTTTGTACCGGTTGTCCGCCGCAATCTGAGCAAGCGTTGCGGTCACGTCCAACTCCGCCACGCGCTCGGCCGCCGATTTGATCCGCATGGCATGTGAAGCGGCGAACTCCCGCGTCTGCTGGAAGATTTCGCGCTCCAGTGTGAGAATCTTCTCTTCGGCATCCAGAACCTTGCTTTCAAGTTCTTTCAATTCCGGAGTTGTGAACCGCTCCGCATTCGCGAGTGTTTGCTTCCGTTCATAGGAAGGCGGCACAAGCTGAAGGTTCGTCTTCGAAACTTCGATGTAGTAGCCGAAAACGTTGTTGAACCGGACCTTCATCGACTGAATTCCGGTGGCGGCCCGTTCGCGCGTTTCTATAGCGGCGATGTATTGCCGGCTGTTGCGGCTGATGTCGCGCAGTTCGTCCAGTTCAGCGTTGAACCCATCGCGGATTGTGCCCGTGTCGGCCAAAGTCGCCGGGGGTTCGTCTGAAATGGAGACCAGTATCCGCTCCCGAAGCTCATCCACCTGATCGATTTCGCTGCGGAGAGCGGGAGTGTCCAGCTGGCTCGCCAACCGCGCCAAGCTGGGGAGTTGTCCAAGCGACCGGCCTAAGGCCAGAAGGTCTCGCGGATTGGCAGTATTCAGCGTGATCTTCGCCAGCAGCCGTTCCAAATCCTGAATCGATCCGAGCACTTTGCGCAGATCGCTCCGCAAGATTACCTTGCCGTTGAGCTCCGCCACGGCGTCAAGGCGAGCTTCGATTGCCGCTCGATTGCAGGAAGGATTCAAAATCCGTCGCCGCAGCAATCGGCCGCCCATGCCGGTAGAGGTTTCATCAAGCACGTGAATCAAGGTGGCCGACCGGCTCTCGCCCGCGAACAACGGTTCAAGCAGTTCCAGATTCCGGACCGTTGCCGCATCCAGGACCATATGGTCGTGCCGCTGATAATAGCCGGGGCGGTTCAAATGTTCGAGAGCCGATTTCTGCGTGTCCCGCAAGTAATGAAGGACAGCACCCGCCGCCGCCACTGCCAGAGGCCTGTCACTCAGACCGCAACCCTCAAGCGAGAGTAGCCGGAAGTTTTCCAGAATCTGACGACCGGCATAATCGGCGCCAAAAACCCAGCTATCGAGCGGTGTTTCAAGGCACGCCGCGCCCACCGGCTGGCCCTCCGGGTACAACACCTCGCGAATATTCAGGGTTTCGAGCGCCGGAATCAACTCCGAAAATTCCAGTTCAGTGGTCCTGAACTCGCCCGTAGATATATCCACGTACGCCAGCCCGCATCGGTCCGCTTTGGCAAACACGGCGGCAAGGTAGTTGTTCTCGTGCGAGCGCAGTAGGCTAGCATCGGTGGCGGTTCCTGGCGTGATCACGCGCGTAACTTCGCGCCGGACCAGCTTCTTGCCGGGCCCCGGCTGCTCCATCTGTTCGCAGATCGCCACCCGGTATCCGCGCTGAATCAACCGCGTAATATAACCGTCCGCCGCGTGGTAAGGAACGCCGCACATCGGCACGGAATTCTCGCTATCTTTGTTGCGCGACGTGAGCGTTATCTCAAGCTCTCGCGCAGCCGTTACGGCGTCTTCGTAAAAGAGCTCATAAAAATCGCCGAGCCGAAAAAGCAGCAGCGCATTGGGAACTTGTTGTTTGGCGGCTTGATATTGCCGCATCAGAGGCGTGGAAGCTTCGGTCGTCTGCACTAAACGTGACCCAGCCTACGCATACAGTCCCCGCTTCCTGATCGCCGAAGCGACCCGGTTCAGCGCCACCATATAAGCCGCCGTCCGGTTATTCACGCCATGCGCTTCCCCAAACCCGATCACGTCATCGAAGCTGGTGACCATAATCTGTTCCAGCCGCTCATTCACTTCTTTTTCGGTCCAAAAATACCCCTGCCGGTCCTGCACCCACTCGAAATATGACACGGTGACGCCACCGGCATTGGCCAAAATATCGGGAATAACGAACACTCTGTTTTCGGCCAGGATTGAATCCGCGACAAACGTAGTAGGCCCGTTTGCGCCTTCACACAAGATCTTCGCTTTAATCCGTCCGGCATTGCTAGATGTGATGACGTTCTCATGCGCAGCCGGAATCAGCACATCGCAATCCATCAGGATGGCTTCGTCTTTGTCGATGTCCTCCGCTTCGCTAAAGCCTGTGATACTGCCGAATTCGCGGCGGTGTTCCATCAGACCTTCGACATCCAGGCCATGCGGATTGTAAACCGCGCCGTCATATTCCACGATCGAGACAATCTTGAATCCGGCCTTACTCATCAGCCGGGCCGCCATGCCTCCGACGTTGCCAAAGCCTTGAATAATAACTCGTGTGTTCTCCGGCGTGAGCGCAAACCGTTTCAGCGCCTCCAACGTGACAATCATGCAGCCGCGCCCGGTCGCCTCAGGCCTCCCCCTCGATCCGCCAAGTTCCAGCGGCTTGCCGGTAACCACACCCGTAACCGTGTGCCGCCGGTGCATCGAGTAGGTATCCATGATCCACGCCATGGTCTGCTCGTTAGTATTCACATCCGGCGCCGGAACGTCGCGCTCCGGTCCAATGAATTCCGAAATCTCCGCCGTATAGCGCCGCGTGATGCGTTCCAGTTCGCTCTCACTCAGCAGATGCGGCTCGCAGATCACCCCGCCCTTCGCGCCGCCAAAGGGAATGTTTACAACCGCGCACTTCCAGGTCATCCAAGCCGCCAGCGCCCGGACTTCGTCTAACGAGACGTCTGGAGCGAAACGAATTCCGCCCTTCGCCGGACCCCGCGCAATGGAATGTTGGACCCGGTACCCTGTAAAGACTTCAATACGGCCATCGTCCAGAACGACCGGAATATTGACGGTCAACTCCATGGCCGGCCGCCGTAGAACCTTGCGCATGCCGCCGTCCAGTTTCAGAATCTCCGCGGCTTCATCAAAGCGGTGAGCTGCGGATTCCCATGGATTTACTTCCTTATCGACGGGCGGAGTCGCTTCAATCGGCATCGGCGGTTACTCCTACACTGTCATGACTGAACGGCCGCTGGCAAGTACCCGGAATCGAGCGGAGTCGAAGAAGACTGAACCAAGCGGCCGCCGAAGACGTCTAATGAGCGTCACTCCAATAGAGGAACCTATGACATCAGATGAACGCAACCTGCTCGCCGACCTGGCGAGTAAAATCGCGCAAACACCCCCGCCTCCGAAAGATCCAGAAGCCGAAGATTTTATTCGGACGAAGATAGGGGCGCGTCCCGACGCGCTGTACCTGATGACTCAGACCGTCATCATCCAGAACATCGCGCTCCAGCACGCGCAACAACAGATTCAGGAACTCCAGAGATCATCGGGCGCCGGGCAGATTTCTTCAGGCCCCTCCAGCTTTTTGGGCCAGCAGCAACAGCCGCCGCCTCGCAATTCTGGGTATAGCCAGCAGGGCGGATCTTATGCCGCTCCCGCACCCGCGCAGTACGCCGCGCCTAGTCCCGCTGGACCTGGTCCGAGCGTAGCCGCAAGCGGTGCTCCCAGCTTTCTACGTGGAGCTGCGCAAACGGCGGCCGGAGTTGCGGCAGGCGCGCTCGCATTCGAAGGGATACAACATCTTTTCTCGCATCCTGGATTCGGCGGTGGTGGAGGAATGTTTGGAGGCGGTGGGATTGGCGGCTACGGATCTCCCGTTGAGGAAACCGTCAACAACTACTACGACAACGGACCCGGAGGCGGGGGCGGCTACAACACGGGCGACACCCAGAACAACTTCAACGACGGACGCGACGATTACCAGGCCACCGACGACGCCACGAACGTGAACGATAACAGTGTAGACAACGTAGACGACTCGCAGTACGACGACAACGGCGCCGGTTTTGACGACAACTCCGGCGGCGATAGTTTTGTGTAACTAACTGCTTTCGGCAAGCTGTTGCTCATTTTTCGTCTTCTCGGCTTTTTCAAGCGACTTATCTAGAAAAGTTTGGCGGCTCTCAGTGATGATCCTGCGGGCATCGCGAGGGCCGCCCCACCCTTTGATCTGCGTCTTCATACCCTGTAGCTCTTTGTAAATCGAAAAAAAGTATTCGATCTCGCGGCGCGTGTGGGGAAACACCTGATCGATCGTATGAATGCTGTCGAACCGAGGGTTTCGATTCGGCACGGCCAGCACCTTCTCATCGTTCTCCGTTTGATCGAACATGTGCAAAATCCCCACAGGCCGCGCTTCCATCATGCAGCCCGTGAAGCTCGGCTCGTCCACCAGGACCAGAATGTCCAACGGATCGCCGTCCTCCGCAAGCGTGCCGGGAATGAAGCCGTAATCGCCCGGATAGTGCATCGGAGAATAGAGCGCCCGGTCCAGTCGGAACAACTCTAAATCCCCGTCGTACTCGTATTTGTTGGCTGAGTTCTTGGGTATCTCGATAATCGCTCTCACAACTTCTGGCGAGTCCGGCCCGGGGTCGATATCGTAGAGCTTCACGGGTTCAATTTAGCAGAAGGTACTCGGGTCACTCCGTAAAGAAAGTACTTTACAACATAAACCAGTTCTGGCATACTCTTCCCATGTTGAAGGTTGCTCCCACCCTCGAACGCAGTTCCTACGATTGGATCGAATATTTCTATCGGAATGCGCCTGAGCCACTTCTACCCTGGAATGATCTGCAGCGGCTCTCGGGCGCCGAAAAGAGGGCCGTCGCGCGCTCTATTCAGCAGTTTCAACTCGGGGAAAATGCCAGCGGAGAGCGGCTCCTGTTCAGAGCACAGCAGTTTGCCGCGGTCAGCGGAGACCGTGGATTCGTTCCCGCGCTGCGATTGTTCATACGCGAAGAGCAGCGCCACAGCCGCATTCTGGCCCAGTTTCTGCGGGCCGAGGGCGTCGCGTGTCTGCGCCGGCATTGGGTTCACCGCGCTTTCCGGAGAATTCGAGGAATAGCCGGAGCCGAATTATGCCTCAAGGTGCTGGCCACCGCTGAAGTAATCGCCAGGCCATACTATGCCGCCTTGCGGGATGCTACCGGATCCACGCTGCTGCGTCAGATTTGCGAACTCATCTTAAACGAAGAAGGGGCCCACCTGCGATTTCAGGCATTTGCTATCCGGCAATTCCAATGTGGTCGAACCGCTGCGGTCCAGGAGCTGCTCAAACATGCTCACCTGGCTTTCCTGCTATGCACGGCTCTTTTGGTTTGGATCGAGCACGGTCCAGTCTTTAAGGCCGCAGGCCGGAATTTCGTAAATTTCTGGCAAGAAACCGTACTAGAGTTCGACGCCATGTATGAACAGGCTGAGGCATAGATTTAAGACACCAACTTACCTCGCAACCAGTTGGAAACGCGCCCTCGGTTCTTGCAAAGTGTGACAATCGCAAAGAACGGAGCGCATGATGGAAGCCGAAAAAACCTACACGCCAGCATTCCCACCGCCCTGCTGATACAAGCGAAGCAGGCCGCAAGTGCTGACCACATCAGCGTGGATGAACTGGTACGGGATGCGATGGAGCGCTGTTTAGGGAGCGCCGACGCCTAAGTAGCTACACGCAGCTTGTCACTCCTACCAAGGCTCTTGACGTCATCAAAACCGACCCGAGCGACAACCGGATACTGGAATGCGCCGTTGCCGCACAAAGTAATTTCATCGTCAGCGGCGATGCCCGCCATGTGCTGCCAATTGGCAGCTACGCCGGAATTCCCATCCTGAAGGTCGCCGATTTCGTCGAATGGCTTGATCGCTCATGAAGGCTCCAGCCCGTCATGTAGTAACGCGGCCCTCCTTACAAAGAGCGCCGTAAGGGTTGCCTTGCATTCATTGCGTCTGAGCGTTTTTCAATAACTTTTCTAATACACTTGGATTACCAGCATGCCCTCCCTTCGCAGCTTCGCCTCCGCACTGATACTGGCCGCCTTGTTCGCCTCGCGCTTCTTACAAGCTGCGGCTTCCGATAACGATTGGTGGAAACATGCCGTCATCTATGAGGTCTACCCGCGCAGTTTCGGCGATTCAAACGGCGACGGCATTGGCGATCTCAACGGCATCACGGAGCATCTCGACTATCTAAAAGACCTTGGCATTGACGCCATCTGGATCACGCCGTTCTATCCGTCTCCGCAAGTAGACTTCGGTTATGACATTTCTAATTACGAGGGCATCGATCCGCAGTTCGGCACCATGGCGGATTTCGACCGGCTTGTCGCCCAGGCCAAGGCCCGCGGCATTCGCGTTATCTGCGATTTGGTTCTGAACCACACGTCAGACCAGCATCCCTGGTTCCTCGAATCCAAATCTTCGCGGACGAATCCAAAGGCCGATTGGTACATCTGGCACGACGGCAAGCCCGGCGGCACGCCTCCCAGTAATCCGCCGAACAACTGGCAGTCCATCTTCGGGCACTCGGCTTGGCAATTCGAAAAGCCGCGCGATCAGTACTACTATCACGCGTTTTACAAACAGCAGCCGGATTTGAACTGGCGCAATCCAGACGTCAAGAACGCCATGTTTGACGTCACCCGCTTCTGGATGAAAAAAGGCGTGGCAGGCTTTCGCCTCGACGCCGTCACCAGCCTGTTTGAGGATCTTGCGCTGAAAGATGAGCAGTACGTCTCTGGCATCGACGCCTATGGCGAGCGCAAGGTCTCACGCGTTTACACGGACAATCTTCCGGAAGTACACGATATTCTGCGCGAACTCAGAAGGGTGACCGACGAGTTTCCTGGCCGCATTCTCATCGGCGAAACTTACCTCCCGAACGTGGGCGAACTGGCTAAGATGTACGGTCGTAACAATGACGAACTGCAGCTTCCCATGGACACGCAACTTGGGTTCAGCAATAAGCTGTCCGTCTCTACCTTCCGCGGCAAACTTGAGGATGCCGAAACAAAGGTAAACGGGAATGTTCCGCTCTTTGTCTTCGCGAATCACGACAACCCAAGAAGCATAAACCGCTATGGAGACGGCAAGCATGACGGCGAAATCGCGCGTCTGTTGGCGACAGTGCTGCTGACTCCCCGTGATGCCGCGCTCGTGTATTACGGCGAGGAACTGGGCATGGTCGATAACGACCCAAAGCGGAAAGAAGATGTGCAGGACCCCATCGGACGGATGGGTTGGCCTAAAGAAAAGGGCCGCGATGGCGAGCGGACGCCAATGCAATGGAACGCCGACACCGACGCGGGTTTCAGCACTGCCAAGAAGCCTTGGCTCCCCGTTGCTTCAGACTACAAGACCGTTAACGTTTCCACCGAGGAGAGCCAGCCCAACTCTCTGCTGAACTACTACAAGGCTCTGATTCGGCTACGAAGGTCGAACCCGCAGTTACGCGACGGCGATTTCATCACGGTGGACAACTCGAACGAAAACGTCCTCTCTTTTATCAGAAGAACCAAGGACGGCAGCGCCGTTTTGATAGCCCTGAACTTCACGGCGGCTCCCCAGGACGTGAGCTACGATCTCGCTCAGCACAAGGTGACTGGCAAGCACGCGAAACTCCTCTTGGCCTCTTATCCGAATGCCAGCGGAGACACCGACCTGACGCATCTTGCTTTGCCGCCCTACGGATCCTTCGTTGGAGCGATCGAGCCATAGCCTCCGGTTTATGGCAACTTCGGGATTGGGTAGATAATCAAGCCGGAGGCCCTAATCAAGGTGGAGGAGAACGCAGTGAGACCCGCGCCGGGGCGACGGCAGATCACCCGGGCCGCCGCTCTTGGCGGAATGTGGCTGGCCATGAGACCCGAGCTGCGCGCTGCCGAAGCCCCAACGGACACCCTTTTGAACGTACGTCAGTTCGGGGCCAAGGGCGATGGAAAAACCGACGATACCAAATCGATCCAAAGCGCCATCGATGCCGCGGCAACGCGTGGTGGTTCCGTGTACGTGCCGCCCGGCGTCTATCAAAGCGCGGAACTGCAAGTGCGCCCTCACGTATCCATCACTGGCATTCCAGCCTGGGATTACGAGCATGGCTTCGGCTCCGTCATCCGGCTCGCGGACGAGCATGCTCGATGCTTGCTCAACATCACTGGCGCGTTTGGTGCGACCCTGGACGGACTCGCTCTCGATGGAGGCCATCTCGGCGTCGGCGTCCATGGTGTCTGGTTGAACAAGCCGGATTATGGCAAGCAGGAGGATACGTTCCGCATCGAACGCTGCCAGATCGCAAATTTCAGCGGTGATGGGGTGCGCCTCACCTGGGCCTGGTGTTTCTCTATCCGCCATTCGATGATCGCCTACAACGCCGGCGACGGTATTTCGCTGCGGGGATGGGACGGGTTCTTACTTGACAATTGGCTGTCCGGAAACCACGGCGCTGGCTTTGCGGCCCGCGAGGAGAACGCCTCATGCACGTTCACCGCGAATCGCATTGAGTGGAACCGCGAAGGTATGCTGATCATCGGCGGCAATGGCTATAACATCACTGGAAATTTCTTTGACCGCGCGGGGACGTGCGGGTTAACTGTGTTGGGCGGCAAGCAAATGAGCATCACCGGCAACTTCGTCAAACGCAGCGGGAAAATCGCGGCGCCCGGCACATACGATTCTTCTCAGATCCGGCTGGAACGTACGCGCGGCATCACCTGCTGCGGCAACAACCTTCAGGCCGGGCGCGACGATAACGCCAGAGGTGTTTGGTCCCCCTCGTACGGCATCGTATATAAAGAACTCCAGAACTGCGTCATCGCCAACAATGTGCTTGACGATGGCGCTCTCCAGCAACTGATGGTGGACCTTGGTGGCCACGGGGAAGGATTGGTTGTGAAGGACAACCCCGGCTCTCTTACGACTTAACCATTTATTCCGATATCGGAATCGCGGGCCGGCCGCTGAAGCGTTCAGCGATGTGTTCCCCCAACCTGTCAGCAAAGCTTCCCTTTGCGCTAATCGTTGTGTTGTAAAGCACGACGACTGCATAATCTTCCTTTGGATTGAAGAGCGCGTAGCTGCTGAATCCGCCCGTTGCTCCGTTGTGCCAATATGCGCCTGTTTTCACATCGAAGAGCCAAGCGAGCGCCACCTTCATCGGCGGCAGCGCTTCCGCCCGCAGTTCATGCGACATCTTAAGCGCGGCTACAAGTGTTTCGGAAGGTGATTCAGCGCCTTTCGTGGGTGCGGCCGTTTTGACGGTATCCGGGTGCAAATTCGCCTCAAGA
>JALYVD010000290.1 GCA_030853405.1 Acidobacteriota bacterium | reverse complement strand
AAACCTGCGATGCCGTTGGTTTCGATTGAGGATGGAACAGCTCCGGCGCAATCGATCTTTGTACAGACAGCCTGGATCGACGCGATGGGGAACGAGAGCGCCCTGAGTCCCGTGAACGGACAAATTCTTAGTGGAGCCGCTGGAGTTGCGGTCGCCATGGCAGAAGGCGCGGTCAATGCGCCGGTACCGGCCGCAGGTTGGAATGTTTACGCCAGCACGACGCAGGACAACTTAACACGCCAGAATAGCGCGGCGATATCACTCGGCTCGACGTGGCAGTTGCCCGCGTCGGGTTTGTTGGCGGGACCGCAGCCTATAGACGGGCAGATTCCCAATGTATACATTACGCTTTCGCACGAGATAAAGAGGGGATAAGACGATGCTTCCGCTCACACTACTTACAGCCCAGAAAACGGCCTCGCTTCTGACGTCGGGAAATGCACTGCAGCAGCAATTGGCGGCTATTGCGAGTGCCTGTAACACGATTGTTCCTCCGATTACGCCGGGGCAGGTTGTGTTGAGCTCGGCGGCTCCCGATTTAGGAGACAAAGATATTCAGTTGACATATCCGCGGATCTGCTTGTACAGCGCAGGCCTGAGGAACACGCAAATTGAGAAGTTCAGGTCGTTATCAGGATCCACATCGGTCGTAGCCGAGGTGTGGGCGAGCGGGGACCTGGTCAATGAGGTTGATCAGTGGATTCATTTCTACGTCGAAGCGATGACTAGCTTATTACGCAACAACATCGGAGATTGGGGGGACGGGCTCTTCTTCTCAGGTATGTACGACGTGCAATTTCAATCACCGAAAGCCGGAGGACTGGGCTACGTGCAATCGGCGAAGGTCACCTTTAACTTCAACGTGAGCCAGAACTAGGAACGCGCATGGGAAACTACATCTCTTCAAACGCAAACCGCTTCTACGCGGCAGTCGAGAGCAACTATGGGCAAGCGGCGCCGATAGCGGCAGCGAACCGCTTTCCCGCAGTTAAGTTGCAGGCCCACCAGGTACTGGCACCTGGAAGGCGCATGGACAAAACGGGATCACGGACATTTCGTGGATTCGCCGCGACTTCAAGGCGGCACACGGCCTTCGACGTGCGAACCTATTTAACTTCCTGGAACGGTTCGGGGGAGCCATCGTACGGGCCCTTGTTTCAAGCCGGACTAGGCGCGGTTCCCCAAACCACGGCAAGCCTCATCGTGGCGCAGATGACGGGCTTGACTCAGATCCAGACAACTACACCGCACGGTCTAGCCATCGGAGGCGCCGTTTCTTTCGGGGGCGAAATACGGTTTGTTACGGCAGCACCGGATGTTTCGACCGTAATCGTCAACGCTCCGTTTTCACAACTTGCCGCGGCTAACTCTGCGCTGTCTCCCGCAGTCAGCTACAACTTGGCGACAGCGCTGCCCAGCCTGAGCATTTACGATTTTTGGGATCCTATCACGACGGTAAGCAGACTTGTCACAGGAGCCGCAGTCGATGTCATCGGAATTGCAGTAAACGGAGATTTCCATGAGCTTACTTTCAGCGGTCCAGCGGCGGATCTGCTCGATTCGACGAGTTTCGCTCCAGGTTCCGCTGGGCTCTCCACATTTCCAATCGAGCCCGCTCCGTCAGCATTCGATTATTCGATAGTGCCAGGACACCTCGGACAAGCGTGGCTGGGCAACACCGCGAATCAGTTCTTCACGTTGACGGCGGCAAACATCCAGATTAAGAACCACATCAGCGTTCGTAATCAAGAATTTGGTTCTGCCTATCCCACGGCAGTTGCACCTGGACCGCGCGAAATAGCTTCCAGCTTAACGCTCATGGCCCAGGACGACGCGCAAACGAGATCGTTGTACGCAGCAGCAAAGCAGAGAACGACGATTTCAGCGATGTTACAGCTCGGACAGCAGCAGGGAAGCCTGATGGGTATCTTTCTACCAAGTGTTACGCCGGAACTTCCTGCGTACAACGATTCAGATACGAGACTGCATTGGCAGTTCAGCAACAACCTGGCCCAAGGGGGTTCAAACGATGAAATTTACATCGCCTTTGCGTAGAGATCTCAGTCACCCAAGCGTGATCCGGTACGAGAGCCGTGAAGTACCGGGCGTTCGATACACCATACGGAGAGTGTCGCTGGCACAACGAATAGAACTGGTGAAGAGCGTTCGCGAGTTGTGTCTGAAGCACGAATTTCTGAAAGCTGGCGATACAGCCGATCACATGGAGTCTTGGTTAGCCGATCTTCTGGTCCGAAAACTCTATCTTGAGTGGGGATTGGCGGAGATCAGCGGGCTGCGAATTGATGGGAAGGCAGCGACCGCAGCGGATCTAATTGCGAAAGGCCCCGAGAAACTTAGCGACGAAATCATCGAAAGCATCAAATCGGAGATCGGATTAACCGAAGACGAAAGAAAAAACTCCTAATCGCATTCCATTTCCAGTTCTCGTCACCAGCCGCGTGGAATTGCGATACCTGTCGAGCTAGCGGCCTGGTGAAAACGCGTCATTGCGCCTGGGTGAACGTCGAAACCCCGCTGGATGGACGAGCAGTGTGGGGAAGGGACGGCGTGTATTCCTCGCAATGTCCTAAGTCGGTTATTACCGCAGCTACTTTGAATCATTTAGAGCAATACGCAATCTGGAAGCAGTTTGGCGGCGACCCGGAACGGCTTGGAGCCAAAGCAGCCGACGCGATCGTTTTGTTGGAGTGGGCGTGGAAAAAGGAGACCACAAATGGCGAAGTCTAACAATTTATCCGGCCTTTTTAGTGGGTTATCGGGCAGTAATTCCCGAGCCCGCGGTGCGCCGGTGACTAACCTTGTGAATCAAGCTGGCCGCTCTCTCAAGGTTAGCCGCGATAACGAAATGAAGAGCCAGAGTTTTGGCGGAATTACGAATGCGAAAGAGACTGTGTTCGGCAAGCCGTCGAGCAGTGGCGCGTCCTCTTCGACACAGACTAGAGGCAACGAATTCTCAAGCTTGCTAAAGCAGAAGACGTCCAGCGGAATAGTGGGAGCGTTAGAGGGGAGCCTCGGCTTCGGCGGTCTCTCTGGGATTGGCTCAATCATCTCGGGAATAGCAAACCTGTTCGGAAGCGGCAAGAAGACTCCGCCTCCGTTGGTCGAGTTCCAACTCCCCAATTCACAGAATCAAACCCTCTATACCGGCGCGCACACGAGTATGCTCGTCCAGGGCAGCGCTACACAATCGCCCAATACGACACAGCCGGGCTCAGGCATTTACAACTCGACAGAGATGAACCAAAACTCTTCGGACGCGCAATGGCTACAAGACCAGAACGGGCAAATTGCTCACGCTGTTAAGACGGCTCTTCTGCATTCCAGTTCGCTTGCCGATGTGATTGCCGAGATTTGACTATGGCCATCTTTCCTTTACTCAGTTCTGGGGCTGTCACCCAGTACCCCGCCCCACAAGTAATCGGTCAGGGTGTGGATGTGATCCGGTTTATAGACGGCGCCGATCAGCGGTATCTCACGCAAGGGCGGCAGCTTCGCCGTTGGCAGATTCGTCTCGATTTATTAAACGGGAGCGAAATTCAGCAAATCGAATCTTTTTTCACGGCGCAGGCTGGTGACTATTCGACGTTTGCTTTTCCGGATCCATTTAGCGGCGCTAATGTGCCTAACTGCCGAATGGGGGCACCCGCACTCCTCACTGAGTACACAGCCGTAGACACGGCTTCAACTTCGTTTTGGGTAATTGAAATCAATGGCTAATCTATTTTTTCCACAACTTACAAGCGGTGCGATAGCCCAGTATCCAATACAGAAAGGTAGGGTCGTCCGAACTGTGAAGAACGTGTTAAGCGACGGGAGCATGCTCTTATACTCGGATCCACACGGAGCACGGCTTTCTTGGGAATTGAAGTACGCGGAACTATCCGGGGCTGATGTACAGGCCTTGCAATCACATTTCACAGCCTGTGGCGGCCCTTTGCGCGCTTTCACTTTTATCGATCCGACAGAGAACATGCTGGACTACAGCACGGACCTTACCGCTTCGATATGGCAGAACACAAGCGGTTTGAAGATTGCTGCAAGTGATGATGACCCGCTGGGTGGCACCGCGGCGTTCACACTCACGAACGCGGGGCAAGCAAACGAGGAGATCAACCAGTCCTTTATTGTTCCAGCCAACTATCAGTTCTGCCTATCGCTATACGTTCGCAGCGAGCAGCCCACAACAGTGACTCTGTCTCGGCGTGGAGGAGCGGTCAACGAAAACACAATCTGCAACACGGGCCCGATATGGAGGCGATTGATTTCATCGGGAAGTCTGAATGATCCTACAAGCACCTTCACCGTTGCGATTGTTCTGAATCCCGGACAGCAGGTTCAGGTTTTCGGCCCACAGTTGGAGCCCCAGATCGAGCCTTCCCGCTATCGGCCGACCACCGCCGAAGGCGGCGTCTATTCAGGGGCTCACTGGGGAGTGGATCAGCTAGCGATCGCCGCCGAAGCTCCGAATTTGTTCTCAACTCAATTCAGTATTGAAACCACCGCATAGGAAGAATAATGGGGACCATCAACCAAATCAAACAGTCAGCCGAGGCAGACACGCCGCTTCTATTCTTTCAATGCGTGCTGCCGTCAGGCGACGTCGAATATTGGTGCACACATGCCATTTCGTTCAATGGCAACGCGTATACGGCAAGAGTGTTGAAGTATAACCTCTTCGATTTGCAGTTGTCGGCGGATGACGCCATGGATGTCGGTAACATGTCAATTGTCCGCCTCAATTAACAAATGAAATGTCCGCTTAAGGAGCGGGTGGGAAAAGCTGAACGGTGTGGAACCCGACGAACAGCAGATTCCAGCCGCGGAAATCGAGCGGATGATGAAGGCACAGGAAGTGATATTAAAAGCGGCGGCCGGCAAGCTGAAGTGGTGGGAAGCGGCCGAGATTATGGGCGTGACG
>JALYVD010000288.1 GCA_030853405.1 Acidobacteriota bacterium | reverse complement strand
TCAAAGACAAGGTTCTTGTCGGAACGTCAGGAGGCGATGATGGCGTTCGCGGGTTCGTTGCAGCATTCGACGCCCTTACCGGAAAAGAAGCCTGGCGTTTCTGGACTATCCCCGGACCTGGTGAATTCGGCTCTGAGAGTTGGCCGGGAGATCTCTATCTGCGAGGCGGCGCAACCACCTGGATGCCGGGCACCTACGACCCCGAACTGAACACTCTTTATTGGGGGACAAGCAATGCGGCGCCGGATTTCGACGGCGCGGTACGTCCCGGTGACGACCTCTACACCGCATGCGTGCTGGCTTTGGACCCTGATACCGGCAAGCTGAAGTGGCACTTTCAATTCACTCCGCACGATCTTTATGATTATGATGCCGTAGAGACCGCCGTGCTTGTAAACGCTCCCTACCAGGGCGTTCAGCGGAAGCTGCTGGTGGAGGCAAATCGCAATGGATTCCTCTATGTTCTCGATCGAACAAACGGTAAGTTCTTGACGGCTACGCCATTCGTAAAGAAGTTGAATTGGGCGAAAGGAATCGATGAAGCGGGCCGGCCTATTCGCACCGGCATCGAGCCCACGGCTAACGGAGCGCTGATCTGCCCCGATATGACGGGGGCAACGAATTGGTTTTCACCCTCGTACAACCCGTCCACGCATCTGCTGTATTTCATGGCTCTCGAAAACTGCGAACTCTTCTTCCTTAAACCGCAGCAGTTCACGGAAGGCCGCGAGTTTTACGCAACCGGAGCCAAACATGCGCCCGGTGAGAATGGACAAAAGATCCTGATGGCCTTTAACCCCGAAACGGGTAAGCTGGCGTGGCAATATCCGCAAATAGGATCGGCGCAATCGTGGGGCGGAACGATGACCACGGCTGGAGGCTTGTTATTTTTCGCAAACGACGCGGAAGCTTTCGAAGCCGTAGACGCCCGCAGCGGCAAATCACTTTGGCATTTCAATACCGGCCAGTCCATGCATGCGTCTCCAATGAGTTACTCGGTGAATGGGACACAATTTGTAGCAATTGCGTCCGGGTCCGACATCTTCACTTTTGCTCTGCGTTAGAATCCCGACAAGTGTTTCCGCGAGATGTATGCGCAACTATTCTCTTATCCTGCTGATGGCTCTTCCGGCCGCCGCTTTTGCACAGAAGCCGTGTGTTGTCACAGGGCCAACCGCAACCTTCACGATTCGGCACGTGGACGGTCACCCCGAACTCAGCTTAGACCCCGGTGCGCCGGTATGGAAGAACGCGGCGTCTCAATCGATGTCGAAGGACTGCACGCGCGAGATCGATTATCCCAATCTCAAATCGGAAATTCGAGCCTTCTGGACCGATACGGACCTGTATGTTTTGTTTCAGTGCCCCTATACCGAGTTGAATTTGTTTCTTCCCGCCGACAACACGGTCGAACGGGTGGGGTTATGGGACCGAGACGTTGTGGAAATGTTCCTTGGGGACGACTGGACTAACATTCGCCACTACCGCGAGTTCGAGATTGCGCCGACGGGAGATTGGATCGACTTAGCCATCGATCTCGATCACAACAGTTACGATCACAATTGGCAGTCCGGGTGGAAGACCGCTGCGCGCATCGAGAAAAAGCGGAAAATCTGGTACGCGGCGGCGCGTATTCCGCTCACAGCAGTTACCGGCAAGCCCGTGAGCAGCGGCACAAGATGGCGTGCCAACCTGTACCGGATAGACGGACTGGGCGCGGATCCGCAGCGGCATTTCATGTGCTGGCAGCCGACTTGCGTTCAGAAGCGCGATGCGAACCACGTTCCCGAACACTTCGGCACTCTGATTTTCAGTAAATAAGTCAATATAGCGCTCACTTCACGAAAGTCTTGACAAAGCCACCCTGATTCGGATAATCTCCCCGCAATGGCTCGTTACAGGGAGGCTTACCTTGGGTATCAAGACTTGCGCTTTTGCATTCTTAGCCGCTTCCGTATTCACAGTTACTCTTTCGGCCGACGTTACAGGCGTCATATCGGGTATCGTACGCGATAGTACGAACGGACTCGTCGTTCAAGCACAGGTCTCGGCAATAAACGCCGACACAAACTTCACCAGAGAAACGATGTCTGGAACGGATGGTGAGTATCGTCTTCTGGCGCTTCCTCCCGGACATTACAAGGTAACTGCGGCTGCTCCCGGATTTGAGCAATACGTCGCCACTGGAATCAATCTGCAGGTGAACGATGAACTTCGCGTCGATGTAAAGCTTCAGGTGGGCGGCGTTAAAGAGACCGTCACCGTCGAGGCGAATCCCGTCCAGGTCGAGACGGAAAGTACTCAACTCGGTCAAGTGATCGGGACGAAACAGATCCTCTCCCTTCCTTTGAATGGACGCAGTTTTCTCGACCTGCTTGGATTGCAAGCTGGCGTGGCGCCTACCACGTCCGGGTCGATTCAGCAGGACCGTCCGGTTTCCGGCGGTACCGGCGGTTCGTCGGTCGGTAATGTTTCCGTTAACGGGCAACGTGAAACCGCTAACGCATTTCTCGTCAACGGAGGCGATGTAAGTGAGGGCCGCAACAACGGCGCTGGCCTGATTCCAAATCTCGATTCGATTCAGGAATTCAGACTGATCACTAACAGTTTCGACGCGGAATACGGGAAATTTAGCGGTAGTATCATGAACGCCATCACTAAGTCGGGAACTAATGGCTTCCACGGCGACGTCTTCGAATTCATCCGGAACGATAAATTCGACGCCCGCAACTTCTTCGATCCAACGAATGCGGAACTGCGCCGTAATCAGTTCGGTTATGCTTTCGGAGGGCCTTTCATCAAAAATAAGCTGTTCTGGTTTACCGACTACCAGGGCACGCGTCAAGTAGCGGGCGCCAGCACGGGTTCCGTTTCGGTACCAACGCTTGACCAGCGCGCGGGCATCTTCCAGCCCGGCGATTTCTTGGATGCTAACGGGAATCAGACACTCGTCAATGGGGATTACTGGGCACAACTCCTTTCGCAACGCCTTGGGTATCCCGTGTACAACACGGAGCCTTATAGCGGGTGCTCAAACACCACGGACTGCGTTTTTCCGGGCGGCATAATTCCACAGCGCGCCTTCTCCAAGCCAGCCAGCGCGATTCTCCCTTACATTCCGGTCCCAAATCTTGGCGGCTCTACTTACAGCGACGCGAGTCAGAAAAATTCGGTTCGGGACGACAAGATGGGACAGCGGGTTGATTTCGTCAATGAGAAGACGGGCAATTGGTCTTTCTACTATGAATTTGACGACTCCACCGTTGATGCCGCCCTCCCGGCAAACGGCGGTAATATTCCAGGCTTCTCGTCCGTAACTCCCACTCGCGCTCAACAAGCGGTGTTGAACAACACGAAGACGTTTGGATCGGCGCAGGTGAACGACTTCCGCTTGAGCTTCTTCCGAACTTCAACCGTTACGGACCAGCCAACCGGCGGCTTGGCTAAGCTTTCAGATCTGGGATTTGTAACTGGACCCGGTACTTTGGGAATCATTCCTTCCGGTCCGCCCGGTTTTCCGCAGACTGTCCCGCCAATCTACTTCAACAACTTCAATATGGGCGTTCCGACCCTCACCACGTTTCAGCCGAACAATACTTACATGCTGGCCGATAATTTCTCAAAGGTTGTCGGACGCCATTCGCTGAAGTTCGGTGGTGAATTCCGCTATCTCCAAATCAATGAGCGCAACACCTGCGCGCCCAACGGAGACTTCAGGTTCGATGGCAGCGAGACTGGGATCGACTATGCGGATTTTCTTCTGGGTGCGCCTGTCAGTTACAACCAATGCAGTCAGCAATTCCTCGACTCCCGCACGCGCTACGGAGCCCTCTTCGTTCAGGACGCTTTCAAATTGAAACCCAATCTGACCGTGAATCTTGGTTTGCGCTGGGAAGTCAGCATGCCATGGTACGACACGGAAAATAAAATCGAGACCATCGTGCCGGGCGAGCAATCGACAGTTTTTCCAACCGCTCCCAAAGGGTGGGTGGTTCCCGGAGATCCTGGCATTCCGAGCACGCTTGCTCCGACTCGCTACAACAACTTCGCCCCGCGCGTGGGAATTGCTTATTCGCCGGGCTTCAGCGACGGAATCCTGGGCAAGCTCACAGGCGGTCCGGGCAAAACGAGCATCCGCGCCGCGTACGGAATCTATTACACCTCTATCGAAGACCTGAACCTGTTTTACGAGGTGGGCGACGCCCCCTTCGGACTCTACTGGGTTAGTCCTCAACCGGTCTTGTTCGATCAACCATTCCAAACGCGCGCCGACGGCAGTTCGCAAGGGCAGCGATTCCCCTTTACTTTCCCGGTGGCTGGCAGCCCGGCGAATAAAACCCTGGACTATTCGGTATACCTGCCCCTTTCAAACTCGCCCGGTTATTCCATCCATAACCGGCTTCCCTACGCCGAGGACTACAACTTCACCATTCAACGCGAATTGTCCACATCTACCGTTTTGACGGTCGGATACGTCGGCACGCAAGGTCATAAGTTGATCGCGCAATATGCGGCTAATCCGGGTGATCCGGCGCTGTGTATGCAGTTGAACCAACTCGGCGCAACTCCTACCTGTGGACGTAACGGCGAACAAGTCACCTATGCTCTTCCGAACGGCCAACAGGTGTTTGGAACCAGGGACGCTCTGGGGCCTGCGTTCGGCTCGGGTAACACGTTCACCGCGAATATCGCGAACTCAAACTACAATTCTTTCCAGGCGTCGCTAGAAAGAAGAGCGTCCGATGTCACATTCTTGCTGGCCTATACTTACTCCAAGGCCATCGACGATGCATCCGGATTCAACGATTGGGTAAATTCTACTAATTACCGGTTGAGCCGTTCGCTTTCTTCTTTTGACCTTACTCATAACTTCGTTGCCAGTTACAACTGGGCGCTCCCGCTTGATCGCGCTTTCACCGGCGCTCCCAAGCGGCTTACGCAAGGCTGGCAGCTGGTTGGGATAAGCCGCTTCGCCACCGGTTTCCCTATTCAGCTTAGCGAGGGTGGCGATTATTCGCTAGTTGGCGAAGGTTCTACCGATACGCCCGACCTGATTGGACCGGTTCACACACAGGACGCGCACAAACCGGGACCGAACGGTCCGAATACTTACTTCTTACCGGACGCATTCGCATCCGAGCAACTCGGTCATTTCGGCACGGCTAATCGCCGATTCTTCCACGGACCCGGTACGCTGAACACCGATTTTGCTCTTCTGAAGAACACGAAAGTAACAGAGTCCACCAGTATCGAATTTCGGGCTGAATTTTTCAACGTGTTCAACCATACACAGTTCAGCAACCCTAGCGGGAGCTTTACGAGCAGCAACTTCGGCGTAGTCACTAGTGCCCGGGCTCCCCGAATCGGACAGTTCAGCACGAAGTTCATTTGGTAAGATCGCCTAGCTGAACCGCGCGCGTTAGCAAGCGGTCTGGTGATTATGCGCGAATTGCGGTTTAAATTTACTGCGCTGCTCTGTACTGTATGCCTGGCGGTCGCCGCTGAAACGGCGGAAACGCATTACGATATCGCTCTGGCGCTCAAAAGCAAAGGGGACGTCGCTGGCTCAATGGAAGAGTTCTCGGCGGCGGCACGTCTCAGACCGGACTGGTCTGCGCCGCACTTTGGACTCGGCGTCTTGGAATGCGATCACGGCCAAACGGCGGAAGGAAAGTCGGAACTGCGCCGTGCTATCGCGCTGGACGCAAATAACGTCGCTGCGCGGCGCTATCTCGCAGACGTACTCTTGAACGAAGGCCAGTCGGCTGAGGCCGTGAAGGAGCTGGAAGCGGTTCGGGATTTGCGCGCCAAAGAACCCGGACTTCACGCGCAGCTTGGAATTGCCTACCTGAACAACGGCAATCCCGGTAAGGCAGTCTCTGAATTTCACCAGCACTTACTCATTAATCCCAAAGATTTCGAAACTCACTATCATCTGGGCATCGCATTAGGGCAGAGCGGTCAATTGCAGCAGGCTTTGGCGGAGTTTCGCCGGTCGGTGGCGCTCAATCCCGCATTCGGACCGGGACATGAAAGCATCGGCATTGCGTACCGCCGCATGGGTGAAAACGCCGCGGCGCTGCCGCAGTTTCGTGAGGCTGTCCGATTGATGCCCGGCAATCCAATCGCATTGTGCGATCTTGGTTTGGCTTTGAAAGAGACGGGCGAGATCCAGGGCGCAATCTCAACACTCAGACAAGCCCTGGCGCTGAAACCCGATTTCGAACGCGCCCGGTATGGATTGGGAATTGCGCTTCAGCTACAAGGTGAGCCGGCCCAGGCGGCATCCGAGATGCGCGAAATTCGAGAATCCCACCAATTCCGAACGCGCTTGGCGGAAAGCAGGAGCTATCTCGATCAAGGTCAAGCGAAAGAGAAATTAGGCCGCGAGGCCGAGGCGATCAACCTCTACAAGAAGGCTCTTGATGTCAAACCCGGCTACGCCGAAGCTCACTTGGCCCTGGGGCTGCTATCGGCCAGGCTTCACGAAAACGAGACTGCGCTGAAAGAACTCCGGGAGGCGGTGTTCAGTGACCCCGACTTGGCCGATGCGCATTACAACTTGGCCGTGCTGCTCGCCTCTTCGGCTAAACCGGAGGAAGCCCTTCGTGAAGTATCCGCCGCCGTCGCTCTCAACCCGGATAATCTCGATGCTCGAATGTTGCTTGGTAACCTTCTGGCCGGGAGCAATCAGTTCGATCGTGCTAGGGACGTGTACGCCGACGTAATCCGGCGTGCGCCTCAGTTTGCCGAAGCTTACAACAACCTTGGTCTGCTGTCCTTGCAATCGGGAAAGCTGTCCGACGCGAAATCGGAGTTCGAGGACGCTCTACGTGAGAGACCCGGATATGCGGCCGCCCATTACAATCTTGCGCTTGCTCTTTCGAAGACTGGCGACTCCGCCGGGGCGCGTAGCCATTTCGAAATAGCGCACCGGCTCGACCCCGCGATCCCGGACGGGGCAAATTGAAAAAACGAACCCAAGGGAGCAATTCGTTTCGTAATTTGCGGGTATATCATTGAAGCCGTTAGGGTAAGCCGTAATTGGGTTCGTTCCGCAAAACGCCTGAGATCACAAGAGGAGACGTTCGAGCATGTCAGATTCACCAGGATTCAATCGTAGACAGCTGCTTCGCACCGGGAGCCTGCTGGCGGTCGCTCCCGCGCTTCGGGCCGGTAAAGCGCCGGGCCCGGCGGGCAAATCCATCTACGAATCCATTGGAGTTCGTCCGGTAATCAACTGCCGAGGCACCTATACGGTCATCGGAGGTTCACTGGAATTGCCCGAAGTGACCGCCGCTCAACAGGCAGCCGCCCAGCACTATGTGCAGTTGGACGAACTGGCCGATGGCGTTGGCCAACGGCTCAGTGAACTGACCGGAGCGGAATGGGGGATGGTTTCGTCCGGCTGTGCCGCAGGTCTTGCGCACTCAACCGCTGCCTGTATTGCAGGTGGCAATCCTGATTTGCACGTCAGAATTCCCAATCTGGCCGGATTTGCAAAGGACGAAGTGGTCATCCCCGCACACTCGCGGAACGAGTACGACGCCGCCATTCGATCCATCGGCGTCCGTGTCGTTGAGGTTTCAAACGCCGACGAATTTCGCGCGGCTCTGGGGCCGCGAGTCGCCATGATCTACATCCTCGCCGGCCCAAATGCCGAAACCGGGCCGCTTACCTATGACATGATCTACCCGCTCGCTCACGAGAAAAACATTCCCGTGCTGGTGGACGCCGCCGCCGAGGAACTAACCGTTCCGAACGTTCACCTGAAGCGAGGCGCAACCCTGGTCGGCTACAGCGGTGGTAAATGTCTGCGCGGACCCCAATCCGCTGGACTGATTCTCGGCCGCAAGGACCTGATCAAAGCGGCCTGGGTTCACAGCGCCCCGCATCATGGATATGGCCGCACCATGAAAGTCGGAAAGGAAGAAGCCATGGGCATGGTGGCCGCGGTCGAGATGTGGACGAAACGCGACCACCAGGCGGAGTGGAACAATTGGATGTCGTGGATGAAGCACATCGCGCAAACCGTTGGCGCCGTCGATGGTGTGACGAGTTCCATCGAGGAGACCAAGGAGCTTTCGAATCACACCCCGGTCCTGAATATTAGCTGGAGCACGGACAAGATCGGAGCCACTGGCGCGGATATCGAGCACACTCTGTTCACCACGGAACCGCGTATCACGCTCTTTGGGCGCGGCGAGAGGCGATTCGGTCATGAGTCTCCAGCCGATGAAACCGGTATATCGATCACAGCCTATATGATGTGTCCGGGCGACGACAAGATTGTTGCGGAGCGGCTTCATGCCGAGCTCGCGAAAGCCGCTGGATCGAAACTCCAAAAGGACACGGCCTCTCCTTCGTCCGACATCGGCGGAGCATGGGACGTCCACATCGAATTCGCCGCTGGCCGCTCCATGCATAACTTCTATCTCCGGCAAAACGGTCCGGACATTACGGGGACACATCAGGGAGACTTTCTCGCGAGGGATTTGCTTGGAACGATGCACGGCAACGCTGTCAAGATGACAACCAGCATCGGAGAGCAGCACGGTTCCGCTCTGACCTACACGTTTTCCGGTACTGTAAATGGAGACGGCATGAGTGGCGAACTCAACATGGGCGAATACCGAACCGCGAAGTGGACCGCCACGCCGCACAAGAATGAGTTCGGTGGTCCGGGCAGAGCATAAAGGAAGTATTCATAATATGAGCGGTTCGAGCACACGCCGTGATGTACTCAGTTGCGCTGGAGGTCTTCTCGGCACCATGGCGATTGTTACTCAAACGCAAGGACAGACGGCCTCCCAGGGGGACGATTACTACGAGAAGCTCGGCGTAACTAAGATTATTAACGCCGCCGGAACGTATACTGCCCTGACCGCTTCAGTGATGCCGCCCTCGGTGCAGGCAGCCGTTGCGAAAGCGGCGAAACACCCCGTCCGCCTGCTCGAACTGCAAACGAAAGCCGGAGAGTATCTGGCGCAGCGCTTGCATTGTGAGGCGGGCATGGTGACGGCGGGTGCGTCCTCCGCGTTGACGCTCGGCACGGCCGGCTGCATTGGAGTGATGAATCAGTCCCCTAAAGAAGCCGTACCGATGAAAGTCGGCGAGCTAAAGAGGAACGAGGTCATCATCCAGAAAGCTCATCGTTATGGATACGACCACGCCATTGAAAATTGCGGCGTGCGGTTCGTTGAGGTTGAATCGCTTGAGGACTACCAGCGCGCATTCAATGACCACACGGTAATGGCGCACTTCTTTAACGCGGCGGAAGGAGGGAAAATCGACCGCGAGGATTGGATCCGCGTTGCGCGTCAACATAAAGTGCCGTGCTTCAACGACGCCGCAGCCGACGTTCCGCCGATTTCGAACCTTTGGAACTACACAAAGATGGGATTCGACCTGGTTACGTTTTCCGGAGGGAAGGGAATACGCGGTCCCCAGAACGCCGGATTGCTTCTGGGCCGGAAGGACTTGATTGCCACGGCAGCCAGCACCAACAACCCCTTCGACGAAGGGGTTGGCCGGGGAATGAAAGTGGCAAAAGAACAGATCGTGGGAATGGTGGCGGCTGTCGATTGGATTCTGAGTCAATCGGATGAATCTCTGACTGCCGAGTTCCAAAGCAGGGCCGACCGCATCTGCGCGGAACTGAAGAACATTCCGACTCTGGAGCCAACTATCTTCACGCCTGCCGCTGCCAATCACGTACCGCATCTTTTACTCAAATACGATCAACGGCGCATTAAAGTGAAGCCCATTGAAGTGGCACGCCAGCTACGGGAGGGGACGCCAAGTATCGAATTGAATCCTGCTACAGGCAGCACACACGCCTCCGCCGGTTTGCCCTCGGATGAGAACACGATTGTCGTAGGTGTTTGGATGTTAGAGC
>JALYVD010000282.1 GCA_030853405.1 Acidobacteriota bacterium | reverse complement strand
GGTGCATTTTCGTAGTACCCGTAGCTCGGTCCCACCCCAAAGTAAAAAGCCCGTCCATCCCTGTAACGCCGATCCCGGTCATAATCGCGGTCGTGGCGGTCTTCGCGCCATTCGCGGCGTTCATGTTGCCTCCATTCACGTCTTTCGTGACCGCGATCACGCTCGTGGTAATATCCGCGATCGCCATGCCGCCCGTCATACCGGTCCTGAGCGAATGCCGCTGTGGGCTGTAGAATAGCCGCAGCCGATAGGATCAACGCCAGTGCTCCCAGTCTCTTGAACATGGGGAACCTCCTTGTAAGTTCCGTGGAAGCTCTGTGTCTTGCTTCCTGCCATCTTCGACGTGAGAGTGGGTAAGTGCGATGTCAGCTAAAGACAGTGACGGCCCATGAAACTGTATTCATCCTAAGTGGACGTGGACGCAGCCTTATGAACGTATTTACCGTGGTCTGGCATCGCCACATGGTCGAAGTCCACCGCGAGCCGGTTCAGTTGCCCTGCGACCTCGTCGCCGCACATGGGCAATCCGTGACAGGGCGCAATCGTCATTGGGTGAAGAGCCGCCAAATCTCTCACCGACTGCCGCGCAGCATCCCAATCTGGCGTATAGTACGATGGCGGCCCGTGCAACTCCGGCGTTTGTTTCGCTACCGCCAGAAAAGATTCCTGCTTAGTCGTGCAAAATGCGTCGCCCGGCAGCAATACTCTGTCCTCTTCTCGGAATAACGAGATATGCCCTGGCGCATGGCCCGGCGTGTGCAACCATCGCCAACCCTCAAGCGTCGGCACTGATCCATCCGGCGGCAGCGGCTGAACCCGTCCACTCAAATCAACCGATGTCCGTGGAAAAATCGGCGACATTGCCGCCATCAACCCACCGCCCACTCCGGGATCGGGAGCCGGGTACTTCAGATGTCCGGTCAAATACGGAAACTCCGCTGGATGTGCGTAGACAGGCACGTTCCACTCTTTAAGAAGGTCTTTAGCCGCACCCACATGATCGAAATGACCATGGGTAAGGATGATCGCTTCCGGCTTTGTGCCTTTCCCAAAATGCTCTTCCGCCCAGTGCTTGATCTTTCCAGCCGAAAGGTACAGGCCCGTA
The DNA here is from genome assembly GCA_030853405.1 of Acidobacteriota bacterium. Taxonomy (GTDB): domain Bacteria; phylum Acidobacteriota; class Terriglobia; order Bryobacterales; family Bryobacteraceae; genus Bog-105. The sequence continues at coordinate 9,662 of JALYVD010000282.1, read as the reverse complement.
TCGATAAGTGTCCACCCGCCCTGCGGCGTAGACACGGCGAAAACGTTTACAAACAGAATTCGCAAGCCCCTCACGCCTCTGGCGATGTCATCCAAAGGTGCAATCTCGTAAAACGGCAGCGGTATCGCGTCCATAAGGTTCTCCTTCTGTCTGTCAATAGACGCGCGTGGGAGAACTATGTAGTCAACCTGCGTTAGTGAATCGAACCGCTCCAGCGTAGGCCGACTCGCCAAAGCCTCGGTTCACCTGTATTGGGCGTAGGCGTCAGAGCGACTAAAAATGACCTGTCGAGAAGGTTCTCAACTGTCGCCAGTGCGGAAAGCTTGCTGGTGATGTGCCGTTCCGCCGTCGCATTCAGTGCCGCATACCCCGGCAGCTTGAACTGATTCAGATCGTCGTCAAACTGCAGTCCGAACGAACGCACCCCAAACGAGAGCAGCGTCGATTTAGCCGCATAGGTAAGTTGGGCCGTACCTTGTTGCTTTGGTACCTCGGGAATCCGCTCGCCTGTCGATAGCCGCGCATCCGCGAACAGGTATCCGGCGTCCAACCGCCACCTGCGCCAACTCTGTGTCAGGTTCGCCTCGAAGCCCCTAGATAACGCGCTGGGAAAATTTCCCCGCTGCCGGAGAATCAAGGTCTTCGAGGTGCTCAAAGTCGCATTGTCGATCAGATTGTTCAGGTCGTTGCGAAACACACCGGCCGAGATATGAGTAGTTTCGCCAATCCAATCGACTCCCGCCTCCACGCCAACGAGTCCTTCGGGTACTAGCGCCGCATTAGCAGTCGTTAGAGCATTCCCAACCCGAAAATTCCGGTAAAGCTCATTCAGCGTCGGTGCGCGGAAGCTTCGATATCCGGAAGCCCGGAGTCTGAATCGCCTAAGACCTAGCGCAATGCCGCCGTTCGGACTCACAAAGGTTGTGTCCTCATGACCGGTGAACTGCTGCCGTATTCCGGCGAAGAACTGAACATGGCCCAGCGTAATGTCGCCCTGTCCGAACGTGCCGTGCTCCAACAACATTCCGCCACTCGGCATGAGGACGTGCGTGCTATACGAATAATCGAAGCTGGTGCCGTGAATGTCATCTGTATCCGCGCCGATGATCGTGTTCCAGTGCTTTGCATGATGCCGCCAGTACGCCGCGCCGCCCACGTCATACTCCGGTACCGTCTGCTTCGACGCCAACTTCTCAGTATTTCTGCCGAGTGAAACGCTCGAAAAGGTGCTGTGAAACTGCTCTTCCGTATGGAAGCCGATGACCGAAATCTGATCGTTAGCCCACGAATGCGTGTAGGTGACGCCAAGCGTGCCCAAGCCAGTCGAGTTATGCGTTAGAAGCGTTCCATTGTGCCGCTCTTCCGCCAGCGCGTCGAAATGAATCGACAACCTGTCGGTTGTACCAAGGTAATCGACATGCACGTCACCCGTCGCAAATCTCACGTTGGCTTTATCGTCCGCAGTGCCGCGTAGCGACTCGGGAACAATGTAGTATCCATCTGTGGTGAATTCGCGCGAATGCACCGACAGCCCCCATCTTCCCCACAAATTCGAGTACGCGCCCGAAACATCCTCCGTCCCTTGACTTCCGCCAATGAAATCGGCTGAGATATGCTCGTGCTGCTCCGGAGGAGAAAACAAAGAAATGGTGCCGCTCATCGCGCGGTCGCCGAAGACGCTCGTTGCAGCCCCACGGTCGATTTCAACCCGGTCGATGAAGTAAGGATCAAGCCGGTCCCAATAAACCCAGCCCCCAAACGGATCGTTGATCGGAATCCCATCCCAAAGCAGTAAGGTCCGGCTCGCCCCGGTCGATCCCGTTCCGCGCAGAGACACGCCCTGAGTCGTAGGATTGGCGACCATACTAGAGGAGCGTCTGAACAAACTAAAACCCGGAACCTGACGTAGCCGGTCATCGAGTTCCGTTCCTGGAGTTTCCTGAATCTGTTGCTGATTTAGAACGGTGATGGCCGCCGGCGACTCAGCGCTGATCGTTCCATTCACGGTTACGGTGGTCTGCAACGGCGGAATCGGATTCTGCGAAGGCGGTGGCGCGCTGGTCTGCGCCAGTGCCGTCACGGCCACTGTCATTGCCAGCCCTAACTTAGGAACGAAATGCTTCATGGTGTCGGGGAAAGCGAGCCGCGGAACGAATTCCCATTGTGACTCGTATCCTAAAGGGTAAATGATGACCGAATACGCGATTGAGACGGAGGCGTTAGAGAAAACTTACAGCTCCCGTTTCCGCGGCCGCCAGATCAGGGCCGTTTCCAATCTGAGCCTTCGAGTGCCGCGCGGCGTGAAGTTCGGATTGCTCGGCGCAAATGGGGCGGGGAAGACGACCTTTGTCAAAATGCTCCTCTCCGCCGTAATCCCAAGCTCTGGATCGGCGTCCTTATTTGGCCGTGACGCGCGCGATCCCGAAGCGCGCCGCCCGGTTGGCTATCTGCCGGAAAACCACCGGTTTCCAACCTACTTCACGGGGCAGGGTATGTTGGATTTCTATGCCACGCTGTCGGGCCTCGACTCCGCTGAACGCAAGAAACGCGTTCCGGAACTTCTCAATCTGGTCGGGCTGAAGGATTGGCCCGACGTTCGTATCAAGAAATACTCTAAGGGGATGTTGCAGCGTCTTGGCCTCGCCCAGGCTCTTATACACAAGCCTCAACTCCTCGTTCTCGATGAACCAACCGACGGCGTCGATCCGGTTGGCCGGCGCGACATCCGCGACATCTTGAACTCGCTGACCGACACTGGCGTGACGGTGTTCATCAATTCCCATTTGCTCACCGAAGTAGAAGCGTTCTGCGAATACGTGGCAATTCTGAACAAAGGCAAACTGGCGCTTGAAGGGAAGATCAGCAACCTGATTGCAGGCCGCGGTTATCGCATCACAGCTTCCGCCATGCACGATCGGGCACTCGACGAAATTCGCTTGATCGCCGGTTCCATCGCGCGGTCTGAAGAAGCCATCGAAATCCAAGCTGCCGACCGCGAGAACGCTAACGCCATCATTGACAAAGTCCGCTCGTCGGGAGGTTTCGTCGAGAGTATGACATCCTCAACCAGCAGTCTCGAAGAAGTCTTTATCCGCACCACCAGGCCCGAAGCCAAATGAGGCGTTCATATCCGAGCGTTCTCTGGGCGCTAATCGCCGATACTTTTCAGGAAGCTCGCGCCCGCTGGCTGTTCTGGGGCCTCTTCGGCCTTTCAACTCTGCTGATTGCGATTTTTCTGTTCGCGCTAAACATCGACATCGTGGAAGGCGCGCGGGCTACCGTCGAAATGGGCCCCAAGTCGCGGCAAATCTACGACATCCATAAGTTCGTCAATGTCTCGTACTCATGGATCTCGATCGCCTTATACATCTGGGGCACGCTACTGGCACTCTTTGCGTCGGCTGGCTTGATTCCCGTTCTGCTTGAGCCCGGACGCATTGCTCTGTTGCTTTCAAAGCCGGTGTCCCGCCCCATGCTGCTTCTCGGCCGATACACCGGTAACGTCCTGATCGTCGCGCTGAATCACAGTTATCTAGTCGTCGGCATTTGGCTGATCCTCGGCTTTAAGACCACCATCTGGGAGCCGCGCTTCCTGCTGGCCATTCCCATCAGCATCTTCATCTTCGCCGTACTTCTGTGTGTTGTCGTGCTGGTAGGCGTAGTATTTGAAAGCGCCGCCCTCTCCATCATGGCGGTGGTCGCGATCATGCTGATCAGCAGCCTTCTCGCCCAGCGCGACTGGTCGATTCGCCTACTCGACTCCGACTGGTCCCGCGAGCTTTGGCTCGCTTTCTACTGGATCGTTCCTAAAGTCTACGATTTGGGCGCGGCCATGAAACAGCTGATCCTGTACGATCATGAAGCGGACTGGATGACGCCGGTGTGGACCTCGGCCGTGTTCGGATTGGTCATGTTATCTTCGGCGATCTATATTTTCCGCAAGCGAGATTTTTAGTGCGTTCCTGGTTCTGTTTCCTTACTGTCCTCGGACTGATTGCGTGCGCTTCGTGCCACAAAGAGAATGAACGCGGCGTACGGGTTGATTCCAAGCTTGCCGCCTTCATTCCGCCAGGTACAACTCTGCTCGGTGGTGTAAATGTGGACAGTCTCAAAGCGTCGGCCTTCTACCAGCGCCACGCCGGCGAATTAAATCTGCCGATGTTAAACGCGTCTTCTGAGCGCTTGGGTCTAGACATACGGCGCGACGTCTCCGATGTCCTCGTAACTTGGCAGTCGAATCAGCCAATAGTCATGGCGCGCGGCACGTTCTCGGCAAAAGATCTGCAGCCCAAGATCGTTTCCCTCGGCACCCAGGAAAGCCGCTATCGGGACCGGGACCTTTTCGGGAACGGCGACGAAGCCGTGTTCTTCCCGAAGCAAAACATCCTGTTGGCCGGTTCCCTCTCCGCGCTGCACTCCCTCATCGACAGTAATAACGGCGGAATCCCCGCGCCCATCCAGACGCGTCTTGAAAGCCTGCCGAAGACGGATCAGGTCTGGGCCGTTAGCACGCAAGGATTACCAGTGGACAGGATTCCCATGCGCTCCGAACTCTCGTCCGCTCTCGGGAATCTGATGCGCTACGTAGCCGGGGCAAGCGTTGGAATGGGCGTCGATGAAGGCACGCACTTCCAGGCGAACATCACCTGCATTTCGGCCGATGGCGCAAAACAAGTACACGATGCGCTTCGCGGCGGAATTGGCATGGCCCGCCTGATGACGAAAGACAACGACCTGTCCATGCTGCACCTCTACGATGCGGTCCAAGTCGTCCAGGACGGGGAAAGTGTCCATGTTCACGCGGATCTCTCGCCCGAACTAAGCGATCAGCTTTTGAGATTCGCTAACCGAGCGTGGACTTCCCGCCTTCGCTGATGTAATTGCGGTTCCAACCGGGGATCTCAACCTTCACGTCGCCTTTAACAACCGCCTGGCACCCCAGCCGCGAACGAAGCGTCAGTCCGGCAGCCATTTCCAGCCGGTCGAGTTCGTCGTCGTCAGCCTCCGAAAGGTTGTTCTCGCCTTCCACGACAATGACGTGACACGTTGTACACGCGCAGCTTCCACCGCAGGCGTGCTCCAGATGAACGTCGAGATTCAGAGCTATATCGAGAATTGAGCCCGGCTTTCCGTGATCGTCGTAAGGCAATTTGCCCAATTCAAATTCCACTGTTCGATTTTCGGGCAGGAAGGTTACTTTGGGCACAACTCAATTGTACCGACGGCTCACTCCGTCTCGATAACTTCAAGCGCATTCACTTCGGCATAGTTCTTAACCGGCACAAACTCAAGCCGCAAAACTCCTTGGGCGTTCGGCTGCAGCTTATCGAAAACCTTATCAACGCTCCTGTTCGATCCTCCGGCGTCCTTCGCGATCTGATAATTGCGCAGCAGCGCAACCCCGTTCGCGTACACATCGAAAACGCGGGCATCCAGTGCCGGGAGTTGCGACTCTGGCGTTCCGAACCACGTCTCGGCGAAGTGCAGAGTCAAGCGGTATTTCCCCGCCGCGAGCGGAATCGTATACGAGAAATTCCCATACCGCTCGCCTTGGTATAGGGTCTTTTCCGGCCGGTTCAGAACCACACTACGCCGGAAAACCAGCGTTCCGCCCGAAAAATACTCGTCCGCCGCCCATACCCGCCCGTCGGAATCCGTCACGGGGTTCGCCTGGGTAACGATGCGCACCGGATGTGTTTTCCCAGCCGGACTCGGCAAAATTTCGATTGCATTCAAAAACGCCGGGCTGCCCGCTGGAATGAAATCCAGATGCAGTTTGCTATCGGCAGCGGGAGTGATATCTTTCAGAACGATCTCATGCAGGCGGTTTGGCGCTCCCGCTTCCGCGAGTACGTCAAAAAGAGGAAACCGCATAACGCCGTTCACCGAGACGCGAAAGGTCCGCGATCCCTCGCCGCCGCCCTGCGGGTTCCCTCGTCCATACTCCGTCTCCGCAAAGTATAAGTGAAGCTCGTGCGTCCCCTGTCCCAACGGAATGTCATAACGAAATTGACCGGTACGCCGGGCCTTAAGCAGATGGGGATCTGGCTGATTTTCAATAAAGTGGTCGGGCGGAATGGGCGTCGAAAAGCCACCTTTGTAATAGGCGTCCGGTTCCCAGGTATGCCCCTGGCGGTCGATAAACGGTAAGCCATGATAGCCGGTTAGGATGCGGAACTCGGCTGGAATAGGATCTGGAATGGGGCCCTTCCAAACCTCCTTTGTGCGTTCCGCATGGACGGGTATTGTCTTCTTTTGTAAAGCATGGAGGAGGAAAAAGCCGCCGAGCAGGACCGCAACGACCGCCAGCGTTAGGAGCGGCCAAATTCTTCCAAACCAACCGCTTTCGGCGGGAGGTGGCGGGCTGGGGGTTTCCGCACGCGGATCGATATCTAAGGATGCAAACCCCGAAGCACTGCCACCTTCTATAGCGACAGCGCCGGGTTCCGGCTCTTTTTCAGTGAAGTGGGGAACGAAGTTCGGGCGATACTGGCCGTTTGGGATTACGATACGGACGGGGTGATGCGCGCCCGGCCCGCGATAGTAGTCGTCAAGCCTTTTTCGAAGCCGGTGGGCTTCCACCCGCACGATCGAATCCTTTTTAGGATCGAATTCCGGCGGGCGCCCCAACGCTTCCAGGGCGATGCTATATTCCTTAATCTGGTCTGCGTGGCCCTCGAAGTAGCGGTCGCAAATGTAACCGAAGAATTTGCCAAGCCGTGGAGCCTTATCGAAGATGCCGGAGTGGAGTAAGGTCTCCATCTCCGTCCGCTCAAGCTGGGACGGGGTTATGGCATCCATAGACTTCAAGAAGAACCGATTAGCCGGAAGTATATCAAAGGAAAATTCAACAAGATACCGCTACGGACAATGGAAGCCGATTCTGTTTTTGGAAACCGCTTTTTCGGTGTAACACGAGTGAAAACAAGTAAGATAGCCCGCGTAACGTACAGGTAGCTGCGTGGTAACTCAAAGAGTGTTGATGCCTCCGTCTAGTTCCCCTATAGTAGCGTGAGGTTCACAGAGCTGTAATTGTTGCTGGCTCTACGTGTCTCGTTTCAGGAAGGGGTTCCATGTTGAAAAATACAAATAAAGTACTCATTGGAATCGCGTTATTTGCTCTGCTCACCACAATTGCGTGGTCCCAGGGACTTTTCGCGACTCTTACAGGTGTTGTTTCCGATCCTTCGGGAGCGGTGGTGGCGAATGCAAAAGTTACACTCCGCAACGCCGGCTCCGGCGACGTGCGCGACTCAGTAGCGGACAGCCAGGGTTATTATACGTTCGCTTCCGTACCGGTCGGGACATATGACGTGACGGTCGAGGCGCCTGGCTTCCAGAATTTCAAAGTGTCTGGAGTGGGACTAGGCGGCGGCGAAACGAAACACGTCGATGCGTCTCTTACGGTAGGAAACACAACGCAGACTGTCGAAGTCAGCGGTTCCGCCGACATCATTACTCCGGAAGATTCCGGCGAGAAGTCGTCGGTACTGACGACGGAACAGTTGCAAAACTATGTTCAAACTGGCAGCAACGCCGCCGAGTACCTCAAGATTGTTCCCGGGTTTGGTATTGCCAATGGAACGCACAATAAATCGAGCTACACAGGTCAAGTTGTCGGCATCAACGGTAACGGCGACGGTGGCAGCCAAAGTCCTTTGAACAATGCTTTCTCCTATAACGGTTTGCCTGGCAACACGCTGGATATCGTGGGAGACGGGGCACACGTCTCAGATCCGGGCTGCAATTGTGATACGCCCGTGAATCCGAATTCCGACTTCCTTCAGGAATTTCGAATTCAGACCTCAAATTTCGGGGCTGAAGACCAAAAGGGCCCGATGGTCATCACGACGGTTACAAAGGCCGGTGGTTCACAGTTTCATGGCGAGGGATTCTTTACGGCCAGAAACTCTGTGCTGAACTCGAACGACGCCTTCTTCAACGCTACTGGCCAACCGAAGCCTGCAGATAAGTTTTATTATCCAGGCGGAACACTTGGCGGTCCGGTGCTGATCCCGTGGACCCGCTTTAATCACAACCGGGACAAGCTATTCTTCTTCACTGGATACGAATATTTCTACCAAGTCCTGGATAGCGGACTTTTACATGCGACCGTTCCAACGGCAAGTGAGCGGACCGGCAGTTTTTGCCCCGCTGACGTTGCTGGGGAAGGAACCCTATTCAACGGCGGTCCAGCGTCAGCTGTCACCTTTGCCGGCGGCGGTTGCCAGATCCCAGCAAACCTGCTGGATAAGAACATGCAGGCTTTGATCAATTTGTATCCGCTTCCGAATACCCAGGGTAACGGCTTCAATTACGCCAAAGCTCTAGTCTTCAATCAAAACAACTGGCAATGGACCAATCGCGTGGACTACAACGTAAGCGATAACACAAAAATATTCGTTCGCTATAACGTGCAGCGGGAAACACAGCCATTCCCCGTGGGTCTCTGGTGGCGGCAAACCGATCAGGTGCCTTATCCCAGTTCGGTTGAAGGAAAAAATCGTTCAGACTCTATTACCGGTACTTTGACCCATGTTTTCAGTCCGACAATGACAAACGAGTCGGTTTTTGCCTACACGTTTGTGGGTTTCCCAAATGTTTTCGCAAATCCGGCGAAGGTCAGCCCGGCTGGCGTCGGATTCAACGAGAAGCTGCTTATTCAGAACAAGTCGACTAGCTTCCAAATCCCGTCGTTCGGTGGGAGCGGCGGCAATGGTGAAGCGGCCCTAATTTTCAATCCGGGCGGATTCGAGGCCGGCGGGGCAGCGGCCGGATTATACGCGAACAAGTACATGCCCAGTGTCAGCGACACTCTGACAAAGGTGGTCGCTACCCATACGCTGAAGGCGGGCTTCTTTTACGAATGGATCCGGAATGCCCAACCGGCAAATAACAACAGTAACGGGTATGCGCAGTTCGTTCCACAGAACAATCTCACGTACACAACAGGGAATGCCTACGCCGACCTGCTTGAGGGAAATGCTTCCAGCTTCGGTCAGGCTAATTTTAATCGAATCAATGACATTTCGTATAACACATACGAAGGTTTTATTCAGGACTCCTGGAAGATCAATCAAAAGCTCACGGTTGATTACGGTCTTCGGATGACGCACTTCACACCGTGGACGGATGACGAAGGCTTTGGCTACTCCACCTTCAATCCAGCCAACTATCAGGGCTCAGCATGCACGAGCGCGCCTACCTTCTGCGGTTTCAACTGGCACAGCAGAGCCGGAAGCGTACCGCTGGGTGGATTCCCGACGCGAACTCTTTTCTGGCAGCCGCGTTTTGGTTTGGCCTACGACTTGTTCGGCAAAGGGAATACCGTTATTCGCGGCGGCTGGGGCCGGTTCTACTATCACGGAGGACAGTTCACCAGTGGATTAGACACCTCAGCAGGATCCGCGAATATTACCGTGAGTCCGAACAGCATCGGGAACAAGCCGCTGTATATCAGCAACCTGGCAAGCATAGGCTTCGCTGGGCAGCCTAGCGCCCCGGGTTCGGTTGACCCGCGGGACGACCGCCAGCCTTACACCGACAGCTACAGCTTTACAATCTCGCAGAAAACGCCATGGCGAGGTTTACTGGAACTCGCGTATGTGGGCAACTCGAGCCACGACCTGCAGAGCACCGGCGGGTACGGGAGCAACATTAAC
>JALYVD010000264.1 GCA_030853405.1 Acidobacteriota bacterium | reverse complement strand
TAGCGGACAGGGCGAAGGTAATGATACTGATTGCTGCGGTTTTGAAAATCGTTTTCATAACTGCCTCCACCTGTAAAGATGGGTCTGCCACGTTGATAGTTGCCCATTGTGAAGGTAATTAATGGTTTTCCCGTAAAGACGGGATAGGATGACGCGACTATCTCGACTAGCGCCCACTGAGACGGTAAATCTCACACTTCACGAGAACAGGCCATCAGAGGGTTTCGTGCGCGCCAACCCAATCTAAGGCATCCTTCCGGTCGGCGAAGGCACGCATGCTGACAAGTTTGCCATTTCGAAACGTGTAAACGTCAGCCAGCCGTACCTCGCGCCATTCGTTACTCCCCTGCAATCGGATGCGAGCGTAAACAAACACTACAACACGGTCTCTTGAGACAATGAACCTTTCCGGTTCGCTGCGACCTTCGGCCCACCCAGATCGCGATTGGCTGAGATACGAGGAAACACCTGCTTGTCCATGGTAAGTTCCACCCGCGGAAAAGGACGCCGGTTCCGCCCAGTCAATCTGTGGATCAAGCTGTTCGACTGCTTTGGCAATGATTCCTCGTGGGTGCGCCAAATCGACCCTTTGCGTCTCGCCAGTGAAAGGAGTCATGGCGAATTTGTGAAAGCGCCGCGTGAAGGGGCGGCGAATCACTTGCTTGAGGGCGCTGCCGGCGTCTGCTCGCCAATTTTGGCCGAATAGAGGATGTACTTGAACGGGTCTGTGTTTTGATATTTCTCCATCAGTTTCAGGTACACTAGCCGCTCGGCGGCGCCGATAGATTCGGTTCGGCCGAATCTGGCCGCCGATGAGTCGAGTAACGAGGCTGCAAGTTCGTACTTGCCATCATTCGCCATTTTGTACACGGCCTTGACTAACTGCTTTTCGGAGAGACCGAGGTAGTCTACCAAGAGGTCTGCGTGGTCGGACTCACTAAGATGATCCAGCCCGTGCAGGTTGGCCTGCCAATACCCGGTAAATTGGCTATACAACCGGTCGATCACGTGTTCTCGCAGAACCAGGTAAGGTAACAAGACATCGGGCCGGCCGTCGAGGAGGCCCGGCGGGATTAGGTTCGCTTGATGAATCGCCGGACGCGGCGAGCCATGTCGAACGGCGGTCCGCACTTCGTCGCGCAACCAACTGAGGTTTCCCTTCAACTGGGCGAGCATCTCCGGTGAGGAGAAGTTTCGCGTCAGGGCTTCATGGCCTTGCAAGACATAGCGAGGATGTTTATCTACGACGATATCAATCGCGTCCAGCAGGCCCTGGAAGTCGCCCTCAGTCACAAACGGCGCACCGATGTAAGGCATGATGAAGTCGCCGGCGAAGAGCGCGCGCAAATCGGGCAGATAGATGAACATGGCGTCGTGCGTTTCGCCGCCGTGAATCGGAATTAACTCGATATGCGTTCCGCCGATGTTCAGTTCGGTGGCGCGGTCAATCGTTGCGTCCGGTTTGAAGTTGCGTACATCGTCCTCGCTGAAACGTTCGCCAAAGAAGATCTTCCCGAGTGACTCCGGCGCATTGAGTTCGCCGGCGATTTCTTCCCCGTAGTTACTTCTTGCATAGAACCGCGGCTTCGGATTGAGGCCGCGAAAATAGCGCTGCCCACCAATGTGGTCCCAATGAGAATGTGTAATGAAGATCGTTGTTAGCGCGGGAAGATCCGGAGCATAGGCGCGCAACGCTTCGTACGCCGTCCTTGCGGAATCCACGCGGGTCCCGGCATCTATACCGATCAATTCCCGGCCATCGTCAGAAACCACGAAATAGTATTCGGTGAATTCGAAGCCCGAAAGGGCGTACACGCGATGAGGAACGATCTCCTGAATACTGCGTGCCGCAAACGCGTACCCCGATGCTGTATCAAGGGAGGACGGTGTCGTGAGCGTAATGGATTTGCCGAACGATTTGTAACTGCTTCGGCGGAGATATTCCTGCGCTCTTGCTTGATCACCGTCGGCAAGCGCGAGCTTTGCCAAACGAAAATCTGCCTCCCGCAACCACCCGGTATTTGGCGCCTTCGCAATGTTCGCCGCGCACCACGTTAAGTCGTCGAGCGCGGCTTGTTTCTGGTGAAACAGCGACGGCAGTTGGGAGCGGACAACACCCGAAATCCAATTCACGACGAACACTTGACCGCCGGAGAGCTTTTTGGCTTCATCGAGCATTGCGATGCTGTTTTTCACATAGCGGATGCGGTGCAATAACGAGACCGAAGATGCATGCTGTGCTCGCAGTAAACCGATTGCGCTCAGGTAGAAAGACTGTTGCACATTGCTGAGACGCGGCCCGAATTCATGCAGGCGCTCGGTCAGAAACTCAGCACCCTCCTCCTGTTGGTTGGCGTTTGCGAACGCGCCCATAAGCAGAAAGAGAAGTTGTGGGTCCTTCGGAGGTGCGGCCTTGTTTACGGTCTTCAGATATTCGAGCTCCGGAGGGGAAGGTCTGGATCGATGTTCCTTATCGTGCCCTCCGACTCCATTTGTTCCTATCCAAGCCAAAACAGCCGCAGCGATGACCGGCACAACAAGCACTGCCGACGAGACTATTCGCATCAGGTAGCCCTTTCCGGGATCCAGTCCCTGGGCAATAGATGTAGATACATCTATCGGGGTGGCAAGAAAGTGTCACTCAGTTGCCGCCGCAATTGTGACTTCAGAGACCAACGATTGCATCTGCTTCCAAGCCGCGGCTCCCACTGTTCGTCGCAACCGGCGTTCCGCCTCTTCCCAATACGGCTTAGCCGCCGCGAGTTGCCTCTTTCCCGCTTCCGTCAGGCGAAATACTCGCTCGCGCCTGTCTTTCCCCGGCCTGACGGCAATCCAACCCCGCTTGCGGAGCAACGCCAAAGTGCGCGTCAGAGTCGTGCTGTCCATCGCAAAGCCAGCACTCAACGTCTTTTGATTGGCCTCTCCGAGAGTGGCAAGCGCAGCCAGAAGACCAAATTGAGAAATTTCGATGCCGGCCTTGCGGACTTCCCGGTCATAGAGCCGTGTGACGACTCGTGTTAGCCGGCGAAGGCTCTGACAAGCGCAAGGAAGAGGAAAGAACCCCTGCTGGAGATCGTCGCGGATTGTCGTACGCGGCATAAGATGTATCTACATCCTATTCTATTGCCAGTCAGGAAGGACGCCGAACTGGTCCGATCGTAGGGTTCTGTCCCGATCAAGTCCATTTACCATATTGTGCGAGTCCTCCGTTCATACCGCGAGCTCAATCGAAGGTTGTGCCGGGACCGCCGTCTGCAATGCCCGAGGGTGCGCAACCAGACCTATTGGTTCATTTCTGGCTTGTCTGCAATCGCATTGCTAAGCACTGTAGTGGGCAACCACTCGTGCGACTTGTCCGATTGACGATATCTGCATGAACTCGCCCGTACGTGTTCCCTTTTGATTGGTGTAGTAGAGCACGACGGTGTCTACGCCCCAGAGCACGTCTTCAAGGTGAAAGCAGAGGTCCGGGTAGGCTTCGAGCCCTCGCTGAAAGTAAGCTCGCAGATTCGCTTTTCCGGCCACCCTGCCATCAGGCATACCTAATAGTTGGGCGGCGACCGGTGACGTCAACTCGATTGCATCCTCATAGTGGGACATAATCAAGTCCAGATCATGAGCATTCCAAGCCATGATCCAATGGTTTGCCAGACTCCAAGCCTCTTCCCTCGTCACTGTGTTCTTCTATGCTCCTTTCGTCCGTCCTCCGATGCATTATAGGAGGCTGGCGCCACGGCGGTAGCAGGGGCTGACTCAAGGGGTGACTCCTGTATCGTTTGCCAAGCGGAAGTTAACACGTTACCGTTCCGTCCTTGGCTGGCCGAAGCACACCTCAACGGCTTAAGTGCGGAAGATCTGGTCATGGCTAACTCTGCCCCGCGACTCGCTTCAATACGACTGCCGTACTGTCGTAATCGTTCACCAGTTTTAAGTTCAGGCCATTCTGCATCAGATAGGCTCCGCTCATTTCGGGCTGTTTATCCACGAGCTTTCCGTCGATTGACTCCAATTTGTAGACAGAAGTGGGATTCAATCCTTGCAGCCGGATGGTTGGCGGCGGGGTGTTGTACTCCTGCGAATGGCGATAGGCGAAGAGCACGGCTTGGTTTCCGTCCTTCGACACATACTCGTTGGCCGTCGTGTCGTTGGTGCGGGGCGAAAGCAAGCGATAGAGATCTCCGCGCTGCACGGTTGCCCGGAAGCGTTTATCGAGCGCAATCATTTTCGCCGCAAGTTGATCGTCCTCCGCGGTCCATTTGTTGAGGTTCGCGCCGATCCCTAGCGCACCCTGCATTGCGACCAGAAAGCGATATTGCAACGGCGTACTACGCCCGTTCATGTTGGGAACGTCCGTCACCCAAGCGGACATGAACTCCGCCGCGTAAGCCTCCGAGAAGCCTTCCTGAATGCGGAGCCGGTCGAAGGCTTCCGTGTTATCCGATGTCCAGAACTCATCCACATAGCGCAGCACGCCCAGATCGATTCGGCCACCGCCGCCAGAGCACGATTCAATTTCGAGTTTTGGATGTTTCTCGCGTAGGCGCGCCAGGATGTCATAGAGATTCGTAACATATTTCACCCACAGCTCCCGCTGCTCGGCCGGAGATACTTCCGGCCAGCCGGGCTCGGCAAATGTTCGATTCATGTCCCATTTGAAATAGCGGATATTGTTTTCGCTTGCAAGTTTGTCGAGAACACCGAAAATGTACTCCTTCACGTCATCGCGCGCGAGATTCAGTACAAGCTGGTTACGTAATTCGCTGCGAGGCCGGCCTGGGAAGTTCATCACCCAATCGGGATGGGCCCGGTAGAGATCGCTATCCGGATTTACCATCTCCGGCTCCACCCACAAACCGAAGTCCATTCCGAGATCGTTCACATGCTTGATGAGAGAACCCAGGCCGTGCGGGAATTTTTGCGGATTTACAAGCCAGTCGCCCAGACCCGCGTGATCGTTGTTGCGTTTGCCGAACCAGCCGTCGTCCATGACGAACAATTCAACGCCAAGTTTCGCCGCTTTGTCGGCGAGCGCCGTCTGCCCCGCTTCGCTGACATTGAACGTGGTCGCCTCCCAGGAGTTATAGAGCACCGGGCGCACGCGCGAATTCGGATGACCAGGCGCAATATACTCACGCTCTAAATTGTGCAGCAATCGGGATGCTTGTCCGAAACCGTTGCCTGCAAAGCCTCCGAAGAAGGTAGGCGTATCCAGCGCTTCGCCGGATTTTAGCGGATAAGAGAAATCAAAAGTGTTGAAGCCACCTGTCACGCGTACTTGTTTATAGGGTGTCTGCTCGACCGTTATGCGCCAGTTGCCGCTCCAGGCAAGCGCTCCGAACCACACGCCGCCATGTTCTTCGTCCGCTTTGCCCTGGTCGATAGCAAACCAGGGGTTGAGATTGTGTCCAGTGTGCCCCAGCCTGCTCTCAAGAACCTTCATGCCTTCATGAATCGGCTCTTGATTCAGTTGCGTCTCCGCAGCCCAGCGCCCACTTAGATATGAAAGGCGATAGCCATCGCCGGGCGGCATGTACCAGGTGGCCGATTGCGCACTCTCCAGAGTAACGATCTGGTTGGTTCCGTTCTTGATGGTGGACCAACGCGCAATGATCCCGGCATCGGGATAAACGCGGTAGTGCAAAACGGCTTCGATGTCGTCGTGAATATCTTTGAGAGTGATATCCAGCCGATCGCCGTCAATGTGCTGCGAGACATAGCGCAATACGAGATCACGATCTCCATCGGCACGTGCTACTTTGAGTGCGCATTCGTAATAGCGCGGGCCGCCCCAGCCGGGGAACTCCTCGTTGTCGATCATCTGATGCGGATCGAAGGACGAGATATCGCGCTTCTCGGTGGCCCGGGGAATGTCTTCCATGCGCCACAGTGGTCCGCCCCAATAGAGGTGTTGTAACTGGTTACCGGGAGTAACGCCCATGACGTAAGAACTCTGCGTTGTTTTCAAAAGCCAGATTTTTCGGCCCTCATCGAAACGGATATTTTGGGCAGAAGCGGTCTGGAACAGGGCGACCGCGAAGAAGGTGAAAATTCCGAGCCTACGCATATGGATTCGATTGTACGTTGGGCCGTGGCTCGGCCCGAAACAGCGGAGTGGGTATCGGAGGGCGCTGCGGGCACCTTCACAAGCAACGCGTTTTATTTCCCATCAAGAAACGCCTCGACCAGCGGATTCGCCTTCGCTGCCTCGCAGAGCGGCGCGAGGTGGCCACAATCGGAGTCAAGCACCAACGTCTTCGCACCAAGCAATGCCGAAAAATCCAGGGCAGGTTTCGGATTGACGAGGTGGTCTTGTTTCGAAACTATTACCAGCACTTTGGACTGGACGCGCTTTGCCGCACGTTCGAGCGCTCCTCCGTGGGTTACATCATGGTGGATCATCGCCTCGAGTTGGTAGAGCCAATCGTTGGCGTCGAACGGAGCAATCCCTCTGACGGCGTACTCGGCATATTCCGCGGCAAACGTTTCGGGAGGGTGGGTGCGCGCATAGTGTGAAGGCGTGGTCATGTTCATCTGCTCCAGAGCTTGAACGGCAGGCAACGGCGGAGACTTGGTATAGTTGCGCTGGCGCCACGCGGGATCGGCCTTTAGCGCGTCTTTCTCTGCATGCCATAGCAACAGGTCGTAGCCTGTCAGCCTGGTGGAACCCTCAATCGGAATTGCGTAGTCCATAAAATCTGGATAACTCACCACCCATTCGAAGGTTTGCATGCCGCCCATGGATATGCCCAAGACGGCATGGAGATGAGTGAGACGGAGTTTCTCAATTACCAGCCGGTACTCGGCGGTGACCATGTCATGAATGGTGAAGGCGGGAAACTTGAGGCGCGGTTGAGCGGCGGAATTCGATGGCGAAGACGAGAGACCATCACCCAGTGCATCAACCGCAATCACAAAA
The DNA here is from genome assembly GCA_030853405.1 of Acidobacteriota bacterium. Lineage (GTDB taxonomy): Bacteria > Acidobacteriota > Terriglobia > Bryobacterales > Bryobacteraceae > Bog-105. The sequence continues at coordinate 941 of JALYVD010000264.1, read as the reverse complement.
TACTTAGCTGGGTCAACGAGGTTGCCCGCACCCACCAGGGCTTGAATGTCTTTACTGGTCCCCGAGAACCAGGTCGGAAACAGCACGGCATTCGATCGCTGGGAGTTCAGTTTGCCCCATGTACGGTAGCCTAACCGGCAGTCTGTGATCTCCTGACCGCTGGTGAGCTTGCATACGCCGAGGTCGCCGAACTGCTGCTGGCCCTCCGCCGACGGCTGTGGCGCCTGGCCAGCTAAAGCGACAGCAAAGATACATAGGAGAGGAACGAGCGGACAGGGGAACTTTCGCACAGCGGTGCAGATTATATCGCTCTGGTTCGACTGCGCCTCAGCTCATGCCGGTCTCCGTGCTACTCGCAGTTCACCATCCAAGGCACGCCGTATTGATCGACGAGCATGCCGAAGAGTCTGGCCCAGAAGGTTTTGCCAAGGGGCATCTGCACGGTTCCGTTCTCCGCCAATATTTTAAATGTGCGTTCAGCTTCGGCTGGGTCTTTACCGTCGAGCGATATGGAGAAGCCCTGTGGTTGTCGGTAATGCTGGGGCGGCGCATCGGAACCCATCAGTACTTTGCTACCCACAGTCATCCGGGCGTGGAGGATTTTCTTTTGCCAGTCCGGCGGCATATTCTCCGCCGCTGGCGTGCCCTCGTGCGTGATCATGGCTTCGATCTTCCCGCCAAGGACCTGTTCATAGAATTTAAACGCGGCCTCACATTGGCCGTTGAATAGTAGATACGGACTTAATTCCATAAAGTGCTCTCCTTTGAGTAATTGCCGACGTACTGCAAAAAAATGTCGGTTTAACCGCCGGCTATTGCTCCGACGAGCAGAAACGGCTCAGTTCCGTTTGCAACCGCTTCGGGCAAAGGGGTGTCTGCCGATTCATGGGAAACATCCCGCTCGCAGGCAAAGAATCTCACGAAGGGCCGCCGCTGTTGTG
>JALYVD010000260.1 GCA_030853405.1 Acidobacteriota bacterium | reverse complement strand
GCAAAGATGCCGAAAGCCGCAACATTCGCACTACTCACAAAGTCTCCTTCTCGGTCGCCACAAGCGAGAGCTGGCAAGACGAGAGCGGCTCCTGGCAAAAAAGAACCGAATGGCACAACTGCGTTGTCTGGGGCGGCAAGCTCGCTGAATTTGCCTCCGGACTCGAAAGCGGCTCCTACCTCCTCGTCGAAGGAAAACTGGCGAAACGAGAATTTGAGCGCGAGATCCAAACGGGCCGAGGCACAGTCAAAGTCCCGGAGAAAGTGGTCGAGATAATCGTCAACAAAATCGTCAAGCTCGCTCGACCCGCCAAGTCCACTCCCTCGGACTCAGCCGAGGACTCCTATGAGGCGGACGAAACCGTCGAACCTCTTTCATACTAAAAACACTGCGGCTGCGGAGCTTGCGCCCGCAGCTGTTTCTTTTCGTTTCAGTGTCTCCCTAACTGCATGCTCAAACGCTGCACGACCAGCTTTCGCGCTCGTTGTGCCTGGGCACTTCAGCTAAAGTCCCCCGAAGGTGAACCGCGCGCGTGTATACCGTTTCCCTGGTGATCTGGCCATGTTCCCTGATACTTCATAATTGGCAGATGCCACTTCTTGGTACAAGGCGAGCTACTCATTTTGGCGGCCCGGGGGGTTGGCCGGTAGAAATCAACGTGGACGGTTGGTTTGCCTGCGCTCGCGCCGTTATTACCTTGCGCCAACCCCGATATCGAGGCCAAAAACGGCCAAACACAAAACAGAGAAACGTATCGAGTACCGATTCATTAGATCTGTTGTATCAGTCATCGGCCTTTTCGAAAGTCTCGCCGCCTCTCTCTACTGCTTAACAAGAAAGCGTTAGGTAATGACTGAGCCCCGAACTGCCTTGGACAAAAGTTCCTGTTCGCAATTTGACAGGATTATTGGGCCTGATCCTCTAATCTAATCGCGTACAAACGGCCTGGAGTTAGCTCGACAGCTCTTCTTACAGTGGAATAACTCTAAGGAGCTTTGCCCCTCGCGCGCGGCAAGCCGTTTCCCCATGCTTCCGCGCTGACGCTTGTGCAGCACTCCGCTGGGCTTCGGCCTTTCCGCTAACGCTACAAGGCTGGGCGATTCCCCTCAGCTTGCGCTTTCTACCCCCACCGCTCGCCGCGGCAGGCAGGGGTGCAGTTATTCACTGCACCGCATTCACCAAGGAGAACGCAAAGACATGAGAACCGCGAAAATCGACATCTACGGCGAGATTACGGACCAGATTATCGAGGCGATTGAAGTCGGAGCCGATAACTACCAAATGCCCTGGCACGTAAACGGGGCCGATAGCGTATTACCCGTGAACGCCTCAACTCACAGACCGTACCGGGGTGTAAACGTCATGATGCTTTGGGCCGTTGCAGCGAAGAACGAGTATCCAACAAGTCTCTGGGCAACCTGTAAGACCGGAAATTATTTGCGAATGGCTGGATGCTATTTGCGAATGACCGTGGCGACAAGCTACTCCAAACCGCAACAAAAACGAGGCTTCAGCTGGTTCCACCGCTCTTGTCGATTCGGTGCAGTTTTCCGTTGATAAGGTGAGGTCGACGATACCTGCCGGTTCTCGGCTGCTTAGCACCTGTTGTGTTTGACGATTCGCCAAAAAGAAGCGCCTTCCCTAACAAAAACTGGCTTTCGACGTGGTGAAATGCGTCGCCGCCAGGGTTAACGAAAACACTTCGGTCAATGCGAAAGTTTGGCTCAAACAAGATCGTAGAGAGACAGCACGAACCCTAACAACGACAATGGTCCCGGCACTCTCGATGCCGAAGATTCTGTTCACACGATGAGGCAAGATGCCAGGCTCAGGCCGGTTTCACTTGACAATTCCATCCACTGGCATGAGCTCCTCTCGGCAAACGCAAACAGCCTCGCAGCTCAATGATTTCAGGGGTCGGAGGCTACTTCGCGAACAGCCATTGATCACATCCATTCGCAAATAGCGTCCAGCCGTTCGCATTTAATTTACGGCAACCAGATCGGATTCGCAAATAATTTCCGGTCTTACACAAGTCCAGGGCGAAACACAGCCAGCCTCATACTCCGAGAACCAAACATCTTAACCAGCGTGTTAAGCGGGCTTATGCAATCTGTTTTCGAGCTGATGGCAGGGAAGACCAATCGACTTTTGCTTTGAAGTGACGCCGCCAAGGAATGCTCTCTCCCTTGGGGGTCGAGTCGCATTGCCTGGTGTTGTAACTGCGATGGCAACGTCAGTCAGTTTCTTTGTAAACGCATCGTCGTCACACACGTGTAATCGCAAAGAAGAGAACACAAACGCTTGAGACCGTTACTGACATTCAGACTAAGACAACCGAAGTCCCGCTCGATTTCCGTTTGATTCCCGTCTACACGCTCGTCGAATCACCCACCAACCCGCGCCGGAACTTTGATGAAGCTAAACTCCAGGAATGAGAACTTCGAAATCGTAGCGGGCGCACGGCTGTTCCGGGCTGCTCGGTAGCCGACACTGTTACTGTTCCCGTTCGAGTCGTCGCACTCAGTGCGACGTCAACCAGCGAGTCCGGTTCATCAACATCTTTTGGCATCGCGGCGTGACTACAGCAAGAAGCCGCAAAGCGCCAGAGTGCTCAGGCTGCGTGACCCCGGATGGCTGCCGAACTCGTATGCTGTTCTCGCGCTAAACCGTTGGCCGGGAGTATCGATGGGCTGGAAAGCGGATTTGTGAGCCTCCTTGTCATCCTCTTGCTCTTACCTTCTCTGCAGGTAAATTTGCTTTGGAGGGGCTGCTAGTGCGCAAGAGCGCTTCCCTAATTGAACGAGAACCAGTTGAAGTTACCGATCGCCGAGTAGACGCCGGGGTTATCCATGATGAGTTGGATTACGTGTACACCGGCCGGAAGCTCGACGTTCGGCACGTCGAGAGTCTCGAATGTTTCCCATCCGTTGGTAAATGGCACGGAGACGGAAGGCGTGATCTTGCGGCCATCACAAGCGAGGTGGAACGTTCCGCCAGGCACGCCGCTGGCGACACGGACATGCAGAGTGTACGTCTTCGCTGCCGCGATGTTGACGGTGTAGTTCAGCCAATCGCCCGGATTGGTGTTGCCCACGTCATAGCCGCCCCCAACGTCCTGCGTCACCTCAACGCCGACAGTGTCAGTGGTACGGTACACACTGGCATCGGTATTCGAGCTGTTGTAGTAAGCGAAGTTCTTGCCGCCGCTATCGAAGTTCTCCGCCTGAATCGTGCCGGGCACGTTGGCTGGCGTTCCGCCGTAGGGTTGCGAGGTCCCAATGCCAGCGGGCGCAAGCGCGAACCAGTTGAAGTTACCAAACCCGCCGTTGCTATTGTTGCTGTCGAAGTCGTAGCGGAGCACATGCGTGCCTGCTGTGAGCCGAAACGCCGGCGACGCCTCCGTTGTCCAGTCTTGCCAGCCGCCAGTGTTCGGCCAATACAGGTTCCCGGTCACATCGTGGCCGTCCACATTGACGTGATAGAAAGTACCCCCATAGAGCGAGGCGAGACGAGACTGTATGGAGTACACTCCAGGGGTCGTGACGTTCACCGTGTACTTCAGCCACTCGCCCGCGCCGATTGACTCCACGTAGTAACCGCCGCCGGTATCGCTTGTCAATTCAAGCGCGACATTTTCGCCCGGGCGATAAGGAGAAGCATCCGGCTGGGAAAACAGATCCGGATTGAAGTAGGCCGTTCCTTCCGAACCGGCATCCCAGTTCTCCGCCTGAACAGTAGCCCCGGGAAGGGTGGGCGCGACGCCCGGATAAGGGGTTGCTGGTGTTCCCACCGTCAACTGCACCGTACTGGAGTTCGCTGCATCGTCTCTGGGTGACATCCGCACGTTGTAAGTCCCAGTGGGTGTGCTAGAAGACGTGCTAATCAGTACTTCCATCGTCCTCGTTTCCCAGTCCGGACGAATCTCGTAATCGGCCCCAGCCGGCAATCCGCTCACCTGCAGATCACCATCGTTCCTCCCTTCGATGACAAAGTGAGCCGCCGCCCCTTGCGCAACCGTACGCGCTTCGGGCAGCACACCCAGGCCGTTCCCAGCATGTCCACTGCCCCATTCAAAGGTTGCAACCGCGCCTGCCGGAAGCGTGTAGGAGAAGTTGCTCCCGCGCCAGGCGATGCTGAACGCGGTTGCACTCGAAGCCGAATTGTAGACCAGTACCGCAATCGTCCCATCAGGATTCTTGAATGCAACGTTCTCGATGCTGCCGCTGCCGAACGTATTGGAATCGATGCGGCGCGCGCCGGGAACAACAAACTTTGCCGCCTGCCCCAGCACGTAATACTCAACGTTACGGGTGATGGTGGCGGGCGTGGTGCTCCAGTCGATCGTAACTACGCCGCGGCATTTCTGGCAGCCCTGGCCATTGATCGGGCCATTGTTCTGATCAAGAGCGATATTCCATAACGAAATAGATTTTGCGCCATTGCGAACGGAGCCGATCGTGAGGTTCTCATCGTTCCAACCGAGATCGCCGCTGAAGTTCGAGGCAACCGTGCCGCTGCACTCGGTGAACCACAGCCCCTTTTCCGGGAAGTAGGTGCGCAGCGTCGTGTAGGCAGTGGTTGGGTCTCCCGCGTAACAGTGAAACGAAGTTCCGGCAACGTAGCGCGCCGTCTCGGGATGTCGCAGCAGCCATTCCGCGTACCACTGCACGTCCCAGTTGTGCTCATAGCCGAGGATCTCAACCGGGGCGTGCCCCTGGTGATTGTATCTTTCAATTGCCGGTCCCAAATCTCTGGCGATGAACTGCCCTTCCTCCGCATCGGAGAGAAATTCGGTCGGATAGCCGTTGTTATTGTTCAGTGGCTCGTTCTGTGCGGCGAGGCGCGTCACGGGTACACCGTTGTCGGCATAAGCCTTCAGGAACCTCGTAAAATATTCGGCCAGCACCGGCAGGTTCTCTTCATTCAGACTCCCACCATCGATCGAATCGCCCGCTTTCATCCACGCTGGTGCGCTCCATGGAAGTGCCATCACAGTGATGTGCGGATTCAGCAAGAGCGCCTCTCGCAACACTGGCAGGATATACGCTTTGTCATGATCGATCGAGAATTGCCGCAGGTCCCGATCCGTTTGACCGGCGGCCACATCGTCGTATGTGTAATTGCTGAGCGCCAGGTCGGAAGCGCCCATAGGCTGCCTCAGAAAACTGAGATTGATCCCGCTCGGAGTAAATAGCTCTTTCATCAGGGATTCCCGCTGCGCCGCAGTCAGCTTATTCCACACAAGCCAAGCCGACGAGTCGGTAAATGACGCCCCGAATCCGTCCATTGTCTGGTACTGAATGCCGTCGTTTACGGTAATTGTGAGACTTTGGGGACTCTGGTGACCGAAAGCGGCGGGGGATTGTGCCGCAAGAAGCGCGGATTTGTCCGCGTTCGTCTGAACGATATTGACGGTTTGCGCCAACATCAGGGCGGGCGCGAACATCGCCAGCATGGGCCATCGCAAGATGTGCTTCATGGAACTTTGTGCAATCCTCGTAGATTCTCATACGTGCCCGCTTCATCGCATGGGCACGCACCATTAAAAGTCTGCGCGAATTGGGAAGTCGACGCTATTGGGCATTCGGATAGGTCTCGTGCAACACTTTCGTATAGCTTCAATCGAGCGAGATAATGCTGCGCCGGATCGCGACCGCAGCTGCCTCTGTCCGGTCTCGCACGTTGAGCTTCTCCAGGACTTCAGTGACGTGCAGCTTCACGGTGGGCTCCGCAATGCGCCTAGCGCAGTCGCCACTTCTTTATTGCCCAGCCCGTGCGCCGCGATGCGTGGACCTCCACTTCGCGCGTGGTCAGAGAGCGTTGCCAGGTACGGCTGGCCAGAAGTGCGGTCACTGCCGGGTCGATGTAGGCGCGGCCATCCCAGACCTCGCGGATGGCGCGCAGAAGATCGTCGCGTTGCGCGGTTTTGAGGACATAGCCGCTTGCGCCCGACTGCAGAGCGCGATTAATCTCTTCGGGATTCGATTGTGTGGAGAGCATCAACACGCGGAGACGAGGAAATTCTCTGAGCAGAAGCGCGCAGGCATCCGACCCCCCTCTGCCCGGTAGGCGCACGTCCATCAGCACCAAGTTCGGATCCCGATCGCGGCAGACGACCAGCGCCGCGTCGCTGTCGGCCGCTTCCGCCACCAGAGGGCTATATCAGGCTCCAGATTCAGTGATGCGGCCAGCCCGATAGCGGGACCTCCACGGCAAGCGCCTGCCTGCATTGCCGCACTCTCCACGAGCAAACGATAGCCGAGCGACTCGCGCTATCGTGCATATCCAGCAGCCCGAAATGTCCTTTCATTGCTTTATTTCGCCAGGCTTTTCAAATCCTATGCCGTCGTCGCTCACTTCGAGGCGTGTGGCTCCATGCCTGTATTCGAGGCGCGGCACAATGCGGGCAGCCTGGGCGTGTTTCAACGCATTCGCCACCGCTTCCTGCCCGATGCGGAGCAAGTTCCATTCAACCGCGGAAAGCAAGCGGGCGGGCTCACCGGTAACGAACAGCTCCAACTCGACTCCCTGCCCGATTTCGGTGATGCCAAATTCACCGGTGCTCCCAACGTGGGTAGACCCAACATTGTTGTTAGCAGTGGCAATGTGACTGGAATTAAACAGGATTGACTAGTGTAGCCCGCTGTAGGCGTTTCGCTGCTTTGGAGAGGGGTAGTCTGAATTTACGATCTTGTGCGAAGAAACTCTCGGGATGGAACTGTTCCTGTCTCAATTACGTGTATCGTGGTGGGATGTTTCTGCCGGCCCTTCTCACATGACAATGCCACTTGCAACCAAGCTCTTGCGCGCACCTTGCCGTTTCTTTTTCGTACTGCCTCTGGTATTCGTGACTGTCACCTGTACAGCGCAGACGAGAGTGCCCGAGGCAACTGTTTCCGACGCTGAAGCCGAGCGGTTGGCGGATGCTCTTTTAAGCCGCATGACTTTGGCCGAGAAGATCGGACAAATGGAGCAAACGGCGGGGCAGCCCATGTACACGCCGCCTGCTCAAGCCGAAGAGCTGGCCGCCAGTGGAGGCACGGGCAGCTTCCTCTTCTTCACCGACCCAGTGCGCATTAATGAGCTGCAACGGATCGCGGTCACGCGATCTCGACTGCACATTCCTCTCCTATTCGGCTATGACGTGATCCATGGTTTTCGCACGATTGCGCCGGTTCCTCTGGCAATGGCTTCTTCCTGGGATCCGCCGTTGGTGAGGCACACCCAGGAAATGGCTGCAAGAGAGGCGCGTGCAGCAGGCGTGAGCTGGGCCTTTGCGCCCATGGTGGACATCGCGCGCGACGCCAGATGGGGGCGCATCATGGAAGGCGCCGGCGAGGACCCCTTTCTCGGGGAACAGATAGCGAGAGCGCAGGTGCAGGGCTTCCAAGGCGACGCCATTGGGACTCCGGGCCATGTGCTGGCATCGGTGAAGCACTTCGCCGGCTATGGTGCCGCCGAAGGAGGCCGCGATTACGACAGCGCGGACATTTCCGACGAACTGCTACACAACGTTTATCTGCGTCCATATCATGCCGGGGTAGAGGCGGGCGCCGCGACGATCATGTCGGCGTACATGGACCTGAACGGCGTGCCTGCGACCGGAAACGATTGGCTCCTGCAGCAGGTTCTGCGGAAGGACTGGAACTTCAAAGGTATTGTGGTTAGCGACTGGGAGGCAGTCCGCAATCTCCAGACACACGGCTTCTCAGCCAGTCCGCAGGATGCAGCGATACGCGCGGCTTCCGCCGGGGTCAACATTGAGATGACCAGCTCCGTGTACCGGCAATACTTGCCCGCAGCGGTCAAGGAAGGTCAGATTAGCGAGGCAACTATCGACTCCCTCGTGCGGCCTATCCTTAAGTTGAAATACGAGTTGGGACTATTCAGCCACCCCTACGCCGATATCGACCGTTTCCATCAGGAGACGGCTTCCGCAGAGCAGCGCGCAGCCGTGCGGGGCGCCGCGGAACAGACGGCGGTTCTTCTGCGAAACCAGGGGCACGTCTTGCCACTCAGTCGAAGTCTCCGTTCCATTGCCCTTATCGGCCCGCTCGCGGACAGCCGGCTCGACACGATGGGCTCATGGTCGATTCATGGAAATCGGAGCGACACCATCACCGTGGCCCAAGGCCTGCGTGAGATGCTCCCCAACGCGCAGGTCAGCGTAACCGAAGGTGTTGAAATCGAGCGTGGGTCCCCCACTATTTTCGACGAGCAAGTGCCGCCTGAGAAGCCACGCCTGACGACGGACGCAGCAAAAAAGGCCGAGTTCGACCATGCTATCGATCTTGCGCGTCAGGCTGAGGCCAGCGTGCTGGTGTTGGGTGAGGCGCAGACCATGAGTGGCGAGAGCGCGTCACGTGCGGGGCTTGCGCTGCCCGGTGAACAGGAGCAACTGCTGGAGGCGGTCAGTGCGCTCGGCAAGCCGGTTGTTCTGGTGCTCATGACAGGGCGCCCGCTTGATATCTCCTGGGCTTCGACTCACGTGCCGGCGATTCTGAACGCCTGGTATCCGGGCACCGAGGGCGGACACGCGGTCGCAGATCTGTTGTTTGGTCTCGCCAATCCGAGTGGACATCTTACCCTCTCGTGGCCACGCGAAGCCGGTCAGGAACCACTGTTCTACAACTACAAGCTCCCGCACAATCCAGACAATACGGAGCATCGCTACTGGGATGTTCCAAGCTCGCCGCTGTATCCGTTCGGCTATGGTTTGAGCTACTCCAGCTTCGATCTGAGTGCGTTTTCGCTCTCAACAGGCGGGGTGAAGCCTGGGGTGCCACTTCGCGTTACGGTGACGGTCCGCAATACTTCGAACGTTCGCGGAGCAGAGGTGGTTCAGCTCTATACGCATCAGCAGGCCGGCAGTGCGTCGCGGCCGGTAAGGGAACTGAAGGCCTTTCAGAAAGTGGCGCTGGCTGCTGGCGAGTCGAGGGAACTGACACTGTCCGTTCCCGCAGAGGAACTGGCGTTCTGGAGTCCGGCATCCCATCGTCGCGTGCTTGAGCCGGGGGTCTTTGATGTTTGGGGAGGATTCGACTCGACCGCGAGCAGCCACGCTACGTTCCAGGTCGTTGCTGGCCTACCCGGAGGCACCTCTTCCCAAGCTCGTCAATAGTTCGTCCGGCATTTCTGCACCAGCAACCGACTACCGCGCCTGTCTTCTGGGCCAGCCTCTGCGCAGAGTTCGGCCGCTACCAGACAAACGTAGCTACGCTACCCGGCGGCAAGCTGGCAGAGAACTCCCGTGTGCCGGTGCCGACCGTAAAGCTCTGCGTAGCTTTGCTGGTGTTCGTCATAAGCAAGACACGGCCACCTTGCGGGGTGCGCCAAGCCACGTTCGCCAGCTCCGGGCCGGGCTGGGTCGAGGCGATGCGAATCGATCCAGGCGGCACAAACCTCGACGCATGGGCGATAGTGTAGAACGCGATGTTACGTGTGACCTGATTACGGTCGAGCGTGATGGCTCCCTGGCACACAGGGCAACCGCCATTAGCCGTATGCGGGCCAAAGCTCGGATCTGCGGCGAGATTCCAAAGCAATACCGTTCGGCTCCAGTTGCGCATCGCACCGATGACGATTCGCGATACAGGATCCGCCACCGACCGCAGCAAACCATCATGCTTCTCCTCAACTACCATCTGCTCGGTGAAATAGAGATTCTTTTGGGGGAAAGCATCATGGACCTCCGAGAGCGCGGAGATATCGCCCTCGTAAAGATGAAATCCAGAGCCATCGGCAAAGGGCCGGGCCTTGGTATCGTTCAGGATAGTGATTGGGTAGTCAGGGTGATTGCAGTTATGGTCAAAGAGGACAACACGCGTGCGGAGCCCCGCTGCATGCAGTGCTGGGCCAAGCGCATCGCGCAGAAACGCGTCCTGTTCAGACGCCTCCATCACCATGCTGGGCGTGTTCTTGGGGTTGAGAGGCTCGTTCTGCATCGTGAGAGCGGCTATCGGTACCCCATGTGCCTCCATCGCCTGCAGGTAGCGCACCAGGTACGCCGCATAGACCCGATAGAGCGCTGGTTTGAGGCTGCCGCCCTTCGGCGCCTCGTTTGTCTTCATCCATGACGGCGCGCTCCAGGGTGAAGCCAGGATCTGCAACCCGGGTGACAACTCCAGCACCTCTTTCAGCACAGGAATGAGATCCGTCTCATCCTCCGCCAAGGTGAAGTGTTTAAGCTCCGGATCGGTCTCACCGGCAGGTATGTCGTCATATGTGAAGACATGGTCGTTCATGTCCGAGGAACCAATGCTCACCCGGAGGTAGCTCACGGCGTCTTCGCCGGGTCCGCGCCCGAAAATTTCTTTGAGCAGGGAGTCCCGTTGAGCGGGGTTCATCCGGTGAAGCAGCTGAGCGCTTCCTCCGGTCATGGCAAAGCCAAATCCGTCCACTGTCTGGAACGTCTTGTGTTCATCCACAACGATGGTCTTTGACTGAGGATCGGCTTCGTGAAGCTTCGGTCCCTGCGGCTGAGGCGTCAATAGTTGGCTGCGGTCTGCCGTCGTCAGCCAGACGGCTACATGTCCGCTCTGCTGTGCCCAGGCCCGGCTCGGAAGTGTAAGCCTCCAAGAAAGCAAGAGAAGACCAGTAAGTATGAAGCGCATGCAATCCTCCTCGAGACGGCTCTTGTGTGTCAGCCGCCCGGCAATAGCTGACAAAGTCTTCAGGCCGATCTTAAACAGATGGCTTCCGAAAACAACCGTCTAGCCTATCGGTGGGCAGCCGACATTAACACCTAATCGTCCGAGAGCACGAACATGATGACGGATGCAGCGGTGTTTCTGTTACTCTTCGACAACCTCTGCGACCGCGCTCTTGATGGGACTGGGGCTGCCCGGTGGCGAACACATGGTAGCCAGCGCAGAGCTTGGCCATGGAGTGCCGGGCCTCGATTTCGTTTCGGCGCTGGTAGATATAGAACTCAAGCGTACGTCCCCGATTTCTTGACTGCCTCATTGGTTGAGGTCATTAGGCCGAATCAGGTTTGGTGAATTGAAATTCAAAAGCAGCTTCGATTGCAAGAATGGTGAACAGTGTGACGCTTTCCCAGTCAAATTTATCCTGTACGTCCAAATCTTCGATCCGCCCAGGGCTGGCCGATCCTAGCGAATGTCCGTCCGGGCGATGTATGTGGAGAGGCGTCACGATGGATGTGCGTTACTGCGGAACACCTGAATCCGGTTGGTCCTGTCTGCCGGGTAAGCGCATGGCCTGGTAAAGAGTTTGCAGGTTATTTTTTTCTTTCTTTAGCTTTTCGAATTCCGCCAGTTCACGCCGTGATTCATCTGACTGCCCCAACTGGCGAAGTAACACGCCCAATCGATAATGACTCGCTGGATTAAAAGGTTCCAGTTGGGCTGCACGACGCAAAGGAGCCTCTGCTTTCTCGGGCTCGTGCAGTGACATCATTGCCTTGGCTAGTCCGAGGTTCGCGTCCGGGTCGTTCGGCTGCAGTTGCAGCGCGCGGGAGTAGTACTCGAGAGCTCCCTTCTGGTCAGAACGGCGCGACTCAATATCCCCGAGGCGGCACTCAGATTTTTCATCGAACGGATTCTCTGCGAGAGCTGCCTTATATTCCTTCTCCGCCTCCGCTTTATTCGCTGCGAAAGATGAGCCATTTAGCATTTCCGCCAGTTCGAAGTGAAGATCTGAATGACGTGGTTCAAGCTTTAAGGCCTCACGATAGTGCATGATGGCGGCTTCATTATCGGCTCGCCTAGCGAGCTCATGGGCCATAAGTTGGTGCATCCGAGCAGAATCCGGAGCAACCATCGCGAGACTGAGCGTAGTCTCGTCGGCGAGATCCGAAAAAATGCGGTGTGCGGTGTACAGGATGTCCGGATCGCTCGGTTTCAACTGTCGAAGAACGTTCACCACTTCTGCCGCCTTACTTAAATCGTTCAAGGTGTAATCGACTTCGATCAGTTCCATGCCAGTTTCGATCCGAAGCTTCTCTTCCTCTAAATGGGGAAACGATGTTTCCAGATCACTTTGCGCCCTCGTCATCTCGCCAGTGCGCTTCTCACCCATCCCGAGCAGAGCTTGTAACTTAAACAACCCGGGTCGAAGTTTCAGCGCGGCCTGCATCTGGTCTGTTGCGCCTCGGTAATCGCCTGCGAAATACTGCGTCACTCCAATATTGGCCCGAGCGTCCAAGTTGTCCGGATCGATTGCAAGGATCGCTTTGTATTCTTTTATCGCCAGAGCCGGCTGCTTGCTCTGAAGATCGAGCTGTGCTTGTCTTGCGTGTGACTGGATTGCGTCCTGCTGGCTTCCGTTAGATTGACCAAAGAGAGCCCCGGCAATAATCGGCAGCAAGCTGCATCCGATGATCGTTCGTCTGACCATACAACCACTCTAAATAAATGGCCGTGATCCAATACAAATCGGCCAGACTGCACTTCGCTGTCTGGCCGGCTCCTCGATCAAAGCTCTTGCGTTTTAGAAGGAGAAGCGTGCCCCGATTTGCAATCTGCGCGATCCGAACGGATTGAGGTTCGAATTGTAGTTTCCGGTGAGACCCGAAATGATCCCGGCCCCCGAAGTGCCGATCGATGCATTCGGAATCTCGAAGTTCGGATGATTGAGTCCGTTCACGGCGTCGAACCGAAGCTGAAGATCGCCCTTTTCGCGAGGCAGAGGAATAGCGAAATTCTTGCCTAGAGAAAAGTCGACGTCTTCAATTCCAGGCCCCCGAAACGTGTTTCGCCCGGAGTTACCGAAGGTGCCGTTCGCCGGAATAGCGAAGGCCGGGTTACTGCAGCCGTTCGGAAAGGTAGTTCGATCCTGCAGCAGAGTACAGGTATTGAACCACGAAGTGATCGTCTGATTGGCCAGGGTCGAATTGCCGATTACGTTCGGATACAGGTTGCCCGCCAGCGCGCCGCTATTGTTGTTGGTCCCAACAACGAACGTGAACGGCCGTCCCGATTCGAAAACGAAGATGGTAGAAGCTTGCCAACCACCGAACACTGCATCCAGCACGCCGCCGCGGTTCATAAACGCTCTTCCTTTGCCGAAGGGAAGCTGGTACGTCAAATCGCCCTTGAACATATGGGGTATGTCGAAGTTAGAGGGTCCATAGTTAGCGCGCGGGTTGTAAGAGTATTGATATACTTGTCCGCCATCCCGGCTACCCCATCCCGAGGAGTCCTGTTCGTCCAGCAGTCGCGACCACGTGTAGTTCGCATCGAACTGAAGCCCACGGCTCATGCGTTTGGCAAACGTAAATTGAGCCGAATTATACCATGAAAGCGCGTTGAAGTTGTTGCCGCTGATCCCCTGGAACTGCGGATAAGGCCGGAGCGACTGTGAGGTAGCGGGGTTAGCGGCGCTCTGTGCCAAAAGATTCGCGGGCACCTGATTGATATCAACTGGGAACGAGAGATCAGTCCCGTGGCTCCCAACATAAGCCGCCTGTATCATCGCGCCACCCCCGAACTGCTGTTCAATGCTGAAGTTGTACTGGTAATTGCGCGCTACGGGAGTGTGATACGGCACGTAGCTAACCGACTGCCCGTTATACACCGACGGCGAACGAGAGGGCCCTACATAATTTAGATTCGCGTAGCTGGCTTGCCCCAGGACGAAGACGGGGTTTACGTTGTTGGTTTGTGTGAGGGAACCCTGACTGTTGGTGCCGACTCCCTCCGAGCCGCCGCTGTAGGTGTCGATGCTCCATCCATAAGCATAAATACCGAAACCGCCACGGATTGCAGTATTGGTCTTGGGCGAGTAGGCGAATCCTACGCGTGGAAGCAAGACGTTGTAAACGGGTGCTTCCAGATTGCCCCCAAACCGCATGGCGCCCAGAGTATTGGTGAGGGGGTTCGTAAGATTCGGGTCGAATATGCCCAGGCGGTTATGGGTTTCGCTCCAGGCGCCCTGAATTTGGTAACGAAGGCCGAGATTTAGAGTGAATTTTGGGGTGAGCTTCCAATCGTCTTGTACAAACACCTGCGGGTTCTTCTGTCGGAATCCCACAATCGGAGTGTTACTCGCATTCCAACCGGAAACGTATCCCAGCAGGAAGTCCGCATAACCGAGTCCGCCCGTGCTCCCTTTCGCAGGCGACGATTGGGTAAATACTCCACTAAAATTGAAACTGCCGGCGTTTACATTGCCCCAGGGCGTGGAGTTGTCTTGATACATCAAGATCTCGCCGCCGAATTTCAGGATGTGTTTACCGCGGATCAACGTCACCACATCCGACGGATCGAAGCTGTTTTGTATGTATGTGGCGCTCGTGCCGGCTCCCAGGCCGCTGCAGCAAGTGCCAGAAATATTGATCGATGGAGCGATATTCGCCACCGCATAGTTCCAGCCTAGACTTTGCGGAATGTTTTTATTCTCAGAAGCCGGAGCGAATATGCTGTAGTACCGCGTATAACCAAAGCGAAACTCGTTGACGGTATTTGCAGTCGGGTTCCAGATATCTGAAATCTGCGCGTTGACGCTGCCAATGTCGGAAGTGGTGGTGTCGAGGGGATAGTCTGGCGCCGGATTGTTTCCCGGATTGTCACGCTCGGTAACGGACATCGTTAAACGATTCTTGTCCGAAATCGTATAATCCGCGCGCCCGAAATAACGCATGTACGGAGAAGACGAAGGCAGCAGCGCTATCAAGTTATTCGTAAGGCCCGGTCCGGTGGGGTTCGGGAACAGAGTTTGGAACTTCAGGGCTAGCGAATCTTGCCTGTTGGCCGGAATTTGGTTGTTCGGAAACGGCGTACGCGTGCCCGTGGCCGAGTTAACAGGAGTAGTGGGATCGTAAATCGTAGGCAGACCGGCAAAGTTGCCCGCCCTCTCGGCAGCCGTAGGATACGTATTGCTGAAATAAGACGTACCGTTGTTAATGATCTTGTCAGCATTGAAATAGAAGAACGCCTTGTTTTTGATCACTGGGCCGCCCACCGAACCACCGAAGTTGTCGTATCTTAGCCGCGCGGTCGTATGAGAAAAGAAATTGCCCGCATTCAGAAAATCGTTCTGGAAATATTCGTACGCTGAGCCATGAAACTGATTTGTGCCACTCTTGCTGATCTGGTTCATAACGATGCCCCCCACGCCATATTGCGCTGAATAGGTCGATGTCTCGACTTGCACCTCGGCTACTGATTCGAACACATTGGCGTCGAAGTTAGCGCTATGGGGTGCCGATACGTTTGCGCCATCCGCTAGGAAATTCGAGTAGTACGGCATGTTCCCATTCACCGCAACTCCGGCACCTGATCCCGCGGCGCCCGGCAGGAGTCTCGTGAAGTTCTGCC
>JALYVD010000251.1 GCA_030853405.1 Acidobacteriota bacterium | reverse complement strand
GGCGATTGACGCGATAGCCGGCTGGGCCATACGGTACGCCGTCGATGCCGATCAGTACAGTCGCGATAGGATTCGAGCTGTCAAGGGCCCATCCCGCGAACGAGGTCACACCGGCGAGCGTAGCGTTAGCGGACGGAACATCGATGTATGACTCGATCGGGCTGGCCGAGAGCGAATTGCCGACTGTGAACATGGCGGAGGCAGTTGAGCTCTGAGCCGTTGACAAACAGCAACCAGATGCACTAGCTATGACCTGCAATCTATGCACCCCGTTTGATAGACCGGTGGGAGGCGACGGAATTCGGGAATCTAAGGTGTGGGTTGGTATGATTCACGCGTTATGCGATGTTTTGGAGCGTTCGCTTTTCCGCTGATTGCAGCCTGCGCTTTACCTGGACTGGGCGCAACTTGCGAGAGTCTCTCGGCTTTGAATCTGCCCGATACCAAAATCACGGTCGCCGAGTCTGTCGCTGGAGGTGAGTTTACTCCTCCGTATGGAAATGCGATTAGCAAGGTTGCCGCATTTTGCCGCGTAGCTGGAGTGATTCAACCAACGAGCGATTCATACATTCGTTTTGAGGTCTGGTTACCCGTTGCCGGGAACTGGAATGCCAAGTTCCTGGGCGTTGGGAATGGCGGGTTTGCGGGAGCGATCGATTACAACGCGATGGGAGACGATGTCACCCATGGCTATGCGACGGCGGGAACGGATACGGGGCACGAAGGAGACAGCGTCGATGCGAGCTGGGCTTTTCATCATCCCGAAAAAACGGTCGATTTTGGGTATCGCGCGATTCATCTAACCGCGCGAAACGCGAAGAGCCTGGTGAAGGAATTGTATGGGCGGCCGGCTAACAAGTCTTATTTCGAAAGTTGCTCGAACGGAGGGCGCGAGGCCTTGATGGAGGCTCAACGCTTTCCACAAGACTACGACGGCATCTTAGCCGGTGCGCCTGCGAACAACTGGACTCACATGGTGACGTCGGGTCTGGAGTTAGGGAAAGCGATGCTCGACAATCCCAATGCATACATTTCAGATACGAAGATTCCCGCGATTCATGCGGCAACTCTGGCGGCGTGCGATGCGGAGGATGGGGTGAAGGATGGCGTTATCAGCGATCCAGCGCGATGCCATTTCGATCCTTCGGTGTTGCTTTGCAAGGGGGTGGAATCACGCGCTTGCCTGACAGGCCCGGAAGTGGCAACCCTCAAGAGGATGTATGCGGGCGGGCAGAACTATCCAGGATTCACTCCGGGCGGCGAGGAGGGACCAGGGGGATGGGGAACTTGGGCTTTGGGCAGTGGGCCGGGGCTATCGCTGGGATATGGGTTCACGGAAAACTACTTCCGCTACATGGTGTTTGAGGACACGAGTTGGAACGCTCTTACGGCTAACGTAGCCGATGCCGGGCGGATGGCGGAGAAGAAGACGGCCCGGTTCCTGAATGCGACGGATCCCAATTTGCAGAAATTTCAGGCGCGGAATGGAAAGTTGATTCTTTACCACGGCTGGAACGATCCGGCTATTTCGGCTTGGAACACGGTGAACTACTACAAGAGTGTCGTTGCGGCGGTGGGCGGGAAGAAGACGGATGAATTTGTCCGGTTGTACATGATACCGGGAATGCAGCATTGTGGGGGCGGTCCGGGGGCGAGTTCGTTTGGACAGTCCAGTGCGATTGGGGAAGAAGACCCGCATCGAAGTGTTTACGCAGCCCTGGAGGAGTGGGTGGAAAAGGGGATGGCGCCGGGAGAGATTGTTGCGAACTCGGGGAAAGGGCGGTCTATGACGAGGCCTATTTGTCCGTATCCTCAGATCGCGAAGTATAGAGGGAGCGGAGATAGCAATGAGGCTGGGAGTTTTGTTTGTGGGGCGGCGGGCGAGTGATGCGCCGGGTGTGTTGCAGATTGTTAGGATGAACGATATGGAACTGGCACTTCGGATACAGGTCGAGCATTTGCCAGAAGGCGTGTATTTGGCTACGTGTGAGGATTTGCCGGGATTGGTGGCCCAAGGACGGACAGTGGCCGAGACATTAGAGATTGCTCGTGATGTGGCGCGGAAGTTGCTCGACGGGCGTAGTCAGCGAGGCGGCTCACCGCAACTGCCTAGTATCGCCGAGTGTCGAGACTTCACCATAGTCGTTGCTGCCTAGATGGGGCGACTGGCGGGATTTCGATACCGGGAAGTTACCCGGAAGCTGAAGATATTCGGGTTTGAATTCAACCGGCACGCCGCTGGAAGTCACGAAATTTGGTTCAGCCCCACGACGAACCGGTACACGACAATTCCGAACCATTCAGGCGATATGCCCGAAGGAACTCCGCGCGCGATTCTTAAGCAACCAGGTGTAGAGCCCGATCAGTTTTTAACCACGTAAGCAGCGATTTCTGTTCGCCTGAAAAAATTACGAGGGCGGCGCGTTGGCATTGCTTTCCTGGGCTTGCAAGTTGTTGATAGGGTTAGTAGGAGCTTCCCGGTATAAAGGGCCATCTCCGTGCTGTACATTTCGCCCGGAGGAGACATAATGAAATACCTGTTTGCGTGGATCCTAGGCGTACCGGGAATCCTGATTGTTATCTGGTTTCTGTTTAATCACCATTAAGAACTTGAGCCGCTTCCACGCCGTTCACGAGCGGTGTGGAAGCGGAAACTGGACGCTCAATTTGCAAATGCTATTCTGGCCGCGAACCCGGTTCCTGGAATATGCGTGTACGGGGCGTGCTTTTGGCGATCGTAGCGAGTATGGTGCTTTTGAGCGCCATTCCCCCTCCTGGGCCCACGCCGAACCAGGAACTGCTTCCCACCGATGCGAGCCATGTAGGCAAACGCACAACGCGGAGCGCGCAGCAGCCCGGCGTGTTCCGTCAATATATTGGCTGGGAGTATGAGAATTATCCCGTAGCTCCCGATTACAACGTGCCTGGCGAGTGGGCGTTTGCCCGATTCATGTACCGCGCCGTCATGACTCGGCGGGGGCGCGGGCCCAACTGGACGATCGACTATCCTCGATCGGACCGGCATCTGTCGGAGGCTGTCCGCCGGTTAACACGCATTCAAGCGCGTTCCGTGGAAGAACCGGTCGCGGCGGAGGATGGAGACGATATTTACAACTGGCCCTGGCTCTATGCAGTTGAAGTGGGTCACTGGGATCTCACGGATCTGCAAGCGGCGAAACTTCGCGACTACCTGAACAGAGGCGGGTTTTTCATGTGCGACGACTTTCACGGTACGTGGGAGTGGGACACCTTCGTCGCGAGTATGAAGAAGGTTTTTCCGGACCGGCCGATCGTTGACCTGCCTAACGGCGATCCAATCTTTCACACGGTCTATGACTTGGACGACCGTTACCAAGTGCCGGGCGAGCAGTTTGTATACAGTCACCGCACCTATGAGAAAGACGGTTACGACGCCAGGTGGCGGGGAATTTACGACGACAAAGGCCGCGTGATGGTTGCTATTTGCCACAACATGGACTTGGGCGATTCGTGGGAGCACGCCGATAATCCGCAATATCCGGAACAGTATTCAGCGCTTGGCTTTCGGATTGGAATCAATTACCTGGTCTATGCGATGACGCATTGAGCGGTTGGACAGAATATGTTCCAGTTCCTGTTCAAGTATCCGGCGTCAGCCTTCTCGAAGGGAACTCTTGTGCTGCTGGGGCCGTGGCCGAAGTGGATTTTACTGCTTGGCGTTTTAGGTCTGGCAGGCGCTTTAGCGTGGTCGATCTGGCACGGCCGCGGGCGTCTGGCGAAGTCCCTCGATAAGCTGCGTGCCGCAGTGCTTTGGAGTTTGCAATTTGCAACGGTGGCGATTCTGCTTTTGCTCTTATGGCAGCCAGCCATCAGCATTACGGCGCTTAAGCCACAACAGAACATCATCGCAGTTGTCGTGGACGATAGCCGCAGCATGGGGATCGCCGACACGGGAGAAGCGCGCGAGCAGCAGGCAATCCGGCTGTTGCAATCGAAGTTGATGCCCGAACTCAGCAAACGCTTTCAGGTCCGGCTCTATCGTTTGAGCGACGGCGTGGCGCGAATTGCGGGTAGTGGGCAGTTGCACGCCAGCGGTACTGCTACGCAAATCGGGACGGGATTGCAGCAGATTGCCGATGAATCGGCGACTCTTCCTATTGGCGCGGTGGTTCTGATGAGCGATGGCGCGGATAACTCGGGTGGGGTGGATCTGAAGACTCTGAACGAGTTGCGGAGACGCCGGTTACCCGTGAATACGGTCGGATTCGGGCGTGATGAACTGACGCGCGATGTCGAAATGGAAAGTCTTGACTTGCCGGCACATGTACTGGTGAATTCCCGTTTGCAAGCTCAGGTCGGGATCCGGCAAAACGCGTTCAACGGCAAGCGGGCGAATCTTGTGATCACGGCGGATGGGCATACAGTTGCCAGCCGTGAGATTACCCTGAAAAGCGATCGGGAGCAAACCGAAACGGTTGAGTTCAATGCCGGAAAGGCGGGCGTTAGGCGAGTGGAAGCGAGGTTGGACGCGCTTCCAGGGGAAGAGAACCTGGAGAATAACCGGTTGACGCGTATCGTTGCCGTGGATGGAACGAAGCGGCGTATTCTCTACGTCGAGGGCGAGCCGCGTTGGGAATATAAGTTCCTGCGGCGCGCGGTGGAAGACGATCCGGCCATCGAAGTGGTCTCGATGTTACGCACGACTCAGAACAAGATTTACCGTCAGGGCATTTCGAATCCGAATGAACTGGCGGATGGGTTTCCGAGCAAGCCGGAGGAGCTGTTCCAGTATCAAGGGCTGATCCTGGGCAGTGTGGAATCCGGTTTCTTTACGCCAGCGCAGCAGGAAGCGATTAAGGAGTTTGTGGACCGGCGGGGGGCTGGGTTGCTGTTCCTGGGGGGACGCGCCTCGCTTGCAGATGGCGATTACAACGCGCCGCCATTCGCAGAACTGCTGCCAGTCGTTCTTCCCAGGCGGAAGAATACTTTTCAACGCAAGTTGGTAGCGGCGGAGCTTACGGATGAAGGCAAGAAGAGCTTGATTTGCAGGATTGAAGACAATCCAGAGGACAGTGTCAATCATTGGGATGTTCTGCCGTATCTCGCCGATTTCCAGGACCCTGGGACACCTAAGCCGGGGGCGGTGGTGCTTGCCCGCTCACAGGTGGGCAGCAGCCGCTTGCCGTTGCTGATTACCGAGAACTATGGGCGCGGGCGCACGGCGGTATTTGCGACGGGCGGCAGTTGGCGATGGCGAATGCAACAGCCCGTCGCGGACACGAGCCAGGAGACTTTCTGGCGTCAGTTGCTACGCTGGACCGCCGGTGGAACCCCTTCCCGGGTTGTGGCGTCCACACCTAACGCACAGCTTGAAGATACTGGCAAGCTGCAGATACGGGCGGACGTGCGGGACAAGGACTACAATCCGGCAAGCGATGTCGATGTGCGGGCGAATGTCATTGGTCCGGACGGGTCCTCGCATCCGGTTACGCTTCGCCCTGAGCCGTTGGCGCGCGGGATCTACTCGGCCGACTGGGATGCCGACAAACCGGGCTCGTACGTGACAGAGGTGACGGCGAAGCGAGGGACGGCGGAGCTTGGCCGGGACGTGTTGACGTTTCAGCGGGAGAACGGGGTAGCGGAAAACTTCCATCGCGAACAAAACCGCGATCTTCTTCAGAGATTGGCTGAAGAGACTGGCGGGCATTACTACACGCCGGGGGATGCCGGGCGGCTGCCGGAGGAGATTGCGTTTTCACAGGCGGGCATTACGACTCATGAGACGAGGGATCTTTGGAATATGCCGGCGGTGTTTCTGGCGCTGCTGATGCTTCGTTCGGCTGAGTGGCTGCTGCGCAGGAAATGGGGGCTGGTTTGAAGCGGGCAATCAGAAGCAGGTCGCTTACGCTTCCGGCTCGGTTTCGGGATTGGTGGCCGTTGAGGTTGGTCTTGCTTGCCGGGCTGTTTTGTGTGAGTGTGAACGCCGCGACCTATTATGTGACGATTGCCGGTCTGGGTGGCACGGCGGAATACGAGACTCAGTTTCAAAAGTGGGCGGCTGAACTGGGGCGTGAGCTAGGGCAGAACGGGACTGATGCGCATATCGAAACAATAGCGGGAGCCGCCGCGACGCGTCAGCACATTGATGCAGTTTTCGCTCATCTGACGCAAGAAGTTCAACCGCAGGATGCCATAGCGCTGTTTTTGATTGGTCACGGCACGTTTGATGGTACGGATTATAAGTTCAACGTTCCGGGTCCGGACATTACCGCCGGTCAACTGAGCACGTTGATGAACAACGTCCGCGCGGGGCGGCAATTGGTTGTGAATATGACGAGTTGTAGCGGGGCCTCGCTCGCGAAGCTTGCGAAGAAAGACCGGATCGTCATTACCGCGACTAAATCCGGCACTGAAAAGAATGCCACGGTATTTGCGCGCTATTGGGTGGATGCACTGCAGGACCCGGCGGCGGATACGGATAAGAACGGAACCATATCGGCTTTGGAGGCGTTCCGCTATGCGCAGCAGAAGACGACCGCGTACTTTGAGAGCGAGAAGCTGCTGGCAACAGAGCATTCGCAATTCAGCGATACGGGTTCCGTGACAGCGGTACGCGATCCCAAGCCGGAGAACGGACAAGGACTGCTGGCGTCAGCATTTCCCCTGCTGCGGCCCGCAACCGATACGAGTGCGGCCGTCAATCCGAAGAAGCAGAATTTGCTCGGCCGGAAACAGGATCTGGAAGCCAAGATAGATCAGCTGAAATATCGAAAGGCGGCGTTGCCGGAAGAGCAGTACAAACAGGAATTGACAGGGCTGCTGCTGCAGTTGGCGCGGACCCAGGCAGAGATCGACAAGTAGTTATGAGAACGCTCTTTTGCCTGGCTGTTGTGTTTGCGGCGACCGTCCAAGCCGACCAGTGCCGGAACTTTTACCTTCATGGAAGGCTGCAGGAAGCTTCGGCGTGCTACACGGCGCTAACCCGATCGAATGATGCGCGGGCGCGAGCCGAAGGATTTTTGGGACTACAGCAATTCGATCAAGCGAATGACGAATTCCGAGAGGCGGATCGCGCGCGTCCGAACTCGGCGCCGGTGAAGAGCGAGTGGGGCCGGATGTTCACGGAACATGCGCAGCCAGGGGACGCGGCAAAGCTGTTCGAAGAGGCGATGGAAGCCGATCCGAACTACGCGCCTGCGTATCTGGGCCTGGCGCGTGTGCTCTCAGAGGGCTTCGACAAGAAGGCGGTAGAGCTCGCACAGGAAGCCGTGAGCCGCGATCCAAAACTCTATCAAGCGCATGAATTTCTTGCGTATCTTGCGCTCGAAGACAGCAATGAAAAGGGAGCGGCGGATGAAGCGCAGAAGGCGCTTGCTGTTTCACCCGAAGCGCTTGATGGGATGGCGGTGTTGGCGTCGATCGACTGGCTGAATGGGAAGACGGCATCGCCGTGGATAGATCGGATTTTAACGATTGATCCCGCTTATGGTGAGGCGTATGCGATGGGCGCGCACTTCTTTGTAATCAACTACCGGTACGAAGAGGCGATCGCGAGTTATCGAAAAGCGCTCGATCTGAACGGAAGGCTCTGGGCCGCGCGGTCGCAACTCGGGGTCAATCTGATGCGGCTTGGATTAGAAACGGAAGCGCAGCAGCAGCTTAAGCAATGTTATGACGCGCATTTCCGTGATGCTGAAACGGTCAACTCGCTGCGGTTGCTGGACACGATGAAAGATTACGAGACGTTCAAGACTGGCTCAACTGAACTCCTGCTGAACAAAAAGGAAGCAGCGCTTTTGCGGCCTTATATTCAGCCTGAACTACAGCGCGCGATTGCAACGTACGAGCGCAAATACAAGATGAAGTTGAGCGGTCCGGTGCGGCTGGAGGTCTATCCGAATCACGAGGACTTTGTGGTGAGGACGCTTGGCTTGCCGGGTCAGGGCGGATTGCTTGGCGTGACATTTGGAACGGTAGTGGCAATGGACAGTCCTTCGGCGCGGCCGCCCGGGCATTTTAATTGGGCTGACACCATGTGGCACGAATTGAGTCATGTGTACGTGATCACGGCGACGAATCATCTGGTTCCGCGGTGGTTCACGGAGGGTGTCGCGGTTCACGAGGAAGGGGCGGCCTCTCCGGATTGGGGGGACCGCTTGACGCCCGACATCGTGAGCGCTCTGAAAGAGAAAAAGCTGCTGCCGGTGCTTGAGTTGGATCGCGGTTTCGTGCGGCCTGAATACCCAAACCAGGTTCTTGTTTCCTACTATCAAGCGGGGAAGATCTGCGACTACATAGCCGCGCAGTGGGGCGACGCGGCAATTTTGGGGATGATTCACTCCTATGCGGCCCGTCAGACGACAGCCGAGGCGATTCAGGCGAATTTTCATGAGAGCGCCGAGGTGTTTGACAAGAACTTCGCCACGTGGCTGGACAGTAAGACCGGGAATACGGTGCGTCACTTCGATGAGTGGGCGAAGGGTATGAAGGCAGCTCACGCAGATCTGCGGGACGGCAAGAAAGACGACGCGCTGCAAAAGGGGCTGGCGATCCGCAATTACTATCCCGACTATGTGGGCGCGGGCAGCGATTACGATTTGCTTTCGGACGTTTATCTATCTTCCGGACGGAAAGCAGAAGCCGTTGATGAGTTGTCCAGATACCGCGACCTTGGCGGCACGGACATTGCCTCGTTGAAAAAGCTCGCACAACTGGAGCAGGAATCGTCCAAACCGAAGGAAGCGATCAGCACCTTGGAGAAGCTGAATTTCATATATCCAGAGGACGAAGACGTTCATCGGAAGCTGGGTGACTTGCTGCTGAAAGACGGGCAGACGGATTTGGCCGTTCGCGAGTTTCGTGCTGTGCTGGCGCTAAAACCAGCCGACGCCGCGGAGTCGCACTTTGATTTGGCGCGCGCCCTCAATGCGGCTCACCAGATTACCGAAGCGAAGGATCAGATCTTGATGGCGCTCGAGGCTGCGCCGGATTTCAAACCAGCGCAACAACTCTTGCTGCAACTCAGCCAATAAACAAAACAATGTCCACCTTTACGACACCCGCCACAACCAGCGACTCAGCCGAACTCAAGAGCCGGATTCAGCGTTTTGAAGGCGCACAGTCCGCCATTAAACGAGAGATTCACAAGGTCATCGTGGGGCAGGAGGAGGTGATTGACAACCTGCTTATTTCGCTGTTTGTGGGCGGCCACTGCCTGTTAACGGGTCTGCCTGGGACGGCGAAAACGCTGCTTGTGCGTACTCTGGCGCGTACGCTTGGCCTGCAATTCAATCGGATTCAGTTCACGCCCGATTTGATGCCCTCCGATATAACGGGGACGGACATTATTGAGGAAGACTCCACGTCGGGACGCCGCATGTGGACGTTTGTTCCGGGGCCGATTTTTTCAAATCTGCTGCTGGCGGATGAGATCAATCGCACGCCGCCGAAGACGCAGTCTGCGCTGTTGGAAGCGATGCAGGAATTTTCATGCACGGTGCGGGGAAATCAGTACAAAATCAAGCCTCCGTTCTTTGTGCTTGCTACTCAGAACCCGATTGAGTTGGAGGGCACTTACCCGTTACCAGAAGCTCAATTGGACCGTTTTCTTTTCAATACGGTTCTCGACTACTTGCGCGCGGAGGACGAACTGAGAGTTGTCGATCTGACCACGACGACAACGCTGCCGGAAGCGGAGACGGTCACTAGCGCGGAAGATATTCTCGATTATCAAAATCTGATCCGGATGACGCCTGTTGCGGAATCAGTTGCGCGTTATGCGGTGGATCTGGTGCGGGCGACGCGCCCCAACGGTGGCGACGCGCCGGATTTTGTAAAGAAATATGTGAACTTTGGAGCGAGCGTCCGTGCGGTTCAGTTTCTTGTGCTGGCGGGGAAGGCGCGAGCTCTGATGAACGGGCGCTTTCATGTCGCTTATGACGACATCCGTACGCTGGCAGCGCCGATTTTGCGGCACCGGGTTTTGCTGAACTTTCATGCCGAATCGGACCGGGTTGATACAGATGAGATCGTGCGGCGTTTACTCGATTGGAAGCCGATTCCGCGCGGCTAGAAAGGACGCGAGCAGATGCCGGCAGTTGCAAACAACCGCTTTCTTGATCCAGCGGTGCTGGCGGAACTCTCCAGTCTGGACCTGATCGCCCGGACGGTGGTGGACGGGTTTGTCGCCGGTCTGCACCGGTCGCCCGATTTTGGCTTCAGTCAGGAATTTGCCGAGTACCGCGCTTATACGCCCGGTGATGACTTACGGCACGTGGATTGGAATGTGTTTGCAAGAACCGAGAAGGCGTATTTGAAACGCTATCGCGGCGAGACCAACACAGAAATAGTCGTGATGTTGGATACGAGCGCGAGTATGAATTTTACTTCTCATGCGGTGAGCAAGCTTGCGTACGCGAAGTTTATGGCATCGGCTCTCGTCTATTTGGCGCACCTGCAACGGGACAGCACGGGCCTGATTGCGTTTCACGACGATGCTGTCAACTACATTCCACCGTCGAGCCGGCAGGGACAGTTGATGAGATTATTTCACGCGATCGACGGCGCGGAAAGCGGGACGCGGACGGATTTTCAGCGGCCCTTTGCCCAGTTGCAGGAATTCCGAAAACGACGCGGCATCACGATCCTGATCTCCGATTTTCTTGTGCCGGTGGAGAGCACCATCTCCGCAATCGAGCCGCTTAGGTTCCGGGGCAACGAGGTGATTCTGTTTCATTTGCTCGATCCGGAGGAACTGCAGCCGGGTATCAAAGATCCCGTTCTGCTAGTGGACATGGAGACGAATGAGGACTTGGAAGTGTCTCCCGAGTATGCGCGCGGCGAGTATGAGACCAAGATAACGGCGCACGTCGGCACGTTGCGTTCGGAGTCGCAGAAGGCTGGCCTCGAATATTTCTTTGTGCGGACGGATCAGCCACTTGACGCGGCGCTGCGGGAGTACTTTTCGGTTCGACAGAGGAGACAGTAGTGGGTCTTTTCTCGCCCTGGTTTTTGGCTGGCTTGGCGGCGCTTGCGCTTCCCCTGTGGCTGCATCTGCTGCGGCAGTTTAAGCGCACGCCGCGGCCGTTCAGTTCATTGATGTTCTTTGAGCGCAGGGTTCAGAGTTCAACGCGGCACCGGCGGCTACGCTATCTCGCCTTGCTTGCAATGCGCTTGGCGTTGCTGGCGTTACTGGCCCTCGCGTTTGCGAATCCATTTGTCAATCGCACTTCGGCTTCCGTCAAACAACGCACGGTAACCCTGATCGCTCTGGACCGTTCTTTCAGCATGCGATACAGAAATCATCTAGACGATGCAAAGGCGGAGGCGCATCGATTGGTGAATGCACTGCATGGGCAAGAGCAGGCGCAAGTCGCCGCATTAGATTCACGTCTCGAAACACTGACCCAACCGGAGCGGGACAAAGCTGTTCTCAACGCGGCCATCGACTCGATTGAACCCGGTGACCAAGCGAGTTCGTACGGGGAGTTCAGCCGGGCACTGCGCGTAATGGCCGAGACGGCTGGAGTGCATCTGGATGCGCATCTGATAACGGACGATCAACAGACGTCCATGCCGGCTAGTTTCAACGATCTTCAGATCGGACCGCACGCATCGCTGGTTGTGCACTGCGTGGGCGACACAAGCAGTCCCAACTGGGCCGTTGAAAGCGTGACCGCACCGGCGCACGTTTACGATCCGACACGTACACGCCTGACGGCAACCGTTGCGGGTTGGCAAGGACCCGCGGTGACAAGGAAAGTCTTGCTCGTTCTGGATGGCCGGACGCTGGCTTCAAAAGACACCCCTGTTCCGCAGGGCGGCCGCGCGCAGGTGGAATTCAACGGCTTCGATGTGCCTTATGGATCGCATCGAGGCGAAGTTCGGATTGAACCGCATGACGATCTTCCGGGCGACGATTCATTCGGGTTCTCGATCGAGAGATCCGATCCGCGCAAGGTGTTGTTTCTGTATGCGGCGGGACGCGCGCAGGATGCTTTCTACTATGAGTCCGCGATGCGGGCATCGAACGCAACTGGTTTGACTGTCGAAACCTCGCCACTCGAGCGGGAGTCCGGACGGGACTTGAGCAAGTACGCCTTTGCCGTGCTCGAAAATCCGGGAGCGTTGGATGCGAGTGCGAAGCAACAGCTTGCCGAATATGTGTCAAGAGGCGGGTCCGTGCTGATTGCCGTGGGGCCAAGCACGACGCGCGCGGGAACGATTCCGCTGGCTGGTAACGCGGTTACGGCGACGGCACAGACGCAAGGAGCGAGGAAGGTTGATGGGCAAGCACCTGCGCTCGCCGGACTTGAAGAGTTTCAAAATGTCCAGTTCGCCGCTACTCCGCGGATTGCAGTGAATCCGAATGACCGGGTGCTTGCCCGGTTTGCAGACGGTTCACCGTTGCTAATTGAACAACGCCGCGATGAAGGCCGGATACTAATCTTCGCGTCAACTCTCGACAACTCAACAAGCGATTTTCCGCTGCACGCATCCTTTCTACCATTCGTTGTGCAAACGGGAGCTTACCTGTCGGGCGCTGACGATGCGCTATCGAGCGTGGCTGTCGGCACACCCGTGAGGTTGCGGCAAACCAATGCGCAAGCCACGGCGGCGGATGTGATCGGGCCTGACGGCAAGCATCAGCTTTCACTCGCGGAGGCGACACGCGCCATGAGTTACGACGTGGATCGGGCCGGATTCTACGAAGTGCAACCTGCAAATGGGCACCGCGAGCTTGTGGCGGTGAACGCGGACCGGCGTGAATCGGACCTGACGCAAATACCAGCCGAGACCCTGTCACTTTGGCGCAATACTGGAAGGAGCACAGACCAGCCGGGCACTCTAACTGAAAACCCGGAAACGGGGCAGCAGACGGTGCGCTGGAGTTTGTGGCGGTATTTTCTGGCGCTCGTCTTGATCGCGGCGATTATCGAGTCGGTTTTTTCGAGCCGGTATTTGAGGAGAGAAAGGCAGACCTCATGACAGCCCTTCAACAGTTGGATGCGTATTTGAAGGATCTTGAGCGGCGGCTGCGGATTTTGGCTGCATCGAAGGGCGCTGCCGTGAGTGCCGCCTGTGCGCTGGTCCTGACGGTCGTGCTGGTCTGGATCGCCAATCGCTACAAGTTCGATGGCGGTCTCGTGCTTCCTTTCCGTGTGCTGCTGATGGCGGCGGTGGCTTGTGCAATTACGTTCGCCTTGGCGCTGCCGGTTATTCGCCTGAACCGGCGACGGGTGACTCGTCTTGCCGAATCGCGCATTACGGATTTCCATGAGCGTCTGCTCACAGTGACCGAACGGCCCGATGCGGCAAACCCATTCACGGAATTGGTCGCCGAAGACGCATTGCGTGTGGCGCGGGAGAATTCAACCGGGCAGTTGATTCCGGCCCGTACTCTGTACGCCTCTCTGGCTGTCGCGGCGACGGCAGTGGCTGTCTTGATTTGGATGATCAGTTCGGCTCCGGGGTACTGGGGCTATGGAGCCTCGTTGCTCT
The DNA here is from genome assembly GCA_030853405.1 of Acidobacteriota bacterium. Taxonomy (GTDB): domain Bacteria; phylum Acidobacteriota; class Terriglobia; order Bryobacterales; family Bryobacteraceae; genus Bog-105. The sequence continues at coordinate 7,225 of JALYVD010000251.1, read as the reverse complement.
GGATGGGCCCGGGCCATGCGGGCAGCGCACCGCTGTACGACATCGCGGTGCAGCCCGGGAATAAAACCGTCCGTAGAAAGACCGATCAGATCGTCTCCGCAGAACTGATGGGCTTCTCGGCGCGCAACGTGATCCTGCACGCGAAATATCACGGAGCACTGAAGTGGGAGGCGATCCCGATGCAAGCGCAATCGAGCGGGAACGGATATCAGTTTCTGTTTGCCGGACTTTCCGATTCGATGGAGTATTGGGTGCAAGCTGGCGGCACGCGATCGAAGCACTACACGCTTGGAGTGAAGGATTTGCCAGCCGTCAAGCGCGTGCGTGTGAAGCTGCACTTTCCCGTTGGCATTGGTTTGAAGGACGCGGTCGAAGATCCGGGCGGCGATATCCGCGCGGTTGAGGGAAGCAAGGCCGAGGTATCCGTTCTTACCGACAAGCCTCTTGAACATGGCGTGCTGGTCCTGGAGAACGGTTCTAAGCTTGAGCTCGCGGCGGCGGGCGATAACTGGTTGAAGGCGACGTTGCCGATTAGTAAGGATGGCTCGTATCACGTGGCTGCGCTCGACAACGGCGACGCCGTACGTATTACGGACGATTACTTCATTGAAGCCAAGAAGGACGAGCCGCCTTCGGTTCGTATTGTGCAGCCTGGACGCGATCCGCATGTTAGTCCGATTGAAGAAGTTCCGGTGAAGGTAGAAGCGGCTGACGATTTTGGCCTTCACGGCCTGGAACTGCATTACGCGGTGAACGGCGGTCCGGAACACACGATGCCGCTGACGAACAGAAAAGATGCAAAGGAAGCGGAGGGAAAAGCGACTTTTTCTTTCGAAGATTTCAAGTTGGCGCCCGGCGATCTGGTGAGCTTCTATGCGACCGCACGAGATGCAACGCATACGTCTCGCAGCGACATTGTGATGGCGCAAGCCGACGCTTTCGACTACAAGTTCCGGCAATCGCAACAGGCGGGTGGAGGCGGCGGCGCATCGGGAGCCGATCAGGGGAATAACATCTCTGAACGTCAAAAGGAGATCATCGCCGCTACGTGGAACGAGATGAAAGATCCGAAGAAAGAACGTGCCGCAGTTGCCGAGAATGCACGCTTTTTGTCGGGTCTTCAAGGGAAGCTGGGGGACCAGGCCAAGGCTCTTGCGGAGCGGATGGGCAACCGCGAATTGGCGGGCACTAATCCCGAATTTGAGCAATTCTCAAAGTCCATGCTGCAGGCTTCGAGCGACATGGGTGCAGCAGTGGATCAGCTTAAACCCGCTAAGTGGAACGATGCGCTTGGGCCGGAAGAGAAAGCCCTCCAATCGCTGTTGCGTGCCGAGTCGATCTTCCGTGATATTCAAGTTTCATTTGGGCAAAAAGGCGGCGGCGGGATGGGAGCTGGTGGCGAGGAGCGCGATTTAGCGCGGCTGTTCGATCTTGAACTCGATACTTCCAAGAACCAATACGAGACGGGCCAGACTCCAGCAGCTTCCGGCAACGATCAACAGAAGCAAATCGATGAAGCCCTGCAACGGTTGAAAGACCTTGCACGGCGGCAGCAAGAGCTGGCGGCGCAGCAGCATTCGCCACAACAACAATTCCAGCAGCGTTGGGAAGAGGAGCAGTTACGCCGTGAAGCAGAGCAGTTGCGGCAGCAGATGCAACAGCTCGCGCAGAATAGTCAATCGCAAGCAGGACAGCAGCCGGAAGCGTCGAAACACGCTGAGCAAGAGGGCGGACAGCAGAGTTCATCTTCCTCAGGATCCTCGTCTGGTAAATCGTCGCGCGCGCGTAATGGAAAGCAGAGTCAGCAAAATACCGAAGCCATGCGGCAGGCGGCGGATGCGTTGCGGCGTTCGGAAGATGCCATGCGGCAAGCGGTGGATAGACAGGACGCGTCCGCGCAACAAAGAGCGGCGTCGCAACTCGCGGAAGCGCAGAATCTGCTGAAGGATAGAGTGCAGCAGCAGAGCGGCAACAGTGTTTCCGATCTTGCCGAGAAGGCGCGGCAACTGGCCAGCAGCCAGAAGGACATGGCCGATCGCATAAAAGATCTTTACGGGGCGAAAGGAATCAACACGGCTCGATCAAGCGACGCCGCGAATGGACAAGGCCAAGGTAGTCCTGAAATGCCGGAGATGAATGGACCCGACTATGCTGGTGGCCGGTATCGGAGACGTTTCATGCAGGAGAGCGGCCGGCCTGCAACGAATCAGGAAAAAACACTGGCGGCCGAGAACGATAAGCTTGCCCAGCAGATGCGGCAGTTACAGCAGGATATTGAGCGGCAGGCGCAGGGCATGGCCGGTGAGCAGCCGGAAGGTTCACGAAAGTTGCGGAAGGCGCTTTCGGACGCGGAGCAGGAGGAATTGGCTCTCCGTATGCAGAAGAATTCCGATTGGATGCGGCAGGGATTTGGATCGCAGACGTGGCCGATGGAGGACAGCATCACGGCGGGCGCGGAACAGCTCAGCCGCCAGTTGAATGAGGCGCAGCAGGCACTGAATAACGGGAAACCGGGCGGGACGGCTTCTGGAGATGACAAGATGGCGCAGGCTCTGGCCGAGGTGCAGTCGATGCAGGAGCAACTGGCAAGGCAATCCCAACAGAGCGGGCAAAACCAGAGTGCGACGGGTGCTGGCAAGCCGAGTATCGGAGGAAGCGCGGACGGGCAGGATGCGCTGGACCAGTTGTCCGCTTTGCGGTCACAGATTGGCCGCGGTGACCGTCAGTTGAACAGTTCTCTCAATGACGCGATTGGGCGTTTACGGCTGGTGAATTCTCAGGCTGGTTTGTTAAATGCGCGGATTAATGAGGACGCAGCTACTAGCCTGGCACGGCTTGAATTAGAACTGGCGCGGCGCGTCGGGCAGCAACAAGCGGGATCTCGCACTGAAGCGCCCGAGACCACTCCGGAGAAGTATCGCGAGGCACTCGCGGAATACTATCGGACTTTGAGTAGATGACGAGATGCGTCTGCGCAATACTTTTTGGCTGCTCACGAGTGCGATGGTGTTCGGCGGCTGTCTCTATGCCGTTGGGCGGCAAGTGCCGAGTCCATTCCGCGAATATCCGGGTGTCGAATACAGCGTAAACGATTTGCCGCTGCCGCCGGACTGGTCCGCGAAAACCGAATGGGCGTTTGCGAGGCTGATGTTTCCGCCCGGCTGGAACGACGGTTACCGGGGCCGCTTCGGTAGTGATTGGCGCGAAGGTCTGTCGCTGTGGACGCAAGATTTTCCGCGCGCCGACCGGCACTTCGCCCTCGCGGTCCGGCGGCTTACTCGCGTAGACACGCGCTCGGTAGAACAGTGCGTAAACCTGGACGATGGCGACGACGTCTACAACTGGCCCTGGATTTATGCAGTGCAGGTAGGCGAATGGGGCATCACAGACCGGCAGGCGGCAAAATTGCGCGATTACCTGATGCGCGGTGGGTTTTTCATGGCCGACGACTTTCACGGGACGGTTGAGTGGTCGGTATTTCAGGAGAGCATGAAACGGGTGTTTCCGAACCGGCCTATTGTTGATATCCCGGATCGAGATCCGATCTTTCATACGGTTTACGATCTGGACGGCCGTTATCAGGTGGTTGGCGCGGAACATCTCGCCGAAGGTCATAAGAAGGACGGCTATGTCGCACGCTGGCGCGGCATTTACGACGATAAAGGACGCGTTATGGTCGCGATCAGCTTCAATTCCGATGTTGGAGATTCGTGGGAGTGGGCTGACGACCCGCGTTATCCAGAGAAGTACTCGGCGCTTGGCGTGCGGCTCGGGATTAATTACATTGTTTATGCGATGACGCATTAGAAACGATAACGCTCTTTCACAGTCGCGGTTCTGTTGGGGTACGTTATGCTGACAACCGGATGCGCGTTTTACCTTCCGGAATTTTTTTCTTTTGTCTCTTGCAAAGTGTTTTCGCGGCGGACGTCAACCAAAAAAAACGTTCTGGAGCATATTCCACAACGCATGAAGCATTTCGTTGACGACAAAACCGTAGCGGGCGTGGTCACGCTTGTCGCACGGAATGGCAAGACGGTTGAATTCGACGCCGAGGGAATGGCCGATATCGAAGCGGGCCGCGCGATGCGGAAGGACACAATTGTTCAGATCATGTCCATGACGAAACCCGTTACGGCCATCGGCATTATGATGCTTGCGGAAGAGGGCAAGCTGGCGCTACGCGATCCGTTGGAGCAGTATTTGCCGGAGTTTCGCAATCAGCGTGTTGCGACAACAATTGGACCGGACGCGAGCCGGTTGGGAACGCCGGACCGGCCGATCACCATTCGTGATCTGCTCACGCACACGGCGGGTATCCAGGACGCAGCTCCCGAGGAGATCAAAGATTATCAGCAGCGTATGAACGTTCCTCTCGCCGAGGTGGTGAAGCAGCACGCCAAGCAACCCCTTCTGTTTCAGCCCGGGACCAAGTGGAGCTACAGCAGCGTCGGAATTGATATTCTGGGCCGCATCATTGAAGTCTGCTCGGGGCAGAAATACGAAGAGTTCAAAGCGCAGCGGATTCTACAGCCGCTCGGGATGAAAGACAGCTTTTTCTTTCCGAAGGCGGATACGATTCCGCGTATTGCGATGGTGTACGCGCGGCATGCCGGCAAGCTGACGAGATCACCAGAGACGATTCTGGGCGGCGATCCGGCCAAATATCGGGCTGGGGCGATTTTTCCGGGGCCGGGATGGGGACTCTATTCAACGGCTGAAGATTTGCTGCACCTGTATCAGATGATGCTGAATGGCGGGACTTATGAGGGACGCAGCTATCTTTCGCCGTTCTCGGTTCATTTGATGACGGAAGTGCAGACGGGCGACGTTCATCGGGTGGGATGGCTGGGCGGTTCCGGGTACGGTCTCGCCTGGGAAGTGGTAAATGATCCGTACGGCGAGTTGGCCGGGCACTCAATGGGAAGCTATGGTCACGGCGGCGCTTTTGGAACGCAGGGCTGGATTGATCCCGCGAATGACCTTATTCAGATTATGTTGATTCAAAGTTCCAGCGGCGGCGCCGACGGTATTAGAGATGTGTTCCTTACTATGTCGGAGGCGTCGGTCGAGAAAGAGTGAAAGGTTAGCCGAAGGCCGGAATGGCAGCCGTTTCCATCAAAGATATCGCGCGTATCGCCGGGGTTTCACACTCGACGGTTTCGCGGGCTTTGCGCAACAGTCCTCTGATTCCAGCACACACGCGCGAACGCATTCAACTGATAGCGCATCAGCAAGGATATGCGGCGAGCGCCATCGCGCGAAGCCTGGTTACCCGCAGGACTCATGCCATCGGAGTGGTGGTGACGAGCATAGCCGATCCGTTCAACGGGGAAGTGGTGAGCGGGATCGAAGAGACTGCGAATAAAGCGGGCTATTCAGTTGTACTTGCAACGTCACAAGCGGATCCAGGAAGAGAGATTGCCTTGGTCCGCTCTTTCAAAGAACGCAGAGTGGATGGCGTCCTTGTGGCCTCTTCCAGAGTGGGAGCGTTGTACGCGGAGAGTCTGGCCGATCTGCGGATTCCGATTGTTCTGCTGAACAATCAATATCCGGGAGAATTTGTCTTTTCCATCAGCATTGATAACGCGGACGGAGCGGAACAGGCGACGAGACATCTTGCAGACCTGGGACATACAAAAATCGCGTATATCGGGGACCGGCTCGGAATGCAGTCGGATACGGAAAGGCACAGTGGGTATACGGCGGCCCTACGCGCGTGCGGTATTCACTTTCGCAGCGAATACACGGTCCAGGGAGACGGGAAACCGGAGGGAGCGCGAGAAGCGGCGGCGCGGCTATTGGCGCTGGACGACCCGCCGAGCGCGATCTTCTGCTACAACGATATGTCCGCTCTGGGAGTGCTGGACGAGGCGGCAAAGCGCGGTCTTATCGTCCCGCGCGATCTTTCCGTTTGCGGATTCGACGATTTGTTCTTCACGCCGTTTTTGAGTCCACCACTAACAACGATTCGCCAGCCGAAGAGGGAGATGGGGCGGCGGGCGATGGAACTGCTTCTGAGTATTCTCTCGGGCGAAGAGCAGCGAAAGAATATAAAGATTAAAGGCGAACTGATCGTGCGCGAGTCTACCGGAAGCGCGTTGTAGTACTGTCCGATTTAACGCGCCGGGCGACTCCTTGCCCGCCCTGCGACCGCTTTGTGCCAGGCTAAAACATACGCTCTGCGGCAAATGGGAACGCGCGCGGATTGGAGCGCTAACGGCCTCGCTGCGCACACCCAGTCCGTCATTCAGGGAGCGTTCGTTTTAGCGAAAGCTAACGGAAGCGCCGCCGTTGCCGTTGACTCGCTGACTCATCTGCGGCGATATCTTGAACTGCTGTTCGCGGCGGGGGCGAAGAAATTGTCAAAAACATAAGGAGTGCAGATCATGAAATATGAAAATCCAATCACCCAAACTGCAGCCGACGAAGGACATCGGGTCGTGCCGGAAAGCGAATGGCTGAAAGAGCGCCGGGCGCTTCTCGAACAAGAGAAGGAACACACCAAAATGTGGGACCAGCTTCTCGCAAGACGGCACAGCTTGCCGTGGTGAGGGTCGAAAAGGAATACATCTTCAAGGACCCATCGGGCAGCGACTCTCTTGCCGATTTGTTCGACGGACGAAGCCAGTTATACGTTAAACACTTCATGCTTGGACCGGGGCAGGGTCACCTTTGTGTCGGTTTCCCTCTTGAGGTCCGACCACGTAGAAGGAATATTGGCACATCGTGAGAATCACGATGTCTCTTTCGTGGCGGTGGCCCGCGCGCCTATCGAAGAGATCGAAATCATTCGCAAGCGGATGGGTCGGAAATTTCCCTGGGTCTCCTCATTTGCGAACGATTTCAACTATGACTTTCATGCGTCGTTCCGGCCGGAGGAAATGGAAGCCGGTACGGCGTTCTACAACTATCGTTACTGGAAGGTCGGCCTGCCGTATCTGTCTGGAAACAGCGTGTTCTTCAAAGACAAGGACGGCCAGATCTTCCACACGTATTCTATGTATGGCCGGGGTGGAGAGGCAACCGAGTTCCGCAAAAAACAAAGGGTGCTGTAACGTCTTCTGTGTAAGTGGTCTGGCCGTAGCTCGGTTCAGGTGAGTGTTTTTGGGGAGGCGTAGGGAGCCCGGAGGGCGACCGGAGCTTCCCCAAAAACAGGCGGCCAACCGGGGCGGGGCCAGGGTGGTGGAGCTAACCTGAAACGCGATGAAGAAGAAAGGGAAAA
>JALYVD010000287.1 GCA_030853405.1 Acidobacteriota bacterium | reverse complement strand
ATTTTTACCAGCGACACTGGCCTCTTCCTGCAGACCATTTACTACCCCATTTTGCTGTTCGCCAATAACTCCTTCGGAACGGCCCTCGAACTGTTCGTGGATGCACCCACTTACACGAGCAAACGCTTCGGCGATGTGCCGTACGTTGACATTTCGGCGGCCTATGACAAAGGCAATATCGTGTTGAATGTCATCAACCGGCATCTTACAGACAAGCTTCCGGTTACATTCGAATTGGAGGACAAGCGCTTTGCCGGCGCTTTCGAGGCCGCGACAGTCAATGGTCCCGAGATCAAGTCTCAGAACACATTCGGCTCGAATCTCGTCAAGGTTTCAAATAGCCATGTTGACGCGAGTGGAACCCGGTTGCGGTATGAATTGCCACCCCACTCCTACACTATGTTGAAAGGCAAGCTAACTTAGCCATGACACTTTCGACGCCGATCTCCGCGGATGTGATTCGTAATCACATCGCTTACTCGGCTTGGGCTACGCAGCGGCTTATTGACGCTGCCGCGCCGCTCTCGTCCGAGCAACTGAATCGGGATTTTGGCACCGCCGACAAAAGCGTTTTAGGAACGCTCGTTCACATTTTCCGCTCCGAGCGTTCCTGGCGTCTCCGCATCAAAGAAGGGACGCCCGCAATCCCTTACAAACTTCCCGAAGACGAGCAATGGACGATTCTCCTGACGCAATGGCCGGTAATTCACGAAGACTGGCGCAAATGGGCGGCCGGCTTGTCGGATACCGATTCTGGCCGCGTTATCGACTACACGGATCTGAAGGGGAATCCGTGGTCCCAGCCCATCTGGCACATCGTTCTCCACGTCGTAAACCACTCCACCCATCACCGTGGGCAAGTCTCGGGTTTCCTTCGCATCCTAGGCTTAACTCCGCCGCCCTTGGACTTCATCGCCTACATGCGCCAATAGGCATATCAACCCCGCAGCCTCGCTTGCATTCCGGTTTCAGCGGCGATAAACTACAAGCTGACGACGATAGATGGCATCGTACTGACGTCTTCTCTCTCCCGCCTTGTCTGGCGCCTCATCCCGTAAGTACACACAAGGAGCCAGCATGGAAGGGGCAGCCTGCCCGAGCAACACCGCCGATCTCCTCGACTTTTTTTCGAGCAAGATCGTTGGACAACCGAACACCGCCGAGCGGATCATTCCATTCATTCAGACCTATCGGGCGGGGTTGAGTCACGAAAATCGCCCTATCGGCGTCTTCCTTCTGCTCGGCCCAACCGGTACTGGAAAGACGCGCACGGTGGAGGTTTTGGCGGAGGCGCTGCACGGCAATCCGCAGCGCTACCTGCGCATCGATTGCGGAGAATTTCAGCTCGATCACGAAGTGGCGAAGCTTGTCGGTTCTCCTCCTGGATATCTGGGCCATCGCGAAACTGTGCCCGTCCTTTCAAAGCAGAAAATTGCGGAGAGCACTACGCCGGATTGCGATATTTCGCTCGTCTTGTTTGACGAAATAGAGAAAGCCGCGCCTTCCTTGACGCGTCTTCTCTTAGGGGTTCTGGACAAGGGCCGCCTCACGCTGGGCGATAACACGCTGGTGAACTTCGACAAGAGTCTCATCTTCTTGACAAGCAATCTGGGCGCTCGCGAAATGATGCGGGAGATGACGCCTACCTTCGGGTTTGAAGCGGCAACGTCGAGCATTGATCGAACCGAAGAGATGATCGGAAAACTGGAGAGCATCGCTCTGGGCGCGATGAAGAAAATGTTTTCTCCTGAGTTTGTAAACCGTATTGATGCTGTGATTACGTATCAGCCTCTAAGCGCCGCGTCCATTAAAGAAATTCTCGATCATCAGGTCGAAGAGCTTCAGCGCCATGTGAACAGCCGTCTTGGATCGCGTGGCTTTTCGATTGAACTGACCGCTTCAGCTCTTGATTTTCTGCTGAAGCGCGGGGTGAGCGTACAGTATGGCGCGCGCGAACTCAAGCGCACCGTCTACAGGTATCTGACGCAGCCGTTGGCAACGTTGGTGGCGGAAGATTTGGTCGCGCCAAAGTCGATTGTTACGGTCAGCGCGGCTAAGGACGGGGAGAAATTAGACATCAATGTAAAGGCTCCGGCTTCCTCCCGCACTCGGGCCAAAACGGCCACTGTGTTGATTGTTGACGACAATCAGGAGCTGCTCAAGTTCCTGAAAACGGTGATGCGGAATGAGCCTTGGGAACTGGTCAGCGCTCCTTCCGCGGCACAGGCGCTCGATGTCGCGGCGGGACGGGACATAGACGTAGCGTTGATCGACTACATGCTCCCCGACCTCGACGGATTAACGCTGAGCAGGAGATTGCAGGCCGCCCAGCCCACTACGAAGATGATTCTGATGACAGGCGGCGGCGAAATGTCTTTGGGCAAGGAGAGCGGCGCAAGTGCCGACCTGCCGATCGTCCAAAAGCCGTTTCTGATTGAGGATCTGCTCAATTTGATCAGGAGCAGAATTCCAACTAAGAGCGCTGACAACGCCGCCTCCGCCGCTTTTACGGCGTGAGTCCCTTTTGTTTCAGGTTTGCCGTAGAGATCAGAAGTACAATCTCAGGGCCAACTGAACTTGCCGTGGGCTGTTGGCCTGGCTTGTGACTTGGCCGAAGGCGTTCGATCCTACGGTGAGGTTGGGAGCCGAGAACTGCGGGTGATTCAGGGCGTTGAACGCTTCGATTCGGAACTCCAGCATCGAGCCTTCCCGCAGCGAACTCAGCGAAAACTGTTTAAACAGGGAGAGCGTTGCGTTCGCCGTACCCGGCGCCCGAACGCTGGAGACCTCGCGAGGGGCATCCCCGATTGTGAAGGGCGCCGGGGTAACAGCCGCCGTAGGATCCGCGAAGTACTGCTGCCTCCAGTTCGCGCCATTGTTGCGGCTTAATGTCTGCGTTAGATTGGGCCGCTGTGCCCCATAGGTTGGCAAAGACCGCGAGTTGCTGACCGATAGCTGAAGTGGCATGCCATCGTCGAACCGCCAGACACCGTTCGTTTGCCATCCACCGAGCACCGCATCCGTCACGCCGTTCCAGTTCGAGCCGAACTGCTTGCCACGTCCGAACGGAAATTGATAGGTGTAAGAGAACTGGAACACTTGCGGAATGTCAAACTGTGAAACCGCGCGTTCCAGAAATCGCTTGTTCGGATCCTGCAGACTGGTTGTGCCGCCGAGCCAAGTCGTGCAACCGCACGTGACTGAGGAGTCGTCGATCGATTTAGAGTAGACGTATGTAACGAGTATCTGGAGTCCTTTGGATAGCCGCTTTTCAAGCGTCA
>JALYVD010000202.1 GCA_030853405.1 Acidobacteriota bacterium | reverse complement strand
ACGCTGATGACGACTTCGCATACCGGTGATATGAAGGCCGGCTGGGTCCCCGGTGTCGGGCACGGCTACGGTTATGAGGTTGTCCGAAACGCCGATGGGATGTTTCGTTACAACTCGGTGGGCAGCTATGTGAAAGGTGGCGCCTTTCGCACCTATGAATTCGTCGATCCGGAGAAAGACCTGGTTGGCGTGTTTATGATGCAGCTCACCAATGGCGGGGGCGACACGGCGGATGAGATCAACAGCTTTATGGCGATCAGTGCGGCGGCGGTCGAGTAACGCGAATACGCCGCGGATACCGCCATTGCGTCGCTGACTACGCGCGCGGTTCCATTGCGGCGGCCTGAGGTGGTGAGCCAAGGAGTATGCTATTTCCTTGCACGTTTCTTTCGCAACCGTTGCCACCCTAATCGCCTGCTTCCCTGCGTTTGCCGCTAACAATTGCGAACAACTTGCCAGCCTGGCAACGCCTACCGTCGAGATCAGTGCGGCGGCGGTTGTTCAATCGGGCGTTTTTACCCCGCCGAAAGGCAAACCACTCGACGGCTTACCGCCATTTTGCCGAGTTGCCGCAGTCCTTCACCCGTCCGCCGATTCAGCCATACGCATTGAACTCTGGATGCCGGAAGCAGACTGGAATGGGCGATTGGAAGGGACCGGGAATGGGGGCTTCGCCGGCAATCTTGCCTATGGCGCTCTGGCCGCAGGGGTCAAGCGCGGCTATGCTGTCGTCAATACCGACATGGGAATGGCTACTCCTCCGGGTGAAGATGCGACCGTTTTCATTGGCCGTCCTGAACGCTGGAAGGACTGGGGATATCGATCCACGCACGACATGACGGTCGAGGCCAAACGCCTCGTCACCGCATATTACAAACGCCCCGCTACACACAACTATTTCGTCGGTTGCTCGACCGGCGGCGAGCAGGCCTGGATGGAAGCACAACGGTATCCCGATGACTACGACGGTATCGTCGGTGGCGCGCCAGCCAACAATAGAACCGGCGTGCATGAGAGCATCTTATGGAATTTCATCTCGACCGAACGAACGCCCGAAAACCGCATTCCAACTGCTAAGCTTCACGCGTTAGCCGCGGCGGTTATGAACGCTTGCGACCGGCTCGACGGCGTAGCGGATGGGCTCATCGGCGATCCTCAAAAATGCTCGTTCGATCCAGCGTCGGTTGAATGTTCCGGTGCTGAGAACGATAGCTGTCTAACACGTCAGCAGGTCGCAGTTGTCCGCCGTCTCTATGCCGGGCCTGTAAATCCTCGTACCGGCCAACAGATCTATCCCGGTTTGCCAAAAGGAAGCGAACTCGGCTGGGATCGTTTAGGGCCGGGAGCCGATGGTCAGCCGCCGTACGCGCCTATTTTCACCTGGGTCTTCGGGCATCACTGGAACTGGCGCAGCTTCGATTTCGACCGGAGCGTCACTGCCGTTGACAAGAAGCTAGCCGCTGACGTGAATGCGACCAGTTTGAACCTGAATGCCTTTCGAGATCACGGGCACAAGCTGCTCATTTATCACGGTTGGTCTGACTGGCTTGTACCTCCGGGCGAATCGGTCGAGTACCACGATGCCGTGGCGTCCGAAACTTCGGGAAAGGACGTGGATCAGTTCTATCGTCTTTTCATGGCGCCCGGGATGAATCATTGCAGCGGTGGTGTTGGCCCCGACCATTTCGACGCTCTCAGCGCGGTCGTTGCCTGGGTCGAGACGGGACACGCGCCGGACAAGTTGATCGCTTCGCAGTTCCCGGCCGACCAGCACTCCGGTCCTCCACTGAGAACACGTCCGTTGTGTCCTTATCCCCAGGCCGCTCGCTACCAGGGGCACGGGAGTATCGATGACGCAACGAACTTTTTTTGTGTAGCACCGGGCAAATGACTCGAACTTCGCTCGCGGAGAAAGTTGCCATGGTCACTGGAGGCGCCTCTGGCATTGGGAAAGCAATAGCCCACGCCTTTGCAATTGAAGGTGCACGCGTCGCGATTGCCGATCTCAATCGGCCTGAGGCTGAAGCGACTGCCGCGGAGATCGGTCGCCTCACGGGAACTCCAGCGATAGCGGTACTCACAGACGTCACCGACGAAGACTCGGTGGAGGCTAGCGTGGAAAGGATTTCCCGCGAATTTGGAAGGATCGACATCCTTGTCAGTAACGCCGGCGTTCAATGGATCGCACCGCTCGAGCAACTGGAATTCGCCGACTGGAAACGTATCTTAGCCGTACACCTGGACGGCGCATTTCTCACCACCCGAGCGTGTTTGCGTCACATGTACGCTTCCGGGCGAGGCGGCTCCATCGTTTATATGGGATCGGTTCACTCCAAGATCGCATCGGTGTTTAAGGCGCCGTACGTTACGGCCAAGCACGGAATTCTTGGCCTCTGCCGGACAGTTGCCAAGGAGGGTGCGCCCCACGGGGTGAGAGCGAACGTCATTTGCCCCGGATTCGTTCGCACGCCGCTGGTTGAGCGGCAGATCCCGGAACAAGCTGAGCTACTTGGCCTGTCAGAACGGGACGTCGTCGAAAAAGTGATGCTGAAGGACACGGTGGACGGGCATTTCACTACCGTCGAGGAGGTGGCTGAAGCTGTTTTGTATCTAGCTGGACAGAAGACTCTGGCCCTGACCGGGCAATCGCTCACCGTGAGTCATGGTTGGACGATGGAATAAGGACGAGGAAGAAAGGGTGGGTGACGGCTTGGAGGTATTCCGCCACCCGGCAAAGCTTCAGTTTTGTTCCAAAACGTACGCCTGTCTTTGAGCCATCGCATGGCGCACGGGCTGGAGGTTGACGACCGGGCTGATCCGGTTCATCACCGTGACTACAGTTTGGACATAACCATCTTCCGGGTTATAGACCCGTAACTTGCCAACTGAGTCGCGATTCTTGTAGAGCGGGCTGCGGCCGAGCTTGTAGGCCACTTCTTTAATTCCGGACCGGATAGTAGGGAAAAACTGCGCGCCCTTGTTCCAGCCGAAGATGTTGTTGTTTCTGTATGCCTTGCCGCCGCCGGATTCGATGACGGAGATGCTCGGGAGCAGACGCCAGTCCAGGTGGTTATTGTCGGCTTCGTGGATGAAGTCGTCGGCAAGACTCAGGACGGGGCAGTGCAGGTGGGAAAAGAATCTGGTGAGACGGACGGTGCGGGGATCGATATTCGGAATCGCAGCGCTTTTTGGCGCCAACGGATTCGGTCTTGCTGGAACCGGCTCCGCCGAGGCAACCTTCTCAAGCTGGACGGTAACAGGCACAGCGAACAAGCCTATGGCTACCATTAGCTGCTTAGGCGATAGTGCAAGCCTCTTTCGCAGATCTTTATAACCAAAACTCATACGTGTATTCTACCAGACTCATGGAATAAGCTTGTCACGTCTCCGCAACTCCACGTTCGAATCTCCTTTATACCGGAATCGGTAGAACGATACAAGAGTTAATAGTTTATTGACCCGGAAGTACTGCGATCGACATTCGGGGGAAGGCGAATTTCCGGCCGAACTCATCGATGACGTTGAGCTGGCACTCGTACTTCCCTGCTTTGAGGCTACTGAGGGGAAGGGTCAAGCGCAGGGGTAACGTGCTTAGGCGCGCTGCATTCAGGCGATTCGCGCGAACGGGCTGGGTTTCGAAAACCTTCTTGCCGGCGCTATAAAAGGCGAGGCTCGATTCGACATCGGCTACTTGAAAGTTGGCGGGGAGGTTGTCTGGAATGGCGGGATCGTAGACCTCCAGGTAAGCGAGAAGGCTCTGGTCTGGATGAAACACGCGCGTGACGTTCGGGACCAGCTTTTGTCCGTTATCTATGAGCGGATTGATCGCTAGCAGCTTCTTGTCGTTCTTGACCCCTGCGACCTGGGCGGTAACGGGTTCGCGCTGGTTGCTGAGCACGAACGAACTGATGCGGAGCGTTTTGCTGGCGGCCAGGTCCGGGATTGTAAACGGAGCTTCGAAGGTGCCGACCTTTCCTTCCCCGTTTTCGCGGGCGACGAAGCGCAGTTTGTAGGTCCCGGGAGTGAGAGTGACGCCGGTATCGTACTGAATGCTTTTCTGGATAACCTGTCCGGCTGTGGTCTGGTCCACCTTTAAGGGGATGGTGTCGCGAACGGTGGCGGCGGTGCGGTTGCGGGCGTCGAAGACTTCGGCAATGAAATCGAGTTCGGTGGCGGCTTTTGAGCCCTTGTTATGAAATTCCAACCCAGAACCCGGGATTTTGGCGGCGATTGAGGCGAAGTATTTGTTTTTCTCGAGGCGGAAGTAATCGACTTCAATGGCCATAGGCAGGTCCGTGACCGGATTGTCGGACATCAGCGCTTGGGAAAGCTGCGCTTCCTTATCTACGTCGCGCATGTGGGCGAAGGTGGTCGGGGCGTAGTAGCCTTGGCGGTAGTCGAGCCGGGCGCGGAGATTTGAGTCGCGGGGATTTAGCTTAACCTGAATGCGGCGGTAGCGTCCGTCTTGTGCCGTGTTGGCGCTCACATAAGAGAGAACGTAGTAACTGGTGAAGTCTTTTTGTACCTGCCTCATGCCGTCGGTCAGGTCGTTCGAATCGAGCAGAGCTTTGCCGCCGGTGTCGAGCGCGAGGGTGGCCAGCGTCTCCTGCTGGTTGTTGAAGTTCTCTTTCCCCGAGCGCTGGCCGGAACCGTTATAAAGACCGTTGCCCGCCGCGCCCTGCTGCGTGGCGTCGCCGCCCGGGACTAGCGCGGTGAGACCGCGTGCGTCGATCGGATAAAAAGCTACGTTGGCACGGATGGCCGTATTGACCGTGGCCCGAAGCTGCGACTGGTTATCGACGCCGTTCTTCTGGATCCCGCTTGATATATAGACGAGCGCCTTCTTTTCCGGATATTGACCCAGCGTACGGGCGGCGTCTTCGATGGCGGCGAGTTTCAGGTCGGCGTTGAAAATGTTGAACTCGGTTTCGTCGGCGGCGAACTGGCCGCTTTGGTCCTGCGAGTCGGCGCCCGCGTCGGCGGCGGTCGCGTTCTCGCTCGAATCGCCGATCCGGAACTTATCGATGGTGGCGATGAGCAGATCGCGGTCGGCGGTGAAGTCCTGAACGGTTTTGAGAGCGGTGCCATACGTCATGATGGAGACCATATCGCTCGCCGTCATCTGGGACCGGAGGAACTGGATCGCGGCATTCTTCGCCCGGATCTGCTCCGCAGGTTGCATGGAGGAGAAATCGAATAGCATGACCATGAGGCGGCGGTCCTGGTATTTGCTCAGGAATTCGCTCTGCGCGGCGGCTTTTTCGGTGGCCGGATTGTAGCCCTTCGGCTGTTCGGCGTCACGCTGCTTTAGCTCTTGCTCAATCGGCGGCCGGACGGTGTTCGCGAGATGCTGCAGATCGACGGCCTGGAGTTTTTGGAGTTTGCCGTCCTCGTAGATTTCGAAGTCGTCCTTCTTCAGATTTTCAATGGGCTTGCCGTTGCGGTCGAGCACCGTTACGTTGACGATCACGATGTTGGTGGTTGTGGAGAACGTGGCGCGTTGCTGAGAGAGCACGGGCTGAACGGCCAGCAGCAGAGCGAGAAATATTGTTTTCAAAACCGGAACCTCACAACGGCGCTCATTGTTCTCATGCCACCGGCGGCGCTCGGTAGGCCGTAACTAACGGCGTTTACGACGGTATAGAGATTGGTGTAGTTCACGTGATTCAGGACATTATTGGATTCCACGCGGAATTCCAGGCGCTTTCGTTCGGCCAATGTAAAGGAACGGGCAAAGGCCAGATTCAGCGAGAACGTGCCAGGGCCGGGTATGGTGTTTCGGCCGGCGTCGCCATAGGTACCGAGCGCCGGGACCGTGAAAGCATCCAGGTTGAAGTTTCCGCTGCCCGAATCGATGGGCAGGCCGGTCGCTTGGGCGCGTTGGCTGCCAATGCCTCCGGTTTGGGCGAGTTGGGCGGTGTTGCCGAGGACACGGGCGGTTAGAGGATTGCCGCTCTGTGCAGTCACGGAGCCGCTGAGCTGCCAATCTTTAAAGAGCCGGGCGACCATGCCGTTCGGAGCAACGTGCGAACCAGGTCCGGCAATAGGGGAGGTCCAAACGAAACTGGTTTGTAATTCATGCCGGACATCGAAGCTGGAAAGACCGCGCTCGGCCGAAATGTCGAGCCAGTTTTGCGCCACCGTGTTTCCCGCTCCGCCGAAGCTGGAGGAATCGTCGATAGATTTTGCGAATTGATAGAAGACGTTGAACGAAAGGCCGTGATTGAATCGCCGTACGGTTCGCAATTGCAAGGCATTGAAGGTGGAATTGCCGACCGGTTCGTCGAACGTGAAGCCGACGGCATTGCCAAGCTGATTCCGCTGATCTGATAGCAGAGGGCTGCCAGGAATGGCTTTGTTCGGCAGAATGCGGACATCCAGGTGCGTGCCTTTGGTGCCCATATAGCTGGCCTCGGCAAAGAAGCCGCCCGGAAAATCATGTTGAATCGATGCGTTCCAGGTCCCCGCGTAGGGAGTTTGGTAGTTACGGTTCACGGCGAAGGTGTTGGTGATGTCCTGGGGAGCAGTGGTAAGAAAGCCTCTGGCGAGGGTTAGGACGTTTGCGTTGCTGGTATTGACGGCGTTCGATACGGCGAAAGGCGGCTGCTGCGCAAGCTGCTGACCCAGTGAGACATAAGTCTGCTCGTTGTAGTAGATTCCATAACCTGCGCGAACGATGGTCGATGCCTTAGTCCATGGCAATTTCCAGGCGAGGGCGACGCGTGGGGCCCAGTTGGTGCGGTCGGGATTGATAAGACCGTCCGGAAAATTGCCGCTGTATGCGCCCGGTTGGTTGGGAAGCGCCACGGCGACGTTTGAAAAGCCCGGGGCGATGTCCAGGTTCGCCATACGGCCGTATTTTTCAGCGAACGGCGTGAAGAATTCGTAGCGAACACCGAGGGTGAGGGTCAAATTCGGGCGAGCTTTCCACTCGTCCTGCCCATAGCCGACCGTCTGGTTCTGATAGAAGTAATTGCTGCTGTCGCCGTAGCGGATGGAGCTTGACTGCGGCAACCCAAGCAGAAAGTCCGCCAGATCGTAGCCGGTTCCGGTGAGGGGCTGGCCGTTCGCATTCACTGCGCTGGTTTGAACGCCGGTAAAGCTGAAGGCGCCTCGGCCGTTCGGGTCGGTTCGGGTCGAAAGATCCGCGCGCGTGAAGCTAACGCCAAGAGTCAGGCTGTGCAATCCCCTCAATAAGGTGATACTTTCCGTTCCGGACTGCGATTGATTGCGGGTGAGCGAGGCGGTCGAATCTGATAGAGAAGCGAAGTTGGTGAAGTTCAGCGTGGGTGGCCCGTAGTCGAGCGGGTTCGATGCGGAACCCGGAATTCCTAAGTCGGCTTCCACGTTCGAACCCTTAGAGAAATAGGGCGTGACCTCGCTGTAGTTCCTATTGAACCGGATCTGCGCGTTGCTTAGTAAGTTGGCGGTGATGTTGCGAGTCCATTGCACTTGGCTGTTTAGACCGTAGCCGTTGTTGGAGTCGGAGACTCCGTACCACTGCGCAAGTGTTCCACTGCGGTCCTGGTATTGGATGTTGAAAGAAAGCCGGTCCTTTTTCGTAACATTGCGCTGAATTCGGAGGCCAACGTTGTCCGAGTTACTGGCCTGGGCGGTCTCCCACTGGTAGTTATTGGCGTTGCCGGGTTCGTTCGGTAAAGGGTAGTAGCGAAGAAGAGCTACCGATATCGGATTCAGAGTGGGCAGCGCCTTGTTTGCAAACAGTCTGCGGGTAACCGGGTCGGTGATGGCGACTGGAACGCCGGTGGCGGATGTTCCGAGCGATTGAGTGGCTTGGGAGAAGTCGCCTTGGCGCTCCGCCCCGGTGGGGACTGTTTCTGTAAAGAGTTGCGGCGTGCGTGCGCGCGTGCCGAAGTAGGTCAGGAAGAACTGGGTGCTCGGGTCCTTCACGATTTTTGGAATCACCAGCGGTCCGCCCACGATGAAGCTGAACCGGCTTTGCGCATAGGACGCTTGGGGAATGTCGAGACCGTTGATGGAAAACGGTTTGGCGTTGAGGGCGGAGTTGGTGAGAGTGAACGACGCCTGCCCATGAATCTGCTGATTGCGGCGCCGACGGTTGCCAAATGTCGCACCAGCCGCCTGACCGCGGCCATTTCGAGGACCACCGCGCCCGAAACCGCCGCCCCCTCCTCCGAATCCTCTGCCACCGCCCGCACCGCCGCGTCCACCACCTGGACCCTGCTCGCCGAATCCGGGTGAGCCGCCTTGTCCCATGATGTCGCCGCTTCCGAGACCGCCCTGCTGAAAGCGCATGTCGGGCCCGGAATCTGCTTCGCGCCCTTGGGCCATGCCGGGACTCAGACTACCGGAAACCAGGAAGGTTTCGTTGCCGCCTTGTGAGGTGGGTCCCGCCTCACTGCCTGCCGGTTGTTGAGAATTCAGGGCGGTTTCGATTTCCTGGTCCGCCTGCTGCGGTGTTCCTTGGGTTCGAGCGCCAGGAGCAGCGGGATTGCCCGTCTGGCGTTGAGCGTACTGCTGCAGACGTCTGGCCATCTGCGACTCCTTCAGTTGAAGGGCGAAATTCACAGCTCCTTTCGCGGCGGAGTAATCGACGGTCTGGTCTAGATTTTGGAAGCCGAACATTTCGATGCGCACTGCCCAGTCGCCGGGGGCTAGCAACGGAAAGACGTAGTGACCATCGGCGTCCGTCACGGTCGAGAGGGTCTTACCGGCCTGGGTGATTGTGACTACGGCTCCAGGAATCGGTTGATCGGCGGACTTGACGAAGCCGCTCTGCGCCTTGGCGGTTCCGAGGAGAGACAGTAGAAAACAGATCGTGATGAGGAGCCGTGACAATAGGAAGAGCTCGCTTTCTTGAGCGTCGGGTCTCCTGTAACGATGTCCGGGAGGTGTGTGAGGTTACCCGGGTAGGGCAGTGAAGCTCGAATTTAGCGAAGAAGCACTATCTGCGTTAGAATCTGGCTCACGGTAAGCTTCAATGGACCAGATATTTGCGGTAGTTTCAACGAAGGGACAACTGGCAATTCCAAAAGCAGTGCGCGAACGTCTGCACGTCGAGGAAGGGACACAAGGGACGCTTACGGTTGAAGGTGATGAACTTTGAATGTCGAGTTTGCTGGCCGGTCCCGTTTGTTCTTGATAATGAAACAGAGTCCAATCGATACCGATCGAACTGTGGCGCATGCGATCAACAGAACCAGGGCGGCCAGAGCCAATAGGATGGTCCACTGCTGAGAAAATGCCTCACGGGAGCCGCCGCCACAAACATCGTCGAGTCTTACAATGCGTTTGCTAAATGGCTTTCTTTCGGAGGCGAGGGCGTCATTGCAGAATGATCCGGATGAGCAGCAGAAACGGCTTCGATATAACGATCTTGTAGCCTCTGCTGTCATCCTCCACAATGTTGTTGATATGAGCCTCATTCTGACT
>JALYVD010000170.1 GCA_030853405.1 Acidobacteriota bacterium | reverse complement strand
TCAAAGGCCGGAATGGCAAGGGACGGCTTCGTTGCCGACGCCGTCCCAAACACACAAATCAGACACGCCGGACATTAGCAAATAGAAGCCAAGAAATGGTCTTGACAATGGGGTCCACTTTAGTCATTTGAGCCGCGCGCGTAGGCTCACAACCTCGGATGTAAGCCGGACAGAACCGCGACATAAGCGAGCGATTTGCTAACAGTTCATCCTTGCGGGCGGCCTTTTGCCTGTTCCATGGCGATTTGGTTTACGTGAGAAAGCGCCCTCGATCCGGATGCGCCTTCGATGGCTTTCAAGGCGATCTCCTGTACTTGCCGCTTAGCTTCTTCAAGCGCCCGTTCGAGCGATGCAACCTGTTCTGTCTGGCGGTTCAGCGCATCTTGCAGCGTCTTCACCTGAAGTTCGGCGACTCTGCGCTCGGCCTCAGAGTCTTTCTGAAGAATTAATATCCGCTGCTCATAATTCGTCGCGGCTTGCCGGGTGGCCTCCGCCAGCGCAGTCTCTTTCTCGGTGGCTAAACGCTGCGGGAAGCGCTCGACTTCCTGATGTAACTGGACAAGTTCATCCTCCTTTTCCTTCAAAGCGGTTTCGCGCTGTGCCCAATTGCGGTCGAGTTCTTGTTGCCTCTCTTCGTTCTTCTTCTCAAGCAGTCTGGTTTCTTCGTCGTACTTGTCTTTCTCCTTCTTCCGCTCCAGCTGCTTTTTATATTCGTAGTCTTCTGTCTCGCGCTGGCGTTGTTTTCTCGAAGCTTCTTCGGCCTCTTTGCGTTCGCGCTCAGCAGTCCGCGCCTCCTGCTCCCATTCGCTCCGGCGCGTTTGAATGTCCGCTTCCAGCCGTTCCCGTTCGCGTTCATAGTCCTGAACGAACTGGTCGATGGAGGTCGCCGCGACGTCAATTTTGTGCAGCCGTTCCAGTTCCTGTCTTTCGAGTTGAACAGCCTCCCGCACGGTGCCGAGCAGATCCACTTCCGTCGTTAGTCTGCCGGTTAAATCGAGCAAAGTGCGCGAGATCTGACCGCCTAAAGCGGAGATTTGCTGCGCGACAGAATCGACCGAGAGTTCCTCGACCGACGTTCTGACCTCCGCCGACCGGCGTTGCTCGGCCTCGACGTTCTTCGGATTGGCGGATTCACGGGCGATTTCCGTTTCGTGCCGGATGCTCTCGAACTCCTGTTGGACTTCGGCCTTGCTCCGGCGGCTTCGGCTGGGTGGTACGGGTTTAGTTGTCTTGGTCGCCATACAGGCTTCAAGTTTAAATCAGTCCCCTGCCCTCTTGTTAGCCTGAAATCGTGCGTTTGCGCCTGCTTCCTTTCCTTGCTCTCCTGCTGTTCGGCTTACCGGCTCGTTCCGCCACAGTTCTAGTTCTGCAGTTCCACAACAACTCGACTTACAGCGATCTGGACTGGGTTGGGGAGAGTATCGCCGAAACATTGATTACGGAATTTGGGGTGGCTAACGAGATCGTGCTCAACCGGGCCTCGCGGGCCGAGGCCATGCGCCGCTTGTCGCTCCGGCCTAATGCCGATTACACCAAAGCCACGCTGATCCGCCTGGGACAGACGCTCGACGCCGATTACATCTGTTTCGGCAATTTCGAACTCGATCCCGCTTCCGGGGGTGCGCAATTGAAAGACAGCTCGATTCGGATCAGCGCGCAGTTTATAGATCTGCGCAAGATGCATGACGGGCCTGAACTATCGGAGGCGGGAAAAATCTCCGAGTTGTCGCGCCTCGAAGAGCATCTCGCGTATGAGTCGCTCGTTTACCTGGAGCCACATGCGGCACTCAAGCTGGACGATTTCATCTCCCCGCGCAAGACCATTCGTCTCGATGCGGAGGAAAGTTATGTACGTGGCCTGTTGTCGGCCAATAAGGAGCAAAAGCAGAAGTGGTTTCTGCAAGCTTCCGCCCTGGACCCCAAATTCCAGGGGCCCGCTTTCGAACTGGGAAAGCTGGCGCTGGAGCAAAAACAATACGCACAGGCGATGGACTGGTTTGGACGCATTCCGGCGGGCGATCCAAACTATGCGGACGCGCGATTCAAAATGGGCCTCGCAGCGTACGGGACGGGCGAATATGCCAGGGCCGCGGAATATTTTCGCGAGGTCGTGAAAACATTTCCGCTGAGCGAGGTCTATAACGACCTCGGCGCGGCGGAAGACGCCTTGAACCAGCCCAATGCGGCGGACGACTTCCGGCGTGCTCTTGAAAGCGACCCGAACAATCCCGCCTATCTATTCAACCTCGGTCTTACCCTGCTCAAAAACGGTTCTTTCGATGAAGCCGCCAAGCGCTTCCAGCAGGTTTTCGATAAGAATCCGGCGGACACGGAGGCGCACGCCTTACTCGATCAGGCCCGCGGCCATCAGCCCGTATTGCAAACGGCATCACAAAAATCGCCGCCGGACCGATTGAAAAGCAGCTTCAACGAAACGGCATTCCGCCAACTGAAAGCCATGCTTCAACCCGGCAATGGCCGTTGACGAGTATAATCGGACATTCCTTTATGTTTGAGGCTTTCGGCCTTTCCGATTCAGGTTGCGTCCGGACGAACAACGAAGACTATTTCATTAGCGACGAGAAGTCCGGAATCTTCATTCTGGCCGATGGCATGGGCGGGGCAAAGGCTGGAGAGCACGCCTCGCGTATCAGCGCCGAATGGCTCTACGAGTTCCTGCACGCCGCCGCCGATATAGACGATCCGGATTTATTAGAGCGCGGATTCCGTCAGGCGAACCAGGCGGTCCGGAACGCGGCTCAGGACGACCCCGAACTGGATGGCATGGGAACCACCCTGGTTGCGGCTCGGGCGATCGGCGACAGCCAAATGCAAATTTCTAGCGTGGGGGACAGCCGGGCTTACTTATCTTCGGACGGCCACTTCTCCGTGCTCACACAGGACCAGACGTGGGTGGCGGAGATCGGAACGAAACTCGGTCTGAGCCAGGAGACTTTGAAGGCTCACCCGATGCGGCACGTCCTGACCATGGCGATCGGCTGCGCGGACGAGTTGCGCGTCCATTCTCAAGTGATCCCGGTGAACAAGGGCGACCAGATTTTATTGTGTTCGGACGGGCTGCACGGGGTGGTCGGCGAAGAAATATTGAGCCAGGCACTACTTTTACAGAAATCTCTGACGGATAAGTGCCACTACCTTGTCGAAGCCGCGAAGGAGAATGGCGGGCCGGACAATGTCACCGTTGTCCTGATCCAGGCCGTTTGACGCCGTGCGGCTCAGATAGGGCCGCATGAAAACATTTTCCCAGTCTGTCTCACTTCTTTTGGCGAGTTTGCTTATTGCCGGACAACTACCGGCTCAAAGCTCCGCCAATCTCCAGATTCACCTCCTCGACAGCGACGGCCCAAGTGCCGCGGCGGGATCCGCCACCTCTAAAGGGTTCACGGTACAGGTCGCGGATGACTCAGGGAATGGCGTGGCCGATGCCGCCGTGGTTTTCCGGCTTCCGGAGACCTCGGCCAGCGGAATCTTCGCCGATGGCACACATGCGGCTGTTGCCTACACCGATCAGAATGGGCGTGCACACGTTTCCGGTATTCAGTGGGCCTCGGCCGCCGGGGTGGTCGGAATTAAAGTCACGGCGACAAAAGGCACTGCACACGCCGGAATTCTGGTTGAAGAAACTCTGACGGGAACGGTTATTCCGGTGGTCAAGACCGGACTAACGGTCAGCGCGCCGGTTGCCGAGCCCGCCGCCGTTGAGCCCGTAAAGGAATCGGCAAAAGAGCCGATGAAGGAGCCAACGCCAAAACCTGGGATCTCTGTGCGGCAGCCCGGAACGTTAGACGCTTCCGGCCGGTTGCCTTTGCTCAAACCAACCGCTCCGGCGACCTCTCCCGGCGTTTCCGTTACCAACGGTCCAAACAGCGAGAAGATTCACAGCGGCAGCAAGACGAAATGGTTCATTTTGGCGGCGGTGATAGCGGCGGGCGCGGGCGCGGGAATCGCTATGGCGGGGAAGAGTAAATCCAGCAGTTCAACGGCTTCCACCGGTGTATCGATCGGCGGCCCAAGTGTCAGCGTCGGTGCGCCTTAGCCACTACTTTTCCGAAGTCCTCGGTGGAAGTGCCGATATGAGGTTTTGTAATGCTCCGCCCGCTTTTACTCCTGCTTTGCTTCAGCGCCCTGCTTTCGGCGCAGGTCCGCACACCTCACGCCGGCTTTGTTCGCTATGACGATGGCACTGTTCGAGAAGCCCAAGGCATTGAGGCGTCCTTCGTTTTGAGCGATCCCATTGCAACTTCGGTGGATGCGGCAAGCTTTTCGGACGTAGGCGGCATGATCTCCGCTCAAGGCGTCATCCGGTTGCTCGGGCCGAGCGGTCTTGTGATCGGGGAGGAGCAGTCCGGGGAAACCCATCCGCTTCTGAATATAGAAGGAGACCTGCCGAGCGCCATCGCCTGGTTGCCCTCCGCGCAAGCAATTTTGCGCTGGGATGGGACTTCCTTTCGAAAAACATCTTTGACAGTCGCCGTAGCCGGACAAGTTACTTCTCTGCGAGCGGTGGGGCACACCGCCGACCTGCTTGTACGGAATGAAAACGCAGTCTCGGCAGTAACCATCTCGCTCGACTCAGGCGACCAAGTGTCCGATAGGCTTGTTCCGGACGTGACCGTGGCTGCGATTCAATTCAAGGGCTACGTTGTATATCGCGGCGAAGACGGGGTCGAATTTGCCTCCGCCGACGGATCCCGGCGCACGGCGCCGATGCCCGCTCCCGACCTGACGGTTGAGCGCATGTCCTCGGACTGGCTGCATCTCGAATCGCACGCGACGGCACGTCACTGGGCGCTGCACGTTACGGCAACCGGGTTGCAGCTCTCGGAACTGCCGGGGCAGGCTCCAAGTTCGACGCTGCGAGGCGGCAAATGAAGATCCTCCTGTTTCCACTGCTCTTTTGCGCTTCGCTCTGCGCTCAGGATCTGACCGCGGTTATACATGATCCTAGCGGTACGGCGTCCGATACCGCCCTGTCCACTTCTTATCAATTTCCCGATACGCCAGTTGCAGACGCGAGCGGCATTGTGGTGCGGTTCAGTAACGCCTCTGCCTCGCCCGTTCAGATCGCGGCGATTCTGGTGGGAAATCAGGCCGGGTCCACCCAGGCCAACCCGAACTTCAGCGTCACCGGGTTTGCGATCGGCAAAACTCTGGGCGTTGGCCCATCGGCGAGCTTCGAACAAGTCGATATAAATTTCACACCGGATTCCGTGGGTCCAATTCCCGGTTATCTTCAGGTCGTCTACCAGATCCAGCAAAATGGATGCAGTTTTTCGAGCCAGACGCCTTCGACACAGTGTCCGAGCCGGACCGTGAGCGTCTCTACCTTATCTGGGAATGGAACGGCCGCGCTGTTTGGGCTCTCTTACATGAGTTCCAGCGGCCCGGTCACGCTCCAGCCGGACAGCGCCTCGCCGCTGAGCTTCGGGAATGTCTCGACGAGTTCCACGTCGGCCATCCGGTTCACGCTCACGAATTTAACCGGCTCGGCCATCACGCCTCCGGCGGTATCGCTGGTCAATCAGGTATACGGAAGCAGCGCGTTTGTGCTCGATAGTTCGGCTATGCCTGGGACGATTGCGCCAGGCGCTTCGGGTTCGTTCACCATCACCTTCGCACCGGGGCAAACCGGCCAGGCGAATGCGGCTTTTCTGTTGGGCTCCGCTTCCTACCCAATCGTGGGGACGGGAATCGCGCTGACGAGCGTTGACGCCCTGCAAATCTCTTTTGTGGACGCGACCGGAGTACGAACATCACCCCAGGCGGCGACCCCTATCAGCTTCGGGCAGGTGATCGCCGGTACGAATGTCCCAGCAATTTTAAACTTTACGGTTACAAACCCGGCCACTTCGTTCGATTCAGTCTCGCTTTCGCCACTATCCGCTTCGGGTGCGGGTTTCTCGCTTGCCAGCGCACCGGCCACGCCGGTTTCGATAGCCCCCGGCCAATCCATCACGTTCCGGGTTGTTTTCTCACCCTCCGCAGCCGGAAATTACTCCGGCACCCTGTCGATCGGTACTAGATCGTTTGCTCTTTCCGGCGCGAGCGTCAGTTCCGCCGTTCCGGACGCAATTCTTCAAGTGGATTTGCAGCCGCTCACGAGCCAGCAACAAGTGCATTTGTCGGTCCAGCTTGCCAGCGCCTCGACGATCAGCGCCATCGGGCAGTTGTCCATGAGCTTTTCACCGGCGGTAGCGGGCGTTACGGATGATCCGGCCATCTATTTCGTTGCGACCAGCGGCCGGCAGTTGCAGGTGACAGTGGCTCCCGGGTCGCAGAGTGCGACATACAACGGGCAGGCCGCGCTGACCTTTCAAACGGGAACAACGGCGGGAACACTCACCTTCACGCTGACGTTTCCGAACAAAGCGCCTATCACGCAGGCTTTCACTATCACTCCGGCGCAAGTCGCGATTTCGAGCGGCACCGCCGTCCGGCAGAGTCCGAATCTTGTCGTAACGCTGACCGGATTTGATAACACTTATAGCGCCGGAACGATGGCATTCACTTTTTACGATACGGCGGGCAATCCTATCGGTGCGGCCCCTGTCTCGTTCGACGCAACGCAGTCCTTTCATCAGTATTTCTTTACGAACAGCAAGGTAGGCGGCGCGTTCTCAGTGCAGGCAAGTTTTCCCGTCACCGGGACGATCACTCAGGTGGGATCGGTCAAGGTTAGTATTAGTAATTCTACTGGCTCCAGTACTACCACCCAAACATTCCAATAGGGGTATTCGACCAGGCTGCGATACCGTTGGAGGAGTGAAAGCGGTCGCGCTCACAATAGCCGGTTCCGATCCAAGCGGTGGAGCGGGAATCCAGGCAGATCTTAAGACCTTCCATCAGTTCGGAGTGTATGGACAGGCGGTCATTAGCTTGCTCACCGTTCAAAACACGCGGCAGGTCTCACGCGTCGAAACGGTTCCGGTCGATTTTGTGTTGGAGCAGTTGGAAGCGGTGATCGCCGACATGCCTCCAGCAGCGGCCAAGACGGGTGCGCTCGGGAGTACGGAA
This sequence comes from Acidobacteriota bacterium, assembly GCA_030853405.1. Lineage (GTDB taxonomy): Bacteria > Acidobacteriota > Terriglobia > Bryobacterales > Bryobacteraceae > Bog-105. Next base: position 4,839 of record JALYVD010000170.1, on the reverse strand, counting down.
ATCGTGGAGTGCGTCGCGAAGTTGGCGCGCACCTTCGAATTTCCCCTGGTCGTCGATCCCGTGATGATCAGCAAGCACGGCGCTCCGCTCCTTTCGCGCAGTGCGGCCGAGGCCTTAAAGCGCAAACTGCTGCCGTGCGCCACGCTGATTACGCCGAATATACCGGAAGCGGAACTGCTTAGCGGGATGCACATAGAAGACGAAGAGGACATTCGCTTTGCCGCCGAGCATTTACTGACGCTTGGTTGTAAGGCTGTGTTGATCAAGGGCGGACATAGCACTGGACAACCGGTCGATTTCCTATTTGACGGCAGCGACTTCACGGCTTTTCCGGGAATTCGGGTCCATAGCGCCCACACGCACGGCACGGGCTGCGCCTATTCCGCGGCGATAACCGCTTTGCTGGCGACCGGTCATGAACTGAAGCGGGCAGTTGCGGCCGCGAAAGAATTTATTCAGTGCGCGATTGAGACCGCGCCTGATCTGGGCTCTGGAAACGGCCCGATTAATCACTTCGCGGATGTTGGCGCAGTCAGTGAAATGGGCAGGTTGCGCTAGTATAGGCCGGACGTGGGCGTCCGGCACGGATCGGGTGATCCGCCCTGCTTACATAGTCCGGTTAGCCTTCGGCCGCTACATCGTCGCCTTCAGCCGTGCTTCTGTAATCGACCTCCGCGGCATGAAGGATCCGGGTTGCTTCTTGCTCGTTTTGAGCCACCGACAGAAGAATGTCCGCAATCGCATCGGAAGCAGCGGAATAGGCGTCGCTGCCGCTTACGGAGCGGTACTTCTTTAGGATCTCCTGCCCTCGTTTTTTTCGGTCGTCGCTGGTTGCCATTGTGATGTAGGATTCGGTTCTTTAGGTGATAGTATCGCGCGTGGATGGCAAAGTTGAAAAGCTTAATTCCGTTGCTTGCCGCGGCCTCGGGAATTTTGGGAGCACAAAGCCATACGGCGACGACGCACGTCTGGAAAGCACAATGGATCGATGTACCGGGAAGCGCCCCACAGGAATACGGCGTTTATCACTTCCGGCGTGCCTTCGATTTGCCGTCAAAACCGGAACATTTTGTGATTTATGTTTCGGGCGATAACCGGTACGAGCTCTTTGTCAACGGAGTGCGTGTTTCCTGGGGTCCGGCGCGTGGCGATCTGACTCACTGGCGCTATGAGTCGGTAGATATTGGCTCCCAATTACGTGATGGCAAGAATGTATTGGCTGCGGTCGTCTGGAATGAAGGCGAGAATCGCGCGATCGCACAGATTTCAAATCGCACGGGATTCGTGCTGGAGGCGGCTCGGGCGGAGGACGTGGCGGTGAACACGGGCCGCGCGTGGAAGTGCGTGGAGGACAAGGCTTATGCGCCGCAGCCAATTCCACGAGATCAGGTGACTGGATATTACGCGCTCGGGCCAAACGAGAAAGTGGATGCCAAGCTGTATCCGTGGGGCTGGGAGCAGTCCGGCTATGACGATTCAACGTGGGTAGCGGCGCGCGAACTAAGCCATGCCGCTGCGCGGGATGCGAGAGACGCTCCGAACCGGTGGATGTTGGTGGCGCGGGAGATCCCGCTCGAAGAGCAGACGCCGGAGACTGATCTTAAGATCCGCAAGACCGAGGGGTTGAGTAATGTGAGTGGATTTCCGCTACGGGTGGCGGCTCACACGAAGGTATCGGTACTGCTGGACCAGGACCATCTCACGACGGCGTTTCCGGAACTGAGTGTAAGCGGCGGGGCCGGGGCTTCCGTCAGCTTGCACTATGCGGAAGCGCTATACGTGACCAAAAATCCGATTGTAAAAGGGAACCGCAACGACATTGAAGGCAAGCAATTTTATGGGCCCTTCGATACGTATATTCTGGATGGCGGCCGTAGAAGCTTCCGGCCATTGTTCTGGCGCACCTACCGGTACATTCGATTGGACGTGACTGCGGGCGAAGAGCCAGTTACGGTTGAGAGCTTGCGAGGCGTTTTCACTGCATATCCTTTCGAACGCAAAGCGCAGTTCATGGCGGCGCAATCTTCATCGAACGAAGAAATTCAAAAGATACTTACGACGGGCTGGCATACGGCCCGGCTGTGTGCGCATGAGACGTACATGGATTGCCCTTTCTACGAAGAATTGCAGTACGCGGGGGATGCGCGGATTCAGATGTTAATTTCGCTGTACATGACGGGCGATTCACGGCTGATGAAGAACGGGATAGGTCTGCTGAATTCGTCGCGTACCGCGGAGGGTGCGACGTTGAGCCGGGCTCCCTCGCATCTGCAGCAGTACATTCCGCCATTTTCTCTTTGGTGGATCGGCATGGTGCGGGATTATTGGTGGTATGTGGACGATCCCGATTTCGCGCGCGAAATGTTGCCGGGCGTGCGGGCGGTACTGACGTTTTACGCAGGGTATCAGAAGGCGAATGGATCGCTTTCGCGTATGCCGTGGTGGAATTTTGTGGATTGGGTGAAGGCGTGGCCGAATGGAGAGCCTCCGGCCGATCCGGATGGGTCGTCGGCAGCGGCTCTCGATTTGCAGCTATTGATGGCTTACCGGTGGGCGGGCGACCTCGAATCGGCACTGGGGGATAAAGCGCTTGCGGCAGAGGACCGGGAGAAAGCAGCGCAATTGAAGGCGACGGTTCTTGCTGCGGATTGGGATGCCGCGCGAGGGCTGTTTGCGGATCAGCCGACGCATCGAACGTACTCGCAGCAAGTGAATACGCTGGCGGTGCTGGCGCACGTCGTTGAAGGCGAGCAAGCCCGGGCGGTGGTGACGAAGACGATTGCCGATGCGTCATTGGCGAAGTCGTCGATTTACTTTCGGGCCTACATGAATGCGACTCTGCGAGAGGTGGGGCTTGGCGAGAGATATCTGGAAATGTTGGGACCTTGGCGCGAGATGCTGGGCGAAGGGTTGAGCACTTGGGCGGAGTGGAACGGCCCCGATACCCGGTCGGATTGCCATGCCTGGGGGGCGAGTCCGAATTTTGAGTTGTTGCGGACGATAGCGGGAATTGATTCGGAGGCAGCGGGATTCAAGCGGGTGCGGATTGCTCCGAATCTCGGGTCATTGAAGCATGTGACTGCGGAGATGCCGCATCCGCACGGAATGATACGGATCGATCTGAAGCAGGATGGCGGGAAGTTGTCGGGGGAGGTTGAACTGCCGGGTGACGTCGATGGCGAGTTCGATTGGAACGGGCAGCAGCGGGTGTTGCGGGCCGGGAAGAATTCGGTTGCGTTTTGAGTGTATCTAGGCCAATTGCAAGCGTTCAAGTTTGATTTTGCCGGCATCAACCTTTGCGAGGTCGTAATGTGCCTGTTGCGTCAGCCAACTTTCGGCACTTCCGCCGAAGACCTTCGACAACCGTACGGCCATTTCGGGAGAAATGCCGCGTTTCTCGTTGACTAACTCTGAAAGGGTGGTTCGCGTGACGCCAAGAGCTGCGGCAGCGTCTGTGATAGTCAAACCCAAAGGCTCGACGCACTGGCGTAGTACAAAGCCGCCGGGATGCGGTGGGTGTTTCATCGGCACGGTTCAAGTCCTCCTCTAGTGATAATCGACATAATCAATATCCAATGCGTTACCGTCCGAAAACCGGAAAATCACCCTCCAATTGGCCCGCACGGTAATCGCCCACAATCCTCTAAACTCACCCTTCAACGGGTGCAGTCGAAATCCCGGCAAATCCATATCCGAAGCCGCACCGGCAGCATCGAGACGTACGAGAATGTCCCGCAGTCTTGCGACGTGGTCTGCAGTCACTCCGCGCGTATTATCGTCTTCGTAGAGCCGTCTCAGTCCCTTGTGACGAATCGACTGGATCATCTGAAAGCGTAACGTGTTACGTTACGGATGTCAAGACGGCAAATCGGCTATATAATTGTTGCGAAGCGGTCCCCGTGGCCGCGCGATTCAGCGTCAGCAGACTCAGGGATCGAATGATTCCAAGAGGCTCCAAGGGCCGCTCGGGCCTAGTCCAATTTCAGTCATCTTCGGCAGGGCTACTCTTCTTAGAAACGTCAATTCGACTATGGCGGCCAAGCCCCCCAGAAAACCATCGCAAGGCGTAAACGTATCCGGACCGTGTGGGCTTGCTAAGCCACCAGAATAACGCGGTGACCTGAGTTGAAACGACAAAATAGAGGAGGTACTGTTGGATTCTCGGCCAATAACCCGGCAGTATTTACCCTCAACAAAACAGGATTTTCTAACTCATATCGAGCAAAATGCCTCCGTCCGTACTCGCTTGGACGGTCCGCGTTACCAGGCCAGAAGAATACTCTCTCGTTCAGGCTATTAATCAAATCGCCCAATTGCCAACCCCCGAAGAAGCTTATGTTCCCCGCGTGTAAAGGCGCTTGGTCTCGGAGCAACAGTTTGGCTCCGTTTACGGCGAGAGGGACGTGTTCGTCGCGTCGAGACCGTAGCAACTCAGGACGCCCCGCCAATGCGATAAGAGTGGCCGCGCAGTCAAGCCGGCGCGTTTCGCGGATGAACGAGAGGTTGACGCGCGAGGTCAGATGATAGCAATAGGGTCGTTTAGCGACAAACGCATCCAGGACAAAAGGCATTGTGATTTCGCTTCTCGCCGATTCTTCTACGCCAGCAACCGTTCCAGCTTCGAACCCGACACGATCATCGTTTCGTTGCGCTCGGGGCCGATCGATACGGAACCAATCTCAACGCCCGTTTTTTCCTCAAGAAAATTGAGGTAATCCCGTGCCTGCTTCGGCAGATCGCTGAGCTTCGAGGCATTGCGGGTGGACTGCTTCCATCCGGGTACACGTTCGAACACGGGCTTGATTGCTTCCATGCGGCGTGTGCTGGCAGGCATGTGAG
>JALYVD010000166.1 GCA_030853405.1 Acidobacteriota bacterium | reverse complement strand
CGGGAGGTGGGCTCGGGAACTGGCGTGGTCTGGGGTTTGCGGGCTTCTTTGAACGCTTGTTTGAGCGCTTGACGTTCGGCGGCGCGACGGAGTTGACGTGTTTGCATTTCGGTACTGTTGTCGCAGGTGCGCGTTCGGGGCGGCAGTGGAAATTAGCGCTAAGTTGCTGGCTCGGTGGAAGAAAATAAATCTGACAAGTCGGTCACCTGTGACAGGAGAGCCCATTGGAGGCGGCCAAACGAGATTGTTTGAAATTCGGGAATTGCGGTGACGGTCACGTGATTCGTCGTTGTCCAATTGGGGGCGTGGGGGGAAGAACGATCAGATTGGGAGCGTCAACCTCATCCCCGGCTGATAACTGCGACCTGGAGACGATCCCGGCCGCGGCCGCATAGCGGAAAAGGTGGACCTTTCTGATTAGGGCGGCTCCTCTTCCAGTGCCGGGTGGGACTGGCTCGCCGCTGAATCCGGTCGCTACGTTCTGACTTGGCGATGCACTACGGTAGAGTGCACAGTCGTCAAGTCTTTGGCTACAATCGTAGGCATGGATTACGAGTTCCGCATCAAGGTCGCCGAGCGTGAACTGGCGCATCTGATAGAGATGAAGACGCTCCAGGACGGTCGTCCGGACGCGAACGATAAGCGGCTGGACGCGATTCAGCATTTAGCCGAGACGACAGCCAACACTGTGGATAATCTTGCGGTCAAGGTAGATATTCTAGCCAGCAAGGCCGACCTGCTCGTAACTAAACTAGACAGCGTAGTTGAAGCTATGCTGCATACCTGCCGGAATTAGCCGTTTCGCCGCGGAATCTGCCATGACTTGCCCTTTCTGCGGCTATCGGGAAGACAAAGTAATCGACTCGCGGGAGAGCAAGGAAGGCGAGTCCATCCGGCGCCGCAGGCAATGTTTGTCTTGCGAAAGGCGCTTCACTACATACGAACGTTGCGACGAAGTGCCGTATATGGTCATCAAAAAAGACGGAAGGCGGGAAAAGTTTGACCGCCAGAAGGTTTTGAACGGCCTGCTGCGTGCTTGCGAGAAGCGCCCGGTCAGCATGGGGAAACTGGCCGAACTCGTGGACGAAGCTGAATCGGCGTTGGGCGAAAGCGCGGACCGGGAGTTGCCGACCACATTGATCGGGGAATTGCTTATGGACCGGTTAAGGGGGCTTGACAAGATTGCCTACGTGCGATTTGCCTCGGTTTACCGCGATTTTAAAGACGTTGGCGAATTTTTGAGCGAGCTGAAAACTTTGTGACCGCCTGAGCCGTCTAACAAGTATAAAGAACAGCGGAACGCAAGAGAAGCGTCTGCCGGAGAAGGGGATCCCGGCGGATTGCGTGGGCTGAGACTTCGCCTAACTTTCCTGAAACCAACCACTTTGGAGCACATCTCCAATAATAGGGTATTAACTTTCATCGAAAAACCGGGTATAATTGGTGCGCGCGAGAAATCCAAGGTTCGCACTTCCATCCCGCTCCGGCGCGGGCCGGGCGGAAGAGTACCCAAATCTAGTGATGAGAGGTTGTTCTACAGTCTTGTCATTTTTTTGTTCTGGTCAGGTGTCCCCTTTTCCGAAGAGTATAGAAGACGCATGCAAGTAGAGGTGATTAGGTAAGGTGGATCAATTCGAGGATCAGTATTTAGCCGATGGACATGAGCCGTTAGCGCTCCCGTTCGACGAAGACACTAACTTTTTCCATCCGGAAGAGGTTCAGGACGAAGAGTTCCACGGCGCTCAGCAGGTTGAAGAGTCGATTTATACCGACGACCCGGTAAGGGTGTACCTGCGCGAGATGGGATCGGTACCGTTGTTGACGCGCGAAGGCGAAGTGACGCTCGCGCGGAAGATGGAACGCGGAAAGCTGCGGATGCAGAAGGCGATCAGCCGCTCTCCGTTGCTTCAGGCCCTGGTAGCCGACTTCGCGGAGTTGATCCGCAAAGGTGCGGAAGACCTCGACAGCTACGTCGATTTCGGTCCGTCCGATATCGAAGAAGGCAGTGCGGCGGACGTAAAGCGGCGCAACGATATCGCCGAACTGTTTCTGGCATTTTTAGTGGCCCAGAAAAAGCTCCAGCAGACCGTCGATAAGTACCTGGCCGCTCCCGCAATCAATAAAAAGCTTCGCAAGAAGTGGGCCGGCAAGGTGGCGCGAACCAAGGTGGAATTGTCGCGTTCCTTGCGGGCCATTCCGTTCAATCTGGCGCGCTGGAAAGAATTTGTCAGGGTAATCGAGAGCGAGATCGAGGAAATGTCCGTCATGGACGCCGAGATCAAAAAGCTGGAAGTAAAAAATACTCCCGCCGTCCAGACCCGTCTGAAAGAACTGAAGCGGGATCTTAAAAAGAAAGAGAGCGAAGCGGGTGCTTCTCTCCCGGATCTGAAAGCCAGTCTTAGCGTTATTCGCCATGGTGAAATCGAAGCCGAACGGGCCAAAAAGGATCTGGTAGAGGCGAACCTCCGCCTGGTCGTTTCAGTCGCCAAGAAGTATGTGAATCGCGGTTTGCATTTGCTGGATTTGATCCAGGAAGGCAACATCGGTCTGATGCGTGCCGCGGACAAATTCGAATACCGGCGCGGTTACAAATTTTCAACTTATGCGACCTGGTGGATTCGGCAGGCGATCACGCGTGCCATTGCCGACCAGTCGCGTACGATTCGTATCCCCGTTCACATGAACGAGAGCATGAACAAGTTTCTGCGAGCCACTCGTGAGCTCGAAAAGGAGCTTGGACGCGTCCCGACGAACGATGAGATCAGCCGGCGCATGGACATTCCGGTCGAGAAGGTCCAAAAGTTGAAGACGATCTCACGCGACCCGGTTTCGCTCGAAACTCCGGTAGGCCGCGATGGTGAGTCGGCGCTGGGCGATCTGATTGCGGAGCGCTGGGGGGGTTCGCCCGTCGATGCGGTGATCGATTCGAACGTTCGCGATGAGACGGCGAATATTCTGAAGACGTTGTCGCCCAAAGAAGAGAAGGTCATTCGGCTGCGGTTTGGGATCGGGTGTGAGCGCGAGCATACGCTCGAAG
>JALYVD010000008.1 GCA_030853405.1 Acidobacteriota bacterium | reverse complement strand
GGAGTTTTATCGACTGCAGCGTACTCGCCTTCGGGGAACTTCGGGGCCGCATCCCGCCGCAGCGCCATTTGAAGTACTTGCGCAAGGTGCAATCCTCGCCGGTCTGTTTCTTGCAAAATCTGTTCACGGCAGCTAAACCCATCGGCAATGATTAAGGCTTCGGGTGAGGCTTTTCGAACTTCAGGCAACAGAACTCTTTCGCCACATTGGATGCCGATATCGTAATGCTCCTTTTCATATCCAAATGCGCCGGCCATACCGCAGCAGCCCGAGTCTAAAATCCGATAATCCAAGCCGATCTTTTTGAGAACACTTTCTTCGTCCTCGAACTTGAGAGTGCTCTTGTGATGGCAATGACCGTGGACCACGGCTTTTCGATGAAGCTGGGGCAGTTGGTAGTCTGGAACTTTTTGCTCCAGGAACTCGCTCAACAGAAACGTTTGCCGCTGCAGTCGCTTGGCGTCTTCGTCGCCATGAATAAGATTCGTTAGCTCGTCGCGAAAAACGCTAACGCAGCTAGGCTCCAGGCCCACGACGGGAATTCCTTGTTGGATCGCGGGCCTCATCGTTGTGAGAATCTGACGCAGAAGTTTTTTGGCGACATCCAACATGCCGTAATCGTAGAGCGGCCGTCCACAACAAAGGCTCTGCCGGACCACTCGAACTTGATACCCGGCGTCTTCCAGCACTTCCACGGCGGCCTGGGCAACTTTCGGCGTGAAGTGATTATTGAACGTATCGGCCCAAAGAATCACCGGCGGCTTGCCCATATTGCGCGGGCCCCTGCGCGCAAACCAATCCTTGAAGGTCTGCGGCGCGAATGGGGGGATCGAGCGTTTCTGAGAGTAGCCTGCGGCGAACTTAGCGACGTTCGTAAGACCAGGAGTCTGCGTAAAGAAGTTTGCTGCCGCAGGCATGGTTGACGCTAAACGAGCCCACCAGTAAATCAGCCCGGAAGCGTAGGCGTGGCGCGGCCTCAGGCGGCCCTCGTAGTAGTGGGAAAGGAATTCGGCCTTGTAAGTCGGAATGTCTACGTTGACGGGGCACTCCCCTTTGCAGCCTTTACACGATAGACAAAGATCGAGCGCATCCTTTACGTGCTCGTCACGCCAGCCATCGACAACCGCGTCGCCCTGCAGCATCTCGAACAGCATCCGCGCACGGCCGCGAGTCGAATGCATTTCTTCGTGCGTCACCATGTAGCTGGGGCACATGGTTCCACCGTCTTCACGCCGGCACTTTCCTACGCCAACGCAGCGCAGAGTAGCGTTCGAAAAGCTGAATTGATCCGCTTCGTAGTGAAAGTGAGTCTTGGGCTGAGGTGGATCGTAAGTGGTTCCGAGACGCAGATTTTGCGTGATCGAATAGGCGTCCACTGCTTTGCCGGGATTCATCTTGCCGTCTGGATCCCAAATGGCTTTGAATTCCCGGAACGCCTGGACTAGCTCATCGCCGAACAACTTAGGTAGAAATTGAGCGCGCGACTGCCCGTCTCCGTGCTCTCCAGAAAAGGAACCGCCGTACTTCACGACGAGCGATGTGGCGTCGTCCATGAAGGATGAGAAGGCATCGAGACCCGGTTGTGTGGTTAGTTCAAAAGGAACTCTGATGTGGAGGCAGCCTTGGCCGAAGTGCCCAAAGATGGAAGGGCGCCAACCGTATCGGGCGAAGAGGGCGTCCAGGTCGCGAAGATACGAACCAACTTTGTCCGGGGGTACGGCGGAATCTTCCCACCCCGGCCAAGCCGGAGGCTTGCCCGGCACAAAAGAGGAACCGCCAAGAGCCGCTTCACGAACTTTCCAAATCTGTTTCTGTTCTGTGTCGTCCTCGACAAGCTTCATCGACGGAGGCTTACCTGCTTGCTTCAGGCGCTCCATCAACGCGCGTGCCTGTGAACTCACGTCCTCCTTTGTCTTTCCCCCGAACTCCAGGACAAGCCAGCCCTTTCCTTGGGGCATCAGTTTCAACTCGTTGGTGAAGAGGCCCTTTTTCTTGTAGTCTTCAAAGAGCCGGTCGTTCCAGCCTTCACACGCAATCGGCTTATATTCGACGACCTCCGGAACATGGTCGCCAGCCTGATAGACATCCGGGTAGCCGAGAAGGAGAAGATTGCGGACGGGCGGGTCGGGAACAAGATTGCCCTCGATTTCAAGAACCGTGATGCAGGTGCTTTCGGTTCCTACAAGAGCACGCGCAACGTGGAAGCCGTTTTCCGGCAACAGTTCATTGAGTGGGTAGCCTGATACAAGACGCGGAATTTTCGGAAAGCGCTTTCGGATCTGATCGGCATAACGGTCTCTGAGGGATTTGAGCCTGCGATAAATCTCACCTTTCCTGCCACCCTCGCGAATGAATGCCTCAAGCTGCTCATCGCTGGTTTTGCCCACCCACATGCGCAGACCATCGTAGGTGAGAATTTCCAAGCGTTCGATGTTCTCCGTCGTCTTTCCCGCCATCTGCGCATGCATACCGCAGGAGTTATTCCCGACCATTCCGCCGAGGGTGCAGTGATTATGCGTCGCTGGATCGGGTCCAAAAATCAACTCATATTTCCTGGTTGCGTTCCTGAAGTCGTCGAGCACGCAGCCCGGTTCGATACGCCCGAGTTTCTTGTCGGCATCTACCGATAGAACATGTCGCATGTACTTGGACATGTCTATTACGACAGCCACGTTGCAGCATTGTCCGGCGAGACTTGTACCGCCGCCCCGATTGAGGATCGGCGCGTTGAAGCGGCGGCATGTAGCTACTGTTTGAATTACGTCTTCCTTGTCGCGCGGGATGACGACCCCGATTGGTATCTGGCGATAGTTAGACGCATCCGCTGAATAGACGGCGCGGCTGCCGTTGTCAAAGCGGACTTCGCCTCTAAGGACGGCTCTTAGCGCGGCTTCCAGTTCGGCGGAATAGTCTGGAACGTCAATCTCGGTGGCCAGCGATCTTCTAGGAAACGTCCCACCGCTCTGTTTGAGCGATTCGCTTCCAGAAATATTGATCAACATGCTGGAGCGCCGTTTTCCGGTCTAGAGAATCTCGC
>JALYVD010000134.1 GCA_030853405.1 Acidobacteriota bacterium | reverse complement strand
TGTACGACACCGACCTTTTCCCGTTTGAGCGCAGCGTGCAACCGGGAGAAACATTTGAATCGGCAAAGAGCTCGCTCGTGTTCTTTCAAGATAACCACGGATTTGAAGATCCCGGGTGGGCGGTTCCGAGCTACGTGTCACACGTGGTGATGAGGAGTAAAGGCGCGTACAAGCCCGTATGGCTCTACAACACTTGGGAACCGTTCCTGCGCGGTATTAACCAAAAAAAGGTAGGCGAACTGATCCCGATCGCGACGCGCATGGGCATGGATATTTTCACCATCGATGACGGCTGGCAGCAGGAATATGGAGCGAACGAAGACAACAAGGCGAACTTCCCGGATGGCGTAGATGGTGTGGTCAAACTCCTGCATGAGAAGGGCCTTGGGCTGGGCTTGTGGGTCCCACTTGCGGCAATAAGTGTAAACACTCCGGAATATCGGCAGCATCCCGAATGGGCATGCCGCGACCGCGAGGGACGTCCAAAGTTCACGCAAACGGCATCGGGCACCCAAGCCGTGATGTGTCTCGGCAGCGGTTATCGAGACGCCGCATTGAAGCGGTTGAACAACCTGGTAGAGCGCTATCATCCGCGCTATCTGAAAATCGATCTGACAACGGTCTTCAACGCTTACGGCGAAGAACCCGGATGCAATGCGCCGGGCCACCTCCACAAAAGCTGGGCGGAGTCGCTGGACCGGATCTATGAAGGCTTGCAATACATCGGCGAGCAGTTCCACCGGGCGCATCCGGAAGTGCTCGTGGACTATACCTTTGAATTGTGGGGCGAAAAGCATCTGATAGACGCCGCACTGCTCGGTTGCGCCGATCTGGATTGGCTGAGCAATGTCTCGGATGCCAGCGCGGGCGACGCAGGTACGATGCAGGCGCGCACGCTGTTATACCAGCGCGCTCCGTCGATTCCAGTTGAGACCATGCTGATAGGAAATCTGCGAGCGACAACGAGTCCTATTGAGGAACGTCTGGGCGTGGCGATGGGATCGGGCCCGGTGCTGCTTGGAGATCTGAGAGAACTTAACGCGGCCAACCAGGATGAGTATGGAAAATGGATTCGGTGGTACAAGGAATTCAGGAATCGCGTTGCCGTATCCGATTCGTTCTTTCCGCAAGGCTCGTGGCGGCAGCCGGGACAACAGACTTGGGATGGCTTCGCGCGACTAAGCCGCGACTCCGACGGCTTGGCCGTGTTGTTCCGGAACGCCAGTAAAGCATCCACGGCTCAAGTGAAAGCACCGGCGCCCCCGGGTGCGCAATATGACGCGCTCTCGATTTTGGATGGACGGCGTCTGGGTAAGGTCAGCTCAACCGATCTGGCTGCAGGTTGGGCCGTGCCATTCGACACGAACCGGACGGTCACGATTGTGGAGCTGAAACGGAGAGCTCAGTAGCTTGGCCGATTTATACCGAGGTTGTGTACCGAGACGGCTGTGAATATGCCAGCCTGAACAAAGTTTCCGGTGAGAAACTTCATATTCAGTTCTTTGTGTCTTCGCAGCAACAGTTGGGGAACGATTACCGCGGCGGCGATAGCAGCTTTGATGCTGAGTCCGCGGGCTCCAAAGGTTCCATCCGGGGAAGCCAAAAATCCATTTCCTTCCGACTTGCCCCAAGAGCTCGCGGCGTCGAAAGCCGTCGCGCCCGCCATGGCAAGCATGCTACCGATCCAAAGCCGTTGCATGGTCCGATCATGCGGCGTTTCAACGTGGGCGATACTGCCGCCGAGTTGTCCAGGCTCAACGAACGTCTGCGCCGAAGCCAGAGTTCCCAATACCAGTGCTAGAACACAAAGTCTCATTTTTTCCTCCGATGCACTTCGCGATACGAGAAAGTAATCGGAGGAAGAGGGCGGAGACTTTAGGCTAGTCGGTTAAGAAAGCGGTAGTTTTTATGCCGGAAATCTCAAAAGGCCTGCGGCAGCGAGGATTTTTGCAGGAGACCTTATCATCCAGCAGGACCATGTAGCTGGCGGCTTTTGCAAACTTGGCGCGGTCACGCTCGTCGGCTTGGCGGGATAATCTGTCCACCTTCTGCCGGAGCAGCCAGCGCAAGTCGTACGGATTGGACGTCTTACAGTAAGGACAATTTAAGTGGGTTGGTTTGGTGGTCTGCGATTCACGATAAAAGGCGCGTTCGTCCATATGATCTTTCGTCCTAGTGCGTCGAAAACCGGAAATTTGCGACGGAAATCTCGTCTTTCTCGGGTACGTAAAAGCCCACTTTATCCTGTGTGAAATCTCTTCCGGAAGCGGCTACCGTACCCAAGTCCCGCCAACCCGTTTCCGGCGTCTTAATACGGGTATCGATCGAATTCGGCTTTACGCTCAGGTCCACCTGAACCCAAGTGTTTGGATCGACGTCGAAAGGGATTTTAGAGATTTCAGTGGATTTGCCATCGCGCACTTCGCGGATGACGGCGTGCTTGCCATCGACTGTGAACAGCACATAATTCTGGCTGTCCTGATAGCCCGCGTACCACTGGAGTTTCCCGTGCTTGAGGAAACCGGATTTGTGCGACTGCCCGGCGAAACTGTAGTGGCCGGGAACTTTTGGCACGTGGTATGCCACAAATCCGCCACCTTTTCGAACCTGTTGGCCGTCCACTTCCATGCCGTAGTTAGGCTTCGAGGCCGGGCTCGCGTTAGTGGGCGAAGGCGGCGGGGGACTGGTTGTATTTTCAACAACAACTTTCTCCAGTGTGACGTCCGGGCCGGAGAGCAAAACTACATCGCCCGTCTTGAAAGCCCGTTCGAACTTCTTAGGTAAGGCTTGGTCGCGGCGCAGTTCAATTGTGTGCGTGCCCGGTTTCACGTTGCTGATGCTGGCGTTTCCATCGGCTCCAATAGCCGCCGCGAAGTCTTTGTCAACGTACACCATCGTTCCCGGCAGCGCGCCCTTCACTTGAAGAGTAGAAATCTGCGGGACTGCCTCCAGACGGAAGTTGGCGGCCGTTTCTTCAGCCTTCTTCACTTCCACGGTTTCCGGCGGCGGGTCGATGAAACCCGGTTTATGAACTCGAATGATGTAGTTACCGACCTTCAAAGGAATGCGCAATTGTCCCGCCTCCGTCGTCCGTCGGTATAGCTTGTCATTGATATAGACATCGGCGCCGTCTTGTTTGGCAATCACCACAACGGTGCCCGCGTTGGGATCGGACTTCACATATACGGTCAAAGCAGGCGCCGAGGTGTAAGTGAGTACAAAACGCTGCCGGTCCTTGCCCTGCGTGACCTGGAGCAAGTGATCCGATTTACCTAAATCGCTAAGGTTCAGACCGTCCGATCCTACCTGTCCAGCTGGATTACCGTCCAGCGAAACGGTGGAGTTTTCCGCATTCGTAACGAGCCGGGCTTTGCCGTCCTCCGAAGAAACCAGCACAGCCATAACATTCGAGGCGGCTGGCGTTCCGATAATGCGCGGAGCTTCCTTTTCGGTGACGTCGTATGTGAATTCAGCATCTCCCCCGTGCCCGGTCACCTTTATAGAGTGTTGGCCGGGATCTAAGTTGTTCAGAATCAATTCACCGTCCTTTAGATCCTGCGGTTCCTTTTGGTCGATCGACACAGTGCCCGGGATGAGATCCGTGTAAAGGCGCACGGTCGGAGTGAGGGGTGTCACAGCAGGGTTGGTGGAGGCGTTTTGTGCGGGGGCGCTCTTTGACGTGTTTGGGGTGACCGCAGTTTGACCGACGGGGGCCGGTTCGGTGAGGTTTAGCCGGCGCGCGGTCTGAATCAGATAAAAGAAGGCGGCGAAAAGAATGACCGCAAAGAACAGCCCAATATAAATGGCGCGTTGCCAGCTCTTGGGGTCCAGCCGCTGAACATCCGGGGGAATTTCCGCCGCATCGGGGTCTACGGGGTCAGTTCCGATTTGGCGCGGCGGCACATTGGGACCGGCCAACTGGCCATCGAAGGAGACGGTTTCCGAAGCGCCGAGGCGCAGAATCCGAGCTCGCTCGACGGCTTCGTTCTGTAGCTCAGAAATGCTCAGTAGAACGTCGAAGTCGTGAGCGTACTCCCGCCGGAGTTCTTTCAGGCGATCAAACCGCTCGCGGAGAGCCCGAAGAGAGGTTGCGCCCCGGATTTCCGACGCGACCTGCCTTAATTCGTCCAGATCGGAAAATGTGTGCTGAGGCGAATCCACCGAAGAAGAGAACCCTAGGGGGAATTATAGCGGTTCTCTTCCAATTACCCGGTTCGATTTGCGTAATTTAATTCATAGAAGTGACGGTACTCGCCACTTTTGATCCGCCGTACCCATTCGTGGTTGTTCCGATACCAATCGACCGTTGCGGCGAGTCCATCGTTGAAATTCATCCGCGGTTCCCAACCGGTGTGGCTGGTGAGTTTAGCGTTGGTCAAGGCGTAGCGCCGGTCATGGCCGGGGCGGTCGGTGACGCGGGTAATCAGGGACTCCGGTTTGTTCGCCGCCTTTAAGATGCGGTGAACTACGTCGAGGTTCGGCAGTGAACAATTTCCGCCGATGTTATAGATTTCGCCCGCCCCGCCGCGTTCGAGGACCGAATGGATAGCGCGGCAGTGATCCTCGACGTAAAGCCAGTCGCGAATTTGTTGGCCATCGCCGTAAACAGGCAGCGATTTGTCTTCGAGCGCGTTTGAGATCATCAGCGGAATCAATTTCTCTGGAAACTGATACGGTCCGTAATTGTTTGAGGCGCGGGTGACGGAAACATTGAACTTGTAAGTGATGAAGTAAGACAATGCAAGTAAGTCAGACGCGGCCTTCGACGCCGAGTATGGACTGCTTGCGCGCAGCGGATAGTTTTCGTCCGCGTCATGAGGGGGATCGATGCTGCCGTAGACTTCATCGGTCGAAACGTGAACGAAGCGGGCGATCTTGTTCCTGCGAGCGGCTTCCAGAAGAGTGAACGTGCCGTTGAAGTTCGTACGAATAACCGGGGCGGGGGAGTGAATGCTTCGATCTACATGCGATTCGGCGGCGAAATGTACAACCGCGTCGGGCGACTCGCTTGCGAAGAGATTTTCAATCACTTCTTCGTCGCATATATCGGCTTGTACAAATTTGTAGCCAGGATGGGCGGCAACCGGCTGAACATTCTCCAGATTTCCAGCGTATGTGAGGAGGTCAAGATTAACGACTTGCTCCGCCCAGCGTTCCCGCAGAGCCATACGAACGAAAGAGGAACCGATAAATCCAGCGCCTCCAGTTACAACGATCTTCATTTGTGCTGTAACTCCCAGTCGTAAGAGATAGCGGTGTCGCTATGAGCGATGCGGCCTTCGTCCTTTGGATCGTAAATGCGGTTCGTGATGTAGACGAGCACCGAGGGTTCCGCGCCAATAACTTTGTATCCGTGCGCGACTCCGGGCGGAATGAGAATTTGCCAGGGCCGGAGATTGCCTACGTAAAGCGTGTTTTTCGACCCGTAACTCTTAGAGCCGCGGCGGAGATCTACCAAAACAACCTGCAGCAAGCCGGCCGCGGGAACCCAGTAGTCCGTCTGGAATTTGTGGAAGTGAAATGCTTTAATAATGCCCGGGTAATTGAAGGCCGCCGAGACTTGCGTGGTAGCCGAGGGGAACTGCGCGACGAGTCCCTGCTGAAGACGGGCGATTTCAAGGAAGTAGCCCCGATCGTCTGGCCATAAGGGAAAAGGCTTGATTTCGATGCCGTCAATAAGGTCGGCGCTGGAAGGCGAGAGGATCACTTTTCCGATGCCAGGTTCACAGGCCGGAACATCGATTTCGATCCCCGATTCTAAAACACCGAGTAGCGCGGCGCTCATTCGACGGCAGTCTCCGTGGAAACTCCACTACGCTGCTGAGCAGTGTCGTAAACAAGATTCGCGGCGCGATGAAGAGATTCGAACGTTCCGGCGTCTGTCCACCAGCCATCCAGATAGTTGAAGGTCATGGTGCCTTCGCGAATGTAGCCATTGTTTACATCCGTAATCTCCAACTCGCCTCGACTGGATGGCGTCAGCGTGCGAGTCTTATCGAACACCGTTTGATCGTATAAATAGATTCCCGTTACGGCGTAATTCGATTTAGGCCGGGCGGGCTTCTCTTCGATACCGACGATGCGATCGCCTTCGATTTCAGCCACGCCGAAACGTTCCGCATCCTGAACTTCTTTCAGCAGGATCTTTGCGCCACGTTCCTGCCGTTCAAATTCTCGAACCGCGGGGGCGATAGAACCTTCAATGATGTTGTCGCCCAGGATGACGCATATCTTGTGGCCCTCCGCAAAGTGCTCGGCGAGCGCAAGTGCCTCCGCGATGCCGCCCTCACCTTCCTGGTAGGTGTAATTAATATGTTTAAGGCCAAACTCTCGCCCGTTTGCCAGAAGACGAAGAAAATCGCCGGAATTTCGTCCCCCTGTCACGATGAGGAGGTCGCGAATACCCGCTTCGACGAGCGTCTGGATGGGGTAATAGATCATCGGCTTGTCGTAAATAGGCAGCAGATGCTTGTTCGTGATTTTGGTGAGGGGAAACAGGCGACTGCCCGTTCCGCCCGCTAAGACAATGCCTTTCATATGAAGAACAAGGTTATCAGAGGGGCCTGATTCGGCGGATTTCGTCTGGGAGAGCGAGTGCGCCGGTTAACGGGCCATCTGTTCGGCTCTTGTGAGCTTAATGTGGGGGAAGGAGTTGGGCTCGATGGCGGCGGCGCGGCGCTCGATTTGCTCGGCTGTAAATTCGAAGCCAAATGGGGTGGAGTCGAACTGCATTTTGTGATACATGCAGTGGATGAGTTCGTGGGCGGCGTTGCTCAAACGTTTTTGCATCGAATTTCTGCGGTGGTGCTGCATGGACGATAGGCGCGCTTTGTCTTCGTCGCGTTGATGCCGAAGGCGTTTTTCCTGAATGCCGAGGTTGCTTAGCTGGCGCTGATATACGAGGTAAATTTTGGCTTCGATGAGGCTTTTGCGTACATCTTCGGATTGATCTTCGAAGAGTCCGGCGAACTCAAGGCGGCCAAGGGCGTAGATATTTATTTCGAGTGAAGGGATGCGAGTGAGCCGCCATTCGGTGTCGGCGAGGGACTGCACGAGGGTGTGTTCTTCGTCGGTAGCGGGGTCGAATTTCTTCTGGAAGCCTTCGAGGTGGGCCTGGTAAGCGGCGAGATCGTCGGAGGGCAGGACCACGGTGCGGCCGGTTAGTCCGGTTTTGAGTCCGTTCATTTTTGAGGTGGCCTGGCCGATTTCGGTGGCCGGGCCCGTGGAAAGTTTCGAGTTGGTTCGGTTGGCGGCGATTTGGGCTGCGCTGGACATGGTTGATTTGCTCCTTGGGAAATAAAAAAGCCCATCGGAACACGCCTTGGCGGTTCGATGAGCATTTGGAGCGTAGCATGAGGCGGGCGGAAAACGGATCGGCGGGTTTGCGTGAAATGAGGGTAAGTGGTGTGGAATGTAGGGAACAGCGATATTTTGTTTCGTTGTGATCGCCCCATGGCGGGCTTCGCTTCCGGCATAAAGAGGACCCATCTGGATTCCTTTCTTTCCTCCCGCCGTATGGCATTGCCGGCCGTCGTGCGGCGCTGCCATCAGTTTCGAGCATTGGAACTGTGACAGATCTGGCCCGGTAATGAGAATGGCGAATTTAAAGCTCTGCCCACTCGATGTGATCTGAATCAAGCCGCTGCGATCACGATTCACCGCTGCCGCCGTTGAAATCCCCAGTTGCCACCGAGGCGGGGAGGTCCCGGGGGAAGCGCTAACTTAAGAGCCGGATAAGGAATCGGGGGCGTTTTGTAGCCCGTCGCGCGTCAGCCAACCGTAATCACCAGCCATAAGCCATCCTGTGTATCGACCAGGGCGTTGGGCTGATTCCTTGGTCCCCTTGGCGCGCGGTTTTCTGGCCGGAAATCGTGATAAGCAGGGAAGCGAAACGACGCGCGCAAAAACGGATGATTTCGCAAAGCAGTTGTACTACCAGGATGACGATTTTTCGGTTGCGGACCGGGCCGGAGAGATTGCAAAGAAGCGCGGCGTTCCGAACGTGCAGGTAGCGCTCGCCTGGCTTTTGGCCAAGCCCGGAATCACCGCGCCATTATCGGTGCGAGTAAGCCCCATCATCTGGATGATGCCATTGCGGCGCTCTCGGTTAAGCTGACGGACGAAGAGATCAACCAGTTGGAAGAGCCCTGCAAGCCGCACCGAATCCTGGGCCACTCGTGAGGCTCGCGAACACTAAGCAAGGGCCGCGGCCGGTTGCTTCCATGCGTACAGCGGGAATTTGTCAGTCAAAGCCCTAACGCCTTTGCGCGCCTCCACGAGAGCGTCTTCAGACTTCACGTTGTAGACCACATGGGCAATCAGCCTGCCGACCTCTTCCATATCAGCTTCACGGAAGCCGCGCGTCGTAACCGCCGGACTGCCAAGGCGGATACCGCTCGGGTTTAAGGGAGGATTGGTATCGAACGGAATCGCGTTCTTGTTCGCCGTGATGTAAGCTTCGTCCAGCGCTTTCTCGGCTTCCTTACCCTTAACGCCCTTAGCAAAAACGTCCATCAGGAACATGTGCGAATCGGTGCCGCCGCTAACGATCCGGAATCCCTCCTTCTGCAGCGACTTTGCGAGCGCCCTGGCGTTTGCGAGCACCTGCTGCTGATACTGGCCGAACTCTTCCGAAGCGGCTTCGAGGAAGCAGACCGCCTTTGCGGCGATAACATGCACCAGCGGACCGCCCTGCGCTCCAGGAAAAACAGCTTTGTCGATAGCGGGGCCGAAGTTTTCTTTCGCCAGGATAAGCCCGGAACGTGGACCGCGCAGAGTCTTGTGTGTCGTCGAAGTGACGATATCGGCGTGCTCGCAGGGATTGGGATAAACACCCGCTGCAACCAGCCCCGAATAATGCGCCATGTCAACCAGGAACACCGCCCCAACCTTATCCGCAATTTGGCGAAAACGCGCGAAATCGATGACGCGTGAATAGGCGCTGGCGCCGGCGATGATCAGCTTCGGCTTGTGTTCCTGAGCGAGGCGCGCCAGTTCTTCGTAGTCGATGAGTTCGTCTTCCTTGCGCACTCCGTAAGCGACAACATGATAGAGCTTGCCGGAAAAATTCAGCGGATGCCCATGTGTCAAGTGTCCGCCGTGCGCGAGATTCATCCCGAGAATCGTGTCGCCCGGCTTCAACACAGATGCGTAAGCGGCTTCGTTGGCCTGCGAACCGGAGTGCGGCTGCACGTTTGCATATTCGGCGTTAAATAGTTTTTTGGCGCGATCACGAGCGAGATTCTCGACAGTATCCGCGAACTCGCAGCCGCCGTAGTAGCGCTTGCCGGGATAGCCTTCGGCGTACTTGTTGGTAAAAGCGCTGCCCGTCGCTTCCATCACGGCTTCCGACGTGAAGTTCTCGCTGGCGATCAGTTCGAGCCGTGTACTCTGGCGCTCGACCTCATGCTGAATCGCGTAAAAAATCTGCGGATCTACTTCCGACAATGGCCTGGCCATGCGCTGCTGTTGGTTCATGGGTTCTCTACTATTGTCTCTTACCGCTGTGCCGTTTCCGCCGCCAGATATTGATTGAACCAAGCCGCGGTTCGCCGCATTCTGTCCAGATTGTCTTCGGGCTGGTTAAAGCGGTGCCCTTCGCCCGGATAGACCACCAGTTTCGTGGGAACGCCTAGCGTCTTCAGCGCATGCCAAAATTCGAAGGACTGCGGAGCGGGGCACTCCTCGTCGCGCTCGCCCACCAGTACAAGCGTCGGCGTCTTCACGCGCTTAATGAACGTGATTGGAGAACTCTTCGCGTAAACCGCCGGATCGTCATAAACGGAAGCACCGAAGTAAGGGATCATCCACTCGTCAATCGAATTCTCTCCGTAGTAGCTGAGCCAGTTGGCGATGCCCGCGCCCGCAACGGCGGCATGGAACCGATTCGTTTGGGTCACGGCCCACATCGTCATGAACCCGCCGTAACTCCAGCCCGTTACGCCAATGCGATTCGCGTCCACCGGCACTTTCTTCAGCACCACGTCCATTCCCGCGAGCACGTCTTTCAAATCGCCATATCCGAAATCCTTCACGTTAGCGCGTGTGAAGGCCTCGCCTTCGCCATAACTTCCACGTGGGTTCGGAAAGAACACGAAGTATCCCAGACCAGCCATCACCGACATATCGAAGTGTGAGTTCGGCCACGAAGCCGAATGTTCCCCCGCCGGACCGCCATGAACGGAAACGATCATCGGATAGCGCTTGGCCGGATCATATTTCAGCGGATAGAGCAGCCATCCTTGGACGCGGTACGGTCCGCTGTTCCAAACGATGCTCTCCGCGTTGCCCCAATGAGGCTGCTGTCCGTCGTTCTTGTGCGTGACCTGTTGCCATTGGCCCGCGGATCCGGCAAAGATTTCCGGCGGCTCCTTCCAAGTGGACCGCACCGCTATGGATGTCTTCCCATCGTCGGCAAACGCCAGATTCGTATCGTTACCGCCTTCGTGAAGATCTACGCTGTCCCTCCAAACGGTTTCGACACGGTCACTCGAAAGAGCGAGGTTCGAGATCACACTGCCGCCGTCCTTGGCAGCCGTGAATACAAGACGTCCATTGTTCACCCATCGCAGCGAAGAAACGGAAAATTTCTTCCCACTCGTAACATCTTTCGGAGGTCCGCCTTCACTGCCAGCAAGGTAAATGTCGCCGCCCACGAATCCTTGATCGCTCATCAGGCCACCGATGAAGGCGATCCGCTTCCCATCCGGAGACCATCGCGGAATGGCGATCTGCTGATGTACGGGGCTATAGACGACCTGCATTTGTCCCGATTGCGCGTCAACGGTGTAGAGTTTCGCCACCCACCAGTTGTTGTCCGCCGGACCCGGCGCGGCGATCGCGGCAAAGCGGCTGTTATCGGGAGACCAGGCGTACTCATAAATGTTCAAGTCCGCAGGAGACAACTGATGCAGATCGCCGCCCGCCGCGTCGATCAGACAGATGCGTTGATTGTGGAGCGCACTCCCGATCTCGCCCACTTGCGCGGCGCCTGCCTGAAGTGGACCACCACCACCGCCGTTTTCCGCGTATAGAAATGCGATCTGGTTTCCATCCGGGGACCACCGGAGATCTGTAACATAGCCATGCAGATTCGTGGCCTTGCGAGGTGCGCTGTCCGTGGTAGAAGCCAAAAAAATCTGCTGTTGAGAAGGCGAGCCTATGTCGGAAAGAAACGCGAATCGAGAGCTATCCGGCGACCAGGAAATTCCAGAATTGCGCGCCAGTTCGGCTACCAAGCGCGGTTCCGCCGACGCGCTCTTGCGATCCGCCAAATGTATTTCGCTCCGGCCGTCCGGCTGATTCTCGTTCCAGGTGATCCAGCGGCCATCGGGCGAAATGGACGGTCTTGAGAACGAATGAACCTGCTCTAGTTCATGTAGGATTCCGTCGATTCGCGCGTCGCTTTGCGCCCTCTGGCCCGAAACGTGTAGAACGGAAATCAGAAATGCCGGAAGTAAAAGCGTGCAGCAGGAAGAAAGCCGGAACGCGGTCTTTGTCATGCGAACTCCACCGACAATAGTCGCATTGCCCTTCTTGAGTCGCATTGCCCTTCTTGCCGTCAGCACCGCCTGACAGCCGGCCCGGTTTCCTGGTATCCTTAAGATTCAACGGTATTTCGCTCATTGCGGCAATGCCGTAGCCTCGCAAAACGGATTTTACGCCCCTTGAAAATTGGATTTGTAAGTCTCGGCTGTCCCAAGAATCTGGTTGACACCGAAGTCATGATGGGCCAGCTTGTCGCTGACGGCCACGAACTCACGCCTCAGCCTTCCGAGGCCGACGTCATCGTAATCAATACATGCAGCTTCATCGATCCCGCCAAGCAGGAATCGGTGGACACCATCCTCGAAATGGCCGAGTACAAAAAGACGGGCAAAGCGCAGCGGCTCGTCGTCGCGGGGTGCCTGGTGGAACGGTATCGCGCCGACATTCAAAAGAATCTGCCCGAAGTAGATGCGGTGCTCGGCACCAACGAACTCGACAAGATCACCGCTCTCTGTGAGGGGCTGGCTCCGAAATCGATCGCTCCGGAGCCGTATCTCTATCACGATATGACGGCCCGGGTTTTTACCACGCCGCGGCACTCGGCCTACATCAAGATTGCGGAAGGGTGCGATCATCCCTGCTCGTTTTGCATCATCCCGCAGTTCCGGGGACAGTTCCGTAGCCGCCGTTTTGAAAGCGTTGTGAACGAAGCTTCGCGCATGTTCGCGATGGGAGTCCGGGAAATCAACTTAATCGGCCAGGACACCACCTGTTATGGCGAGGATTTTGGCTTGAAGGACGGCCTTGCCGAACTGCTGGCGCGTTTGGCGTCGATCCCAACCGAGCTGCCTAAATGGGTTCGCTTCCTCTACGCTTATCCGAACAAAGTTACGCAGAAACTGCTGGACACAATAGCTGCCCACGAGTCATTGGTGAAATACATCGATATGCCGCTGCAACATGCGAGCGGGCCAGTGCTGAAGCGTATGAAACGCGGTGCGAACGCCGATATCTTCCTCAAGTTGATTGAGCGCATTCGAGCGACCATCCCGGGCGTCGCCATTCGCACCAGCATGATCGTGGGTTTTCCCGGTGAAACGAAAGCGGATTTCGAAACGCTGTGCCAATTTGTAGAAACTGCGAAATTCGACCGCCTGGGCGTCTTCTCTTACAGCGACGAAGAGACCAGCCAGAGTTATCACCTCGACGCTAAAGTAGACAAACGCGCGATTTACAATCGCAAGCGCAAGCTGATGTCCTTACAGCGCCGCATCTCTTTGCAACGCAACAAACGCCTGATTGGCCGCGAGTTTCCCGTGTTGATCGAAGGCCCTTCAAAAGAGACGGACCTGCTGTGGGAGGCGAGACTCTCAACGCAAGCCCCGGAAATCGATGGCGTTTGCTACATCAACGACTTCGGACCGGGCGAGCCGCGTCCAGGCGAAATCCGCACAATCCGCATTAGCGAAGCGCACGATTACGACTTAATAGGGGAGTTGGTGGACGCACCCGAGAGCTCTCACTTTTCCGCGCTGGCCAGCGCGAACCCGTTCCCAATCCTCAACCACGGTTCAACTGCATCTTCGAACCTGGCAATTCGATAATAAGAATATGGCCGCGACAACGCGTTGCCCCGTTTGCCGGAAGGAGGTCTCCTTCAACGATCCGAACATGCCGTTCTGCAGCGATCGCTGTCGTATTCTCGACCTCGGAAATTGGGCGTCGGAAAAATACGTCATTTCGACTCCCGTCCTTCCCGATGAAATCGAAGATCTGGGGAACCCCGAAGACTCTACAGGTCGCGGCGAGTGAATCGGCTGGCGACCCTCCTCTCAACGTGGTTCGGCTGCGGCTATTTCCCGTGGGGTCCCGGAACTGCCGGTTCGCTTGCCGGCCTTGTGATCGCCGTATTTCTGGAAAGCTATCTCGGATTGGGCCGTCCCGCTCTCCTGGTTCTGATCGCGGTACTTCTTTGGCCGGCGATTTGGGCCTCGACGCGTACCGCCCGCCTTCTAAATCGTGAAGATCCAGGGTTGGTCGTAGTCGATGAAGTGCTGGGTCAGTGGGTTACCTTACTGGGTGCGGCGGGACGTAATTGGAAGGTGTTCCTGACGGGTTTCGTCCTCTTCCGGCTCTTCGATATATGGAAGCCCTGGCCGGTACGGAATTTTGAGAAACTGCCTGACGGCACGGGCATCGTTATGGATGACCTCGCGGCAGGTTTATACGCTGCACTTATCTTGTATATAGGTGGGTTCTTCAAACTTTACTAACTATGGCGAGTAAACAACAACCGCAATCGGCAAGCCGGCCTACCGTGGCGACGATCGAACCTTCGGCGGCGATTACCGGGGGCGAGCTACACATCCGCGGCCAGCATCTTGCCGCTAACGGCCGCCCTTCCGTCAAAATGGGGAACCAGGCGGCTCACTTGGTGATCGCCGGCGATTCGTACATCATCGCTCGCGTGCCCGATTCGGCGGCCGTGGGAGAAATTGTCATCTCCTCAGGCTCGGCTCAAAGCGACATGCGCGTAACCCATCTGGGAATCCAGATTGCCGACAGCCTGCACCCTGTGGCGAATCCGGCGGTTGACGCGGAAGGAAATATCTACAGCACCTTCAGCGGCTCGCGTGGACAAAAGTCCCCGGTTTCGATTTACAAGATCGACACCAACTACAGTTCAAAACCGTTCGTAACGGATCTGATGAATCCGACCGGTCTGGCCTTCGACCGCGACGGGCTGCTTTACGCTTCCAGCCGCTACGACGGCATCATCTACCAAATCACGCCGACCGGCAACATGTCGGTTTACGCAGAGGGTATGGGCGTTGCGACCGGGATCGCTTTCGACGAGGACGAGAATCTCTACGTCGGCGACCGCAGCGGAACTATTTTCAAAATCAGCCGGTCGCGCCAGATTTATGTGTTCGCCACGCTCGAACCCTCCATAGCCGCCTACCATCTCGCCTTCGGACCCGAGGATTATCTCTATGTGACCGGGCCCACTACGTCGAGCTTTGATGCCGTTCACCGCATCTCGCACGCAGGCGAAGTCGAGACCTTTTTTCGCGGTGTTGGCCGTCCGCAAGGTCTTGCTTTCGACGCGTCGGGACGCCTCTATGTCGCCGCGTCTGTAGCCGGCCGCCGGGGTATCATCCGCATTGATGAGGCCAGGAAGGCCGAGCATTTTCTCTCTGGCCCAGGCATCGTCGGTCTGGCTTTCACGCCCGGCGGTTCGCTGGCCGTTGCCACGCAAAACGCGCTTTTTCGCGTCGATGTGGAAATCCCCGGACGCCCACTGCCATAATCGAGCCACCATGGGCAAGCATAATGGCTAAGCACGCCGAGATCATCGCGGTTGGCAGTGAACTTCTGACGCCAGAGCGCATGGACACGAACTCGCTCATCATTACGGAGCAATTGAATCGGCTCGGTGTGGAAGTCATAGGCAAGCATGTGGTGGGGGATGACCGCGGCCTGCTGACCAACGCCATCCGTGCTTCACTGCAACGCGCCCACATTGTTGTGCTGAGCGGCGGCCTTGGGCC
>JALYVD010000095.1 GCA_030853405.1 Acidobacteriota bacterium | reverse complement strand
GGGTAAGCAATAACTTGTTGAGCGCGAACTAAACTTCCTAGTATGGCGGCGTCCGATATCTCATGGATATATGGCAGACCCCAATAAGGGTAACTACCGATTTAGGAGAGCACTACCAGCAGGAAAGCCCAATGGGGCAAGAGGTCCACGACGCGTTCGACCCAATCCAGAACTACAGAACGATGAAGCGATCGCTGCAGTCAAGCTATATAACACGAGGTAGCGGCTCAATTGGAGCCTGATGCGAATGTTTAGGCTGGCATGTGCAAAATTAGCCGGGTGTCTATGCCTTCGCAAACAATCTGATCTATCTGCACGATTTGTGTCTCGGTGCAGCCCGCCTGCTTTAAGTGTTCCTTGATGAGAGGACGAGAGGCGAGAAGAAGCGCCGTATGGTCCCCTACTGGATCTCCACTGTCAAAAAGAATCGAAGATGTTCCGATCCACTTTCGATAGCTTTTAATGGTCAATCTGCCGTGGCTTAATACCGTTTCGATCTGTTCTATGGAGCCCGCCATATATCTGATTCAATCACGTTGAGTACCAGCGAATCTGTTCGCCATTGGACATCACTGCTTATGCGGTTCTGACCGATGACGATTCAAGTCGGTTCTGAGAGTCTCGTACTCATCCCGCGATCGTTGAACCTCCTCTCTCGCGACTTCGAACGCGTCCTGCTCACCCATAGCCTCAATCCGCGCCGTTTGAGAGGTTACACCAAGAAATTCTTCGGCCGTAGCCGCTCACCTATCTATAAAAGCTAACCACCTTTGGCACAATCTCATTTTCGGAAAACCGATGCATCCGGGGGACAGGATCAAGCAGCGGAGGAAGCGACCCAGCCTCCTTATCTCTCGCATCTGTCGCCAGATGATCGGCCTGCAAACGAGCGAGCCTGAAGTTCTTTTGACGCTGCTGCCAGGCGACTAGATACTGGCAGAGTTGCCAGAAAAAGGGGTCTGCGGCCGCTGATCCTGATCGGGGTTCGCACCAACTCGACCCGATTCAAATCCACGATTGGGTCCCGAAAATGCGTCATCGTCAAGTCGCCTTATGGGCCCAGTTGCAAGTACAAGGCAGAACAGCCCAATGACTTGCCGCCCGTTCCGCTTGCCAGTGCTCCGAGCAATCGAGTCGCTTCTCCGCAACGCCCCGAATGCGCCGCGAGCGCATATCGTCTGCCGAACACTCCGTACCACGACCGTAAACACGACCGACCGGAGCCTCGCGAGGCGAAGTGGAAGATATCGATGCGGCTACTTGAGCGCCTTCTCCGTAAGATATCAGTCGGCAACGAGGCTGATCTCGTGAAAATTCAACTCGAAGCGAGCGCATGCGCCGACATCCAACGTTCATGATTGCAGCGCTCGCTCGCCTGATGTCGGCGGACAATGGTGGGAACTGATGACTGAAAGCGTACTATCACTGAAGAAAACATACAGGCGAGGTGGACCGAGAGCAAGGTCCCAAGGTCATTCCATAATTGAATCAGGAGAAGCATGATCGCATTCGACGCAGCGCACAAGGCCGTCCATTACCCTCCAGATCGACGATTTCGAATCTGGATCCGACCGTCGTTTGTGTTGGTTGCCATTTGCCTGGCGCTAATTCCGCTGGTGCTGGCGTGGGTGCAGGCGGCGAGTTTCGGATTGCCCTATCTCGCCCCCGTTCCAGAATTTCAGGCGTCCACTTTTATCGGGGTGCATGGCTTTCCCTGGTGGGTCCGCTGGGCACATTTTTTTAACTTTGTTTTTTTGATGATGCTGGTCCGGAGTGGCCTATCCATTCTGATGGACCATCCGCGTCTTTATTTCAATAACGGTTGTACGCCGGGCACCGAATGGATTCGCTTCACGCCGCTGCATGTGCCTACGGATCGCATTTGGACCGCGAAGGACGATGCGCGTTACATCTCGCCCTTCTTCGGGTTGCCAGGCTATCGGCACACGGTTGGAGTGGCGCGGTCATGGCATTTCATTGACGTGTATGGATTCATTATCACGGGTCTGATTTTTATTCCGTTGCTTTTTGTATCGGGACAATGGGCAAGATTAGTGCCAACCTCTTGGGCAGTCTTGCCTCAGGCCTGGGCGACCTTCGTCCATTATGCGAATTTTCATTTTCCGCCCGAACCAAATGGCTTTTATGCATATAACGCGCTGCAACTGGTGGCATATTTCTTCGTCGTCTTTGTGTTTGCCCCAATTTCAATTGTCGCGGGCGCGGCCATGTCGCCGGCCATGGTGAACCACTTTCCTTGGTTTACTCGTATCTTCGGCGGAAGGCAAGGAGCACGCTCCATCCACTTCCTGATGATGCTCTGCTGGGTTGGGTTCCTCGTTGTGCACGTCACTCTGGTGGTCTTGACCGGATTTGAGCGAAACATGAACCACATCGTTCTGGGAACGGATAATTACCGGCCGCTAGGCATCATACTTGGGTTTGTAGGCCTTGCCGTGGTGATCGCTTCATGGGTTGCGGCCCACTTCATATCCTGGAAAGCGCCGCGCCTACTGCAGCATATTCAGAAAGCGATTTCTCAACCGATACGCCTGGCCACTCTCAATCGACTCGCTCCAAGGAACCGATATACGAAAGACCAAATCTCGCCGCATTTCTGGCCGAACGGCAAAATGCCGCAACGCGAGGACTGGAAACAAATGGCAGCGAACGATTTCCGTGATTTCAAGCTCAAGGTTGGCGGTCTGGTGGAAAATCCGGTGGAGTTGTCGTTACCGGAGATCGCGGCGCTAGGAGGGGATGAGTTCATCACAATGCATCATTGCATCCAGGGCTGGTCCGGCATCGCACAATGGAATGGTGTGCCCATGAAGAACCTGATCGATCTGGTCAAGCCGAAACCATCGGTGAGGGCAGTCGCTTTCTTTTCCTTTGGCGAAGCCTTGTATGGTGGCGTGTATTACGACACTCAGAGTCTGGAGAATGTGCTGAAGCCGGAATGCCTGCTTGCTTCTGCGATGAATGGCGCGCCGCTTACGACGGAGTTTGGCGCGCCTCTTCGGTTGCGCGTCGAGAACCAACTGGGATACAAGATGGTCAAATGGATCGAGCGCATACAATTCATCGAATCGGAAAAGGATCTCGGCAAAGGCGAAGGTGGAGCGAACGAAGACGCTGAATACTTCGACCTGCTGCCGAACATCTGATGCCCTCTGAACTCAGACCCGGGCTCCAGTACTCGGGAACCGAGCACGTTTCCGGTCTGGTAGACCGCCTTCGCCTGGGCTGGCTGCTGAAGCACTTTCCTCCGTTGCTCGTGCGAACCCTTTATGTGTTTGTAAATGGATTCATCACGATTGCGCTGCTATCGTTGCTCGCCGTCCTCACCGGCACGGCTTTTGTATTTCCTTCTCTAGGGCCGACAGCGTATCTCTTCTTTTTCTCGCCGCTTGCAGAATCGGCCAGCCCGAAGAACGCCATTCTTGGGCATGCCATCGGGCTGGCATGTGGCTATGGCGCGTTCCGGTTCGCCGTCGAGTACGGCCCTGTAAAATTTCATGATCGTATCGACTGGCCCACGATTTTGGCTGCGGCACTGTCTCTGGCGCTCACGGGAGCTTTTATGGTGTTGTTGCGGATCAGTCACCCGCCGGCGGGTGCTACCACGCTCATCGTGTCTCTCGGAATACTCTCGACACTCCGTGACCTGGTGATCATTGAGGCTGCAGTGGCGTTGCTGACCGTGCAGGCTTTTGTGATCAACAGGCTGGCGGGGCTGCCATACCCGATCTGGAACCACAAATTCCCGGTACCTTGAACACGGCTCTCAAACGATCATGTGAAGGCACGGTGCAGAAGTGAGTCGGCGGTTGGGGAACCCCGTTCTTACTTCCGGTTCATAGAACGCTTTTAGTCCGCGAAACCGCGTCGTCACCTAACGGGCATGCCGGGACGAAAATTCGTAGAACTCCGAAAGATCTATCCTCGTCCCGAGCAATCGCTCCAAGATTCGTGTGCGCTCTGCCTTGTCAACGGAGGAAGATCTTGACCAGTCACTGTGGACGTCCAGCAAGTCGCAAGCAACTTGAGATCGCATTCAAGTCGATTGCCGACACGCTCGGGCGCTTCACGTGAACCCGTCCTCAGGAGAACCTGTGAGCTTGGCGCCGACAAAGGTCTGACGAGGACTGATGTGAACACCAGCGGCAAGGAGAACGGCTACGACGAACTGGTCCAGCAGAAGGGGCACGCGGTCCTCACATGCTTCAAAGAGTGCTGGCGCGGGCCACGACGCCAGCGCGGGTGCGCTCCGAAATCCTTGGGTCAGAGACTGCTTTGACCGATCTGCCAAAATAAAGCGGGGTTACGACGATTGGCACGAAGACCTGTCGAGGCCTCTGATCCGTTCTCGTTCCGTATCGGGCAGATGAATGGATGGTGCCGATTGTTGGCCCCAGACCAAAAGCTGGGAACACACCGATGCGGTCAGGCCAAAGTTCGAATTGGAGTAATCATGATTGAAAGATTGAAAGAGAGCCACGGCGGCGTTATCGGCTTCCAAGTCATCGGCAGAGTGACCGCTAACGAGGTGGAAGCATTCGAGGAACAAATCAAATTCCTGATCGGACAGCGCCATAACCGGCCAATCGGCATCGTGGCGGATCTTTCCCAAATGGGAGGCGTGGACTGGAAAGCGCGATGGGACGAGATGCGATTCCTCCAGAAATATACGAACCACATTGCGCGGATCGCGGTCGTGGGAGCGGACAAATGGGAGGAAGTAGCCGGAATGCTGGTGACCGGGACGGCTTTGCTTCAGGGAGAGACGCTGTACTTCCACAGCTCTGAAATTCTGCACGCGTGGCATTGGGCGAGGACAAGTAAGCACGCAAACGAAGCTCCGGCGCCGAGACACATCTACGCTGCCACCGGCATCTGGAAGGACTATACGCCGGAGTTCGATATCTAGACGGGTTATGGTGTGAGCCGTCTCACTTCTTACTTCCTGCCCTTTCCTTCTTCGACCCTGCTCAGCGGTAGCGCGGCGATTCGGCCCAGATCGCCGGTTTCGTCAAGGCTTTTGAGCAGCAAATGGAGAAAGACCAAGCCGCCATAACCCCTCCACTCCTTCAGAACCTGCTGCACTCCGTCGTAATCGAGTT
>JALYVD010000089.1 GCA_030853405.1 Acidobacteriota bacterium | reverse complement strand
TTTAGGTAGCGTATTCCGGTAATGCGACTACATGGGGGGCAAGTCCAGTGCGGATGGTTTTACGTCAGGTGCAGGGTTTTTCTGGATCTTGACCTCACTTACGTTCGATGGCTCCGTTTCGAAGTTGGAGGCATTTCGAGAGAGCACGTTCTTCCAGACCAAGATAGGTCGCCGGGGATTGCATTGTGGGAATTGTGAATTCGCAGTGGCTCCGGTGAGATTGGGAAGTCACTTCTTGGAACGAAGAATTTGGTAGAGGAAATCTGTCCGGCAGCCTAGGCCCAGCGTGACAATTCAGCCGAATTTACCACTGGGCCGTTGCGTTCCGATCAAGGCCTAGGCCTTCTGGCGCTTGCGCTTCAGGAAGGCTACGAGAGTGAGGGGAAGACCCAGCAGAGCGAACGTGGCGGGTTCGGGAGTTGGCGTGTAGTTAACAGTACCGGCGTAGTCCAAGCCGTAAGAAGACCCGGCGACTTGTGCCACGTCGAAGCTGAGCGTATTCACGCCTGATTGCAGATTGCCGCGCAGGCTAACATTTCCTTCTGTGATTGCGAGGCAACCGATCGTTGTGTCGGAGCAGGTCGCGTATGTGTTGCCGGTTGAACTTGCCTGGGCTTCTAAAAGGACGCCGTTCAAACTAACGGAAGTGGTGTCGTCCGCAAGCACGTTCAGGATGCCGTCCGCGGGAATGCCATTGATCGTAAACGTATCGGTGAAGATGACACTTGTTCCGTTGGCGGGAGAGACGAACCCGGATTCACTGGGGTCGCCCGATTTTACGTTTGAAACCCAGGAAGATCCAGCGAGCGGGCCATCCCAAAGCGGGTTCTTGTCGATGTTCATTGTCGCGGAAGTGGTGCTGTTTGCGGTTTCGGCAGCGCTGCTATAGAGGAACAGCGAGTCGGCGTAACTAGAGACCGTGAAGGCTGAGAAAACGCCTAAAACGATTGCGCATCTGGTGAGGGGTAAAGATTTCATATGACCAAGATGAGCCCAATTGCCAACCGCAACAATTAACTCAGGTGGCATACTCCGTAAGCTCTTGGTATAGGGAAGATGCACCGGGACTAAGGTGCAAGAACGTTCAATCCGGCGGCGAAGTGCCAGGGGACACACAAGTTGCCGTGGTTCCGAAAATCGCTTTTTATTTGAGATTGTGGAGCTTGACGCTTGGGAGCCGCCGCCGCGTTCTGTTACTCGGCCCGATCCTCACCACCTAAACGCGAAGTACTTTTTAGGAGACTTCGAAAATAGCTTCGATCTCTACCGTGATGTTTTGTGGAAGATTAGCTCCGATGGCGGAACGCGCGTGCCGGCCGGCGTCTCCGAACACCTGCACAAAAAAATCGGAACATCCGTTGATCACCTGAGGATGGTTTTCAAACTCGGGCGTTCCGTTGACGAGCCCCAGCAACTTAACGACCCGGCGTACTCGCGAAAGATCTCCGTCGAGCGACTGCTTTGCCGCGGCTAGCAGTTGAATTCCGACCAGGCGGGCATCTTCGTAAGCCTGCTCGGCCGTGACATCGCGCCCGACTTTGCCAGTCTTGAATTGGTTCGAGGCGAGGCGGGGCCCCTGTCCCGAAAGAAACAACAGGTTTCCCGTCCGCACGGCGGGAACGTAATTTGCCATAGGCGTGGGGGACTCTGGCAAGGTAATTCCCAAATCTTTTAATTTCTGTTCGATTGCATTTTGCTCGGCCATTCACATCGAGAATGACATACGCCAGATCGGGAGCGATATACTGCACAGGAGTTTCGGATCGGATTTCTTACTATGGCTTTCGACAGCGATTCCCCAACAAGACGGCACTTCCTCAACGGCGCGGCGGCGGGCGTTGGTCTTCTCATATTGAAGCCGGAGACGGTACGCGGATATCAAGCAAATTCAGCGGTGCGATTGGGCCTGCTCGGTTGTGGAGGGCGCGGGACTGCCGTAGCCACTTCGTTCTCGAAGAATACGACTGCCCGCATCGTGGCGCTTGCCGATATTTTTCCAGACAAGTTGGAGACCGCGAAGAGCAATTTCGATTCTGTCGCGAGTTCGCTAGGATATGCCGGCCCGGATAAGAATTTGATGTTTAGGGGCGCCAAAGCGTACGAGCAACTTGCGGCTTCGAAAGAGATCGATGCTATCCAGATTTCAACGCCTCCTTTCTTTCACGTGGAGCATCTTGCAGCAGCGGTGGCGGGCGGCAAACATGCGTACTGCGAGAAGCCGGTCGGCGTTGACCCGGTACAGGCCCGGCGTGCGCTCGGCATTGCGAAGAAGGTAGATGGAAAGGTTAGCGTTGATGTCGGTTTTCAGATTCGAAGCGCGCCTCCGTTTGTCGAATTGGTGCGGCGCGTTCATGACGGAGCGATTGGAAAAGTAGTAAGCATCTCGGCGCATTACTATGCCCCGGCCATTGACTATCCAGACCGTCCGCCTTCCATGAGTCCGGACGAACTTCGACTGCGTAACTGGAATTGGGATCTTACGCTATCGGGCGACATCATCGTTGAGCAGGACATACATGTCGTCGATATTTGCAATTGGGTGATTGGCAATCATCCGACATCGGCTTACGCCACGGGCGCGAGAAGCGTTCTGACGCACTTTGGAAATAACTTCGACAACTATCAGGTGGACTACACGTATCCGGGCGATATTCACGTAGCGCTTGAGGCCAAGCAGTACGGGCACACAAAAGACTTCGATGTGTCGGAAGAAGTATTTGGATCCACCGGCCATTCGGAGTCTCCGTATTCAGGGCCGATGCGGATCACCGGTGAGAATCCCTGGGAGTGGAAAAGTGACGCGAACCCAAGTCCCAGTAGTGCGGGCTTTGCGGCTAATGGCGCGTTTTCCGACAACTTAGCGCAAGCGGATAGCGAGAAGGACAAAGGTTTTATCAAGAGCATTGTGAGTGGCAAATTCCATAACCAAATTGAACTTGGAGTACAGAGTGCGATGACGGCAATCATGGCGCGTATGGCGGCTCGCGAACGGCGGGTAATTACGTGGGAAGAAGCTACGTCCAGCCGCGAGGGGTTCAAGCTTGGTTTCGATTTGAATCAATTCGCGTGAGGTACGGTTTGAATCAGAATCACGGACGCAGAACGTTTCTTTATTCCTTGGGCGCGGTTGGCAGCGTGGCACTCGCCAGGGCAACGGCAACCTCGCCGAAGTTACCGCGCTTAGGCGTTGTGGTTAGTCTGTCGGCTGATGTCAGTCCGGATCAAGCGTTAGCCAGGGTGCGCGAGCTTGGGTTTTCCACCTGCCAGTTGGGAGTTGGAATGGCGCCACCCGCACTGGCCGGGCCGATTCGAGATGCGGCAGCGAAGCATCAGGTGGAAATCACCGCGCTGATGACGCAGGGCGAAGACCGAATGGTGTGGGATTTGCGCGATGGGCCGAAGACTATCGGCATTGTGCCCCCCGCGACGCGCAAGGCTCGAATGGATGCTCTGAAGCGGGCATCCGATCTGGCAAAGGCTTGCGGCGTGAAGGCTGTTCACACGCATTGCGGATTCATTCCCGAGAATCCGAATGTGCCGCTTTATCCCGAAGTTGTCGCCGCCGTTAAGGACGTGGCGAGCTATTGCGGGAACAATGGACAGACGTTCTTGTGCGAAACGGGGCAAGAGACACCCATCACGCTGCTGCGAGTCATACAGGATGCCGGACTGGATAATTTGGCTGTCAATCTGGATTTGGCGAATTTAATTCTTTACGGTAAGGGTGAGCCGGTGGGGGCTCTCGACGTACTCGGGAAGCACGTTCGCGGGATTCATGCGAAGGATGGTATGTATCCAACCGATCCTTATGGCTTGGGCAAAGAAGTGCCGATTGGGAAAGGGAAGGTTCGCTTCGCCGAGGTAATGCAAAAGCTTCACGAGTTATCTTATACGGGGCCGATCACTATCGAAAGAGAGATATCAGGCCCCTCGCAAGGGACTGACATACGAGCTTCGAAAAGCTTCCTCGACAAACTCGTTGCCCGCGAGTATGTGAGATAGAATCCTGTCGATGTATCGCCGTACGTTCTTGCAAGCGACAGCCGCACTCGCAGCGCACGCCGCCAGTGGCTCTGGCTCTTCCCTTCCCATCAAGAGAGCTGTGGAATTCAGTATGCTGCCGGGCGATCTGCCGATAGCGGATCGAATGAAGCTCGCGCGTGATTCGGGTTTTGAGCAGGTGGAATGCCCGACAACTCCGGACCAGAAAAACGCGGAGGAGATGAAGCGGGCTGCCCTTAGAGCGGGGCTGCGTATCCACTCCGTGATGAACATGGACCACTGGAAATATCCGCTCTCTTCGTCTGATCCGGCGGTCGTGCAACGGAGCCTTAAAGGTGCGAGAACCTCGATCCAGAATGCTCATTTCTGGGAGGCGGATACGGTGTTGTTGGTTCCCGGAGTTGTAGACGCAAATAACTCGTATGCGGACGTTTATGTGCGATCCCGGGAGAGCATCAGGCAGTTGCTGCCGCTGGCCGAGGAATCGAAGATCATTCTAGCCATTGAAGAAGTTTGGAATAAGTTTCTACTGAGCCCTCTGGAATTTGCAACGTACGTAGATAGCTTCAAGAGTCCATGGTTGCGCGCCTATTTCGATGTAGGGAATGTCGTCCTGTATGGATATCCGCAGGATTGGATTCGAACACTTGGAAAGCGCATTGTGAAGCTACATATCAAGGATTTTTCATTTCGTGAAGATCCGGTGAGCAAGAATCGTGTAGCCGCTTGGGTGCCGCTGCTTGAGGGGGATATTCAGTGGCGCGCTGTCCATCAAGCGCTGCGGGATATTGGATATGAAGGAACGGCCACGGTAGAACTTCCTGGCGGCGACGCGAGCTATTTGCGAGATGTGAATCAACGTTTCGAGAAGATACTCAGCGGCCAGGTCTGAGAACCGCCCG
>JALYVD010000083.1 GCA_030853405.1 Acidobacteriota bacterium | reverse complement strand
GCTTTGCCAAATAATCGAAGTGGTTTACCGCGAATCGCTTGCCGTCGAATTCCTGCTGAAACAGTTCGCCGTGAAGGTGGCAATTGGGTTTCTTAGCGGCCTTCGAAGTGATCCGATACAAATCGGCATCGTTATTGCCAAACACGATATGAACATCGCGTGGAAACTTAGAGAGTTCGTCGATAACAAATGGCGAACACAGATCGCCGCAGCAAATCAGGGCGTCGGCATCCTGGATCGCGTTCACGGCGGCGGCCAGGTTCCACAAGTTGTCGTGGATATCCGAAACAATCGCGATGCGCACGGCTTATTCGTAGAAATTTCTGTACCAGGCGTGCCGCTTCAAAATCGCGAGGGTCTTCGCGTCCAGTTTTCCCGCGCTTGCCGCCCGGGCACTGCTCTCAACGGTCGAGATGCGCCTCATTCCAGGAATCACCGTGGTCACGGCGGGATTTGAGAGACAGAAGCGAAGGGCGATTTCCGGCAAAGTGCCCGATACACCCTCAAGGTCTTTCTTCAGCGCTTCCACCCGCTCCACGATCTGCTTTTTCCGGTCGCCGCGGAAGTAAGACTCGCGGAATTCGCCCGGCTCGAAGTTCGTCTCTTCGGTGATGCTTCCGGTCAGCCCGCCTTCGTCGAGCGGCACTCGCGCCAGTACGCCGATTTTCATCCGTTGACAAAGTGGAAATAGGTCCTCCTCGGCCGTCTGATCGAACACGTTATAGATCACTTGGACAGCCGAGATGGCGCCGGTTCTTACCGCTTCGAGCGCCGAATTAGGTTGGTGTTCGCTGATCGAGATGCCGAAGTAACGCACCTTGCCGCTGGCCTTAAGATCTTCAATTGCGCGACGCCATTCTTCGGTATTTGTCCAGGCATCGGTCCATACGTGGAACTGCTGTAAATAGATCTGTTCGACACCCAGGTTCTTCAGGCTCTCCTCGGTGCATTTAACGATGTAATCGTAAGGGAAGACTTCAGAGATGGCGGTCTCGGGAACGGCGGGCCAGATCCGGTTCTTTGGTGGAATCTTGGTTGCCACATAGATTTTGTGGAACGCATTTCTGACAGCCTGCCCGACCAGCACCTCGCTGTGACCGTCGCCATAGGCGAGAGCGGTGTCGATGAAGTTCACGCCCAGCTCGAACGAGCGCCGCAGAGCTTTTAGCGACTCATCGTCTTTTCCGCCCTGCCACTGGTTGCCGCCGATACCCCAAGCGCCGTATCCCAGTTCGCTGACTTCAGCTTCCGTTGTGCCCAACTTACGATAATGCATCGTTACCAGTATCCACTTCTCCAGTCGGCGTCCTAAAAAACAAAAAGGCCGCCGTAGCGCGTGCTATCAGCGGCCTTCAAACTTGTGCTGGTTGTGATACCTATCTGAAACCTATGGACGGCCCACGTTCTCAGCTTGCAGGCCTTTAGGGCCGCGCTTCACCTCGAACTCCACCTCCGCGCCCTCTTCAAGAGTCCGATAGCCACCCATCTGGATCGCGGAAAAGTGCACGAACACATCATCGCCGTTTGAGCGTTGGATAAATCCATAGCCTTTTGCGGCGTTAAACCATTTGACTGTACCTTTTTCTCTCACTGCTATCTCCTGCTATTGATGCGAGATGAATGCCCGTTCCACCCGCGCAGAGATTCAGGAGAGCCGAGCCCCCCGAATGACGGTACAGGCTCGTAGGATTACAATCAGTTTGCATCGGAAAATCTGGTTAACAATTTACCAGAAAGACACCCCTCCGGCAAGCAGAAAAGGCCGGTAATTGATGTGTTACGAATGGTACGGCAGGCGCCGGAATTAGTACTTTTTACCAGAGTGAAACTGTCAGACGCCGGCCGCGATTGCTCTAGTTTCGCTAACGTTTTCTACTCGCGCCGCAGCCGCCGAGAGTAGCGTGACCGGTGATGAAATCGTAAGCAGGCGTCGCGATAACCGGACCAAACCACGGCGTTCCAGCTGGTTAAGAGTAGTGGACGTGGTCTCGCGAGTAGCGCCAATCAGATCGGCGAGTTCCAACTGGGTAATCGGCAATTGATAGCCCTCGCCGTCCGAGACCGGATTCACCAGAGACGCTAGTTGTGCGAGATAATGCAGAATCCGGTATTCGACGTCGTGCAGGCACAGCAGTTCAACTTTTTCGGCAAGCGCATGCTTTTGTTGGATGATAGCCGCCATGACGGCCGAACACAATTCCGGATGTACGGCGAGAGTTCGCTTCAGCGTGTCACGCGGAATGCGCATCACGTTGGCTGAGTTCAGAACCTCCGCTTCGGCGTAGTAAGTGGGCATCTCATCACCCAGTACTTCTTCCCCTATAACGTAACCGGGTCCACAGATGGACAGTATGATACGTTTGGCCGACGAGTTGTTTGTACGGGTCAACTTGACCAATCCGTCTTCGATCAGATAGAGAGAGTCCGCTACTTGACCTTGTGAGAACAAGGACACAGAACGGCGAAGAGAAGAGAGGCGGCTGACTTCTGGAAGTGGGGAAAATACGTTCCGCGCAATACTGGCGAGAGAAGTCACGTTATAGGGTCCTCGATTGTTCGATTATAATCGCTTACCTGACCGGACCCAAGCAAAAGTTCCGGTTTTTGGAAACTTATCTTACATCTCCTGCTTAGTCGGAGTAAGATGTGTTACGGATCTGGGCTGAAAACCGTGCAGCAACATTGAAAAAATCGAGCAGCGTGTCCTGCTGCAACCTCGATTGCAGTTCAGTCAATGTGATCTGGAACGCGTCGAGTGCCTCCCGGACTGCGGCCTTGTTGGTCGCAAGAACGCCCATCCAAACGTCGGGCGCGCTGAGCGCAAGCCGTGTCATGTCCAGTAGCCCAGGACCAAACACTTTTGAGATGTGTTCGCTGTTTTGGTTGGCGAGCGTCGCGGCGAGTGCGGTAGAAAGCAGCTGTGGTAAGTGAGAACTCAACGCCACCGTCGCGTCGTGTTCTTGCGGGTCCATTTCGAGGAGGCGAGCGCCAATGCGCTCCAGCCATGAACGGAACTGGGCTACTCGAACGTTATTGCCAGCGCTGTTGTCATGAAACGGCGTCAATACGTAAGGCCTTCCGCGAAACAGATTGCAATCCGCGGCTTCCGCCCCCCGCCGTTCCTTTCCCGCCATCGGATGGCCGCCGAGGAAGTTTCCCGCGTGGATGTGCTCTTGTGCGGTGCTTACGATGAGCGCCTTCGTACTACCGGCGTCGGTGACCAGGCAGTCGGGCCGAACTAGAGGAGCAAGGTCTTTCAGGGTGTTTAGAATGCCTTCAATGGGCTGCGAGAGATAGATAAGGTCGGCTCTTTCGGCCGCGTCGGTCAGCGAAACACCACGCGAAATCGCACCCGCTTTCAGGCCTGCTTCGATAGATCGAGGAGAACTGACGCCGAGTATTTCTCCTTCGAAGCCCGCTTTTTGCAGCGCCAGGCCGAAAGACGCGCCGATTAATCCAACGCCGATGATCGCAACGGTTTCCATTGTCTGGATCGGTTTGTCTGGGGCGGTTTACGCCGCGCGTCCCACCGCGGCGGCAATGGCGCGCACCTGTTGCATCAACTCTGTAAACTGATCCGGACGTAGTGTCTGTGCGCCGTCGCTCAACGCACGGTCGGGGTCGTGATGAACTTCGACGAGCAACCCATCCGCTCCCGCGGCAACGGAGGCCCGAGCCATGGGGAGAACATATTCGCGTTTGCCAGTTCCATGCGACGGGTCAGCAATGACGGGCAGATGAGTCAGGCGTTTCAGAACCGGCATGGCGGCGATGTCCATGGTATTGCGCGTGCTCGTTTCGAAGGTGCGAATGCCGCGTTCACAAAGCATAACCTCGTAATTGCCGCCCGACATGACGTATTCAGCCGAAAGCAACAACTCTTCGATAGTCGCCGCAATGCCGCGCTTCAGCAGAACGGGCTTACGGACCTTTCCTAACTCGCGGAGCAGGTTGAAGTTTTGCATGTTCCTCGCGCCGACCTGCAGAATGTCCGAATATTGGACCAGCAGGGGTATTTGCGTCCGGTCCATCACTTCGCTAATCACCAATAGTCCGCGCCGGTCCGCCGCGATGCGCATCATCTGCAGCCCGCTCTCACCCAATCCTTGAAAGCTGTAGGGCGAACTGCGAGGCTTGAACGCGCCGCCGCGGATCACTTGCGCCCCCGCAGAGGCCACGATGTCGGCTGCCAGTTCGATCTGCTCGACGTTCTCGACACTACATGGACCGGCCATCGTCACGATCTTCGGGCCGCCAATTTCGACGTCGCCGATTTTGACGATAGTTCCAGCCGGTTTGAAATGCCGGCTGGCCAATTTGTAAGGTGAAACGATGCGATGGCACTCTTTCACGCCTTCGATGACTTCGAGAACCGCGGGATCGAAGTCTTCCTGCGGACCAACACCCCCGAGTACCGTATGGCGCACCCCGGTGGAGCGATGTACGGTAAATCCCATCTCGACGAGGCGGTTAATGACAGTTTCGGTTTGGGCTTCGCTTGCGCCCTCTTGCATGACAACTAGCATGGGTTTCTACTGACCTGCCGCGTCTTTCTCAAACATTTTCAGCTTTTGCACATTACGCATCTCATCTATGATGCGTTCGAAAATGCGCAGGATGGATTCAGCCGGGAGCGGCCCTTTGTTGTGTTGGGTGATGTTGGCAAATACCTGCTCCTCGCGCTTTGGTTCGTAGATCCGCAACGTGAGGTGCTGCTTGATCCGGCCTATTTCTTCCACAACCACCGTGCGTTCATTCAGCAAATCGACCAAACGCAAGTCTAATGCGTCAATCGTCTCCCGGCAGCGCGCCAGGTCATCAAGGCGAAAATCGCTCATGCTCTTCTAAGTGGCTCCGTCAGGCGGCGCGTGAATGACTCAAGGTTACCGGCGAGATCCGGGACTTTTGCATTCTCTTCGATGCAGCGGACGATGGCGCTTCCGACCACGACTGCATCGGCGATCCGCGCGATTTCGTTCACCTGCTCCGGCGTGCTAATGCCAAATCCGACCGCGAGCGGGAGATCCGTTATCTGCCGCATTCTCTGCGTTAGCGGCGCGGCTGCGCCCGAAAGTGACTGCTGTTCGCCGGTAACGCCAGTTCGCGAGACCAGATAGACGAATCCGGAAGAGTGTTCGGCGACCAGTTTCAAACGCCGCTCACTGCTGGTCGGTGCGGCCAGGAAAACTGTGTCAAGTCCGTGTCGATGAAGCTGTTGAACGGGTGCTTCCGCTTCTTCGACACACAGGTCCGTCATCAGAACACCGTCGATACCGGCTGCTGCGGCATCCCCGCCCAACTTGCCAAATCCGTAGCGAAGGAGCGGATTCATGTAGCTGAATAAGAGTAATGGAATTTGGGAATGGCGGCGAATTTCACGGACGCTCTCCAGCAATCCTGTCAAATTCGACCCCGCGCGGAGAGCGCGTTCCGAAGCACGCTGAATAACAGGGCCGTCGGCTATGGGATCGGAGAAGGGAACGCCCAGTTCGATCAAATCGGCTCCGCCACGTTCCAGAGCGAGAACTAAAGAAGCCGTATGCGCCGGGCTGGGATCACCCGCCGTCAGGTAGGCAATGAAGGGCTTTCGGTCACGGGCCTTGGCGTCTTCAAATAAATTGCTAATCCGGGTTCCAGTTTGCACGGGCATCAGGCTTCGAGCTCCGGCATGTTCTCGCGATAGATATCGATGTCCTTGTCGCCACGGCCCGAGACGTTTACGATGTAAACCGCACCGGGTTCCGATGGGGCACGCCGGATGGCTTCCGCAATCGCGTGTGACGATTCGAGCGCCGGGATAATTCCTTCCGTTCGCGCCAGCATTCTAGCTGCGGCAAGCGCTTCGGAGTCGCTCACCGGCACGTACTCGGCCCGCTTCTCGTCGTGCAACCAGGCGTGCTCTGGACCGATCAAGGCGTAGTCGAGACCAGCCGAAATCGAGTGCGTCAGCCCGACCTGGCCCTCGTCATCTTGCAGCAGATAGCTCATCGCGCCTTGCAGAACGCCGGGTGACCCGCCACTCAACCGGGCCGCGTGATCGCCCAGATTCAAGCCGCGCCCGCCACCTTCAGCGCCTATCAGCCGCACGGTGGAATCGTGCAGAAAGGGATAGAAGATTCCGATGGCGTTACTTCCACCGCCCACGCAAGCAAAGATGGCATCGGGGAGCCGCCCGATTTTTTCAAGGGATTGGGCCCGTGCTTCGTCCCCGATAACGCGCTGAAAATCACGCACCATCATTGGATAGGGATGCGCGCCCAAGGCGGAGCCGAGCAAATAGTGAGTCGTCGAAATGTTCGTAACCCAATCGCGCATCGCCTCACTGACTGCGTCTTTGAGAGTCCGGCTGCCGCTTGTGACGCTGACTACTTTCGCGCCCAGCAATCTCATGCGGAAGACATTCAGCCGCTGTCGGCGCATGTCCTCTTCGCCCATGAAGACCACGCACTCCATACCGAAGAGAGCGCAAACGGTGGCAGAGGCGACGCCGTGCTGCCCGGCTCCAGTTTCAGCGATAATACGGGTTTTGCCCATGCGCCGGGCTACCAGAATTTGACCCAAACAGTTGTTAACTTTGTGCGCGCCGGTGTGCAGCAGATCTTCGCGCTTCAGCCAAATCTTCGCGCCGCCCAGGTTTTCGCTCAGTCGTTTTGCGAAATAGAGTGGAGTTGGACGGCCCGCATAGTCGCGCAGCAGAGATTGCAGTTCGCTTTGGAAGCCGGGATCGTTTTTAGCTTCGATGTACGCCTGCTCCAATTCCTCAAGCGGACACATCAAAATTTCGGGGACGTAGCGACCACCGTACGGGCCGAAATGCCCCAGCGTATCTGGCATTGTGGTCTGGTTCATAGTTTGATTTCTTCGGTCAGCAAGCTTTCGCTTGCCTTCAGCGCCGCAGCGATGAAATCGTGGACACGCCGCAAATCTTTTTTACCTGGGCTTGCTTCGATCCGTGAGCAGGCATCGACGCCCCAGGGCCGAACGATTGCGATGGCCTCGGCTACATTGCTTGCGTCAAGGCCGCCGGCGATAATCGCGGGGTGGTTGAAGTTCGCCGCTAACGACCAATCGAACTGCTGGCCTGAGCCGCCGTACCTTGGCGTGACGGCATCTAATAAGTAGGCTTCAATGCGTTCATTGTATTTCGGGTTCGGGGAGCCGCCCGGAATACTGCGCCAAATGCGGAACGGCGAAGCGTCCGGAATTGCAATGGGTTCGCCGTGTAATTGCAATACGTCGAGTGGCACCGTCGCGCCAATCGATAGGAGTTCCGGCTCGGAAGCGTTGACGAATACGCCGACTTTCAGATAGCCGCCCGAAACAGCCGCGACGATTTCCCGAGCCCGCTCCGGCGAAATGTAGCGGGTGCTTTTCGAATAAAAGTTAAAGCCGAGAGCGTTTGCACCGGCCGCGACCGCGCCCCGCGCGTCCTCTTCGCAGGTGATA
This sequence comes from Acidobacteriota bacterium, assembly GCA_030853405.1. Taxonomy (GTDB): domain Bacteria; phylum Acidobacteriota; class Terriglobia; order Bryobacterales; family Bryobacteraceae; genus Bog-105. Next base: position 2,705 of record JALYVD010000083.1, on the reverse strand, counting down.
CCGCAGACTTTGACGACGAAAGGGATTTCAACTCTCGCCATGCGATTTTCCTAATAGAGAATGGAGGGCCGCCGCTGGATTTTCCGCTTTCATCAGGGACTCGCCAATCAAGAACGCATGGAATCCCGCACCGCGCAGTAAATCGATGTCAGCCCGAGTATTGATACCGCTCTCACTGACGCGAATAACGTCCGAAGGCATCTGGAAACTCAGGCGCAAAGACGTGTCGAGCGAGACTTCGAAGGTTTCCAGATTCCGGTTGTTAACGCCGATGATTTCAGCGCCAGAGTCGATTGCTTTCAGCAGTTCATCCGAATCGTGCACTTCGACCAACGCCGCCATCCCAAGTGACGTGGCGAGTTCGCGAAAGCTACTCAATTCAGGAGTATCCAGCACGGCGGCAATCAGCAAAATCGCATCCGCGCCGTGGGCGGCGGCCTCGAAGATCTGCAAGCGGTCAATCGTGAAGTCTTTACGCAGTACGGGGAGACTTACCGCTGCTCGCGCCGCTTCCAAATCGCGCAGCGATCCTTGAAAGTACGCATTATCGGTGAGGACGGACAGGCAGGCAGCGCCTCCTTCTTCATACGAGTGGGCGATGAAAGCCGGATGGAAATCCGGTTGCAGCAAACCTTTACTTGGAGAGGCCTTCTTGATCTCTGCAATGATGGCGGGCTCCCGCTTTTGAAGGGCGTCGGAAAAATGCCGCGGCGGCGACTTGCGTTCGTAGGCTTCCCGCTCGAGGACGGCCGCGCGTCCATGCAATTCGGCGACTTCCTTTGCCTTGTGCCGAACAATCTCGGCAAGAATGCCGGAGGTGGTGCGAAGCGTCATCAGGTCAATGCTTTAGAACCTCAATCGTAACAGGTTGCGCGGTTCCGGGCTCCTCGGTGGCGGCAGGTTCGGGCGGCGCGTGTTTTTCCCAGTGAGATCCGAAACAGCAGCCGGAATCGAACGTTCATATGCCAGACCGTTCTATCAGCGACAACGTTAGTCAGTTAGCGCAGTCGAGCAAACAGATGCTGGATGCAGGCGAGCAAATAGCGGAAAATCTGAACGAGCTTACTCAACGAGTCGAGCGGGCGTCGGACCGCACATCGCAAATCGTGAAGAGTCCATGGCTGATTGCCGGGATTGCGTTTGCGGCTGGGGCTCTGATACTCACTTTCTCAAAACGTTAGGCATAGGTGCGCTGGCAACCGCTCAGGTATAAGCTCTTAGGGGAAATCCTAGGAAAGATTGAGAGTACTGTTTTGACGTAAACTGTCTGTATTTCTCTCACAATTTCGTTCATGCTGGTCTTGAGGGAAATATGTTGCGAATTATTCTCGGTATTTCGCTTTTGCTGGTTCCATTTAGCCTTGTTACGCAGGCATCGGTTATTGAGTACACGGACTACTCGGCGTGGCTTGGGGCGGCAAGCGCGGAGCCGAACGTCGATGTCGCGATGGAAGACTTTCAGAACGGCAGGATTGACACTCTCGGCGTCTCGGTGACGACCCGCAGCGGTATGGGGACACAGATCGGGGCAGGGAACGGGCAAATTGTGAATGGGGCATGGGTGGATTGCGTCGGCAAGGACGCCTGCAATGGAAGCGCTTATGACACAACCGCTTTCTATTCTGCGAAACCTATGTACGCCTTTGGCGGAATGTGGAATTTGCCGGTCGCGTATCCCGGCGGTCTTGAATTGTCGATGGATACGTCTCCGCAGATGATTACTCCAAACCAATACGCAAGCGGTCCGTACGAGGATGGATCGGCCTTCTCGGGATTCTTTGGATTCGTGTCGGACTCGCCGTTCTCGTCTGTGACGCTGGGGAGTTCTTACGGATCGCAGTCGCTGACGCTGACGGACATGGTGTTGGGAATTGATCCGCCACCCGCAGGCGTTCCCGAACCGATATTCCTGTTGCCGCTCGGTTTAGCCGGTGTCTGGTGTGTGAAGCGAAAATACGCGAAGTAAGTGGTGGTGAGCCGGGCGGGACTCGAACCCGCGACAACCGCATTAAAAGTGCGATGCTCTACCAACTGAGCTACCGGCCCGCTCACGTTCTAGATTAACACCCGCTGCTTTGTACCCGCAGTTTTGCGGTACCGGGCGTTGCGAAACCTTTGATCCGGGAAACGGTTCTTCTCTTTGGGCGTAGTAGTGCCGCGCAACTAAGAAGAGAAATGTATTAAGGTCGTTATGAAGCCAAACGACCGGAACCTCCATGAGCCAGATCACCACGAAGTCCTCGTTCACGAAAGAAAACCAACCACTCCCCTGGGTCGCTGCGGCAGGTCTCTCCGCCATCGCTCTTTTCGCGGTCGCTAAGCTGGCCGAGAGAGTTTGGCGAAGACCGGTCGATCTGCGCGGAAAAATCACCCTAATCACGGGTGGTTCTCGCGGTTTAGGGCTTGCACTGGCGGAAGAACTTGGCGAGCACGGATGTAAGGTGGCGCTGGTGGCGCGGGATGAATCCGAGTTGGAAGAAGCGGCTTCGGGTCTGCGCGCCAAGCGTATCGAAGCGGCCGTTTTCCCGTATGATATTACTCAATCCGCCGGTATTGAATCGCTTATCGACCGAGTGCTGGGACGCTTCGGCAGAATTGACATCCTCGTCAATGACGCGGGACTGATTAAGGTAGCTCCGCTCGACAATATGGCGCGGGCCGACTTTGACGAAGCCATGAACCTGATGTTTTGGGCTCCTGTGAAT
>JALYVD010000077.1 GCA_030853405.1 Acidobacteriota bacterium | reverse complement strand
AAGCGGCTGGTAACACCTTGTTCTTCAAGAAAACGGGTAACCTGTTTGCCGCCTCCATGCACGATAACCAGCTCATACCCGTGCGAAACCTCCGCCAATTGCCGGGCAATCGAAGTAAGGCTTGAGGCCTCGTCGAGGAGCGTACCTCCGAGCTTGATGAGTATCTTCAAAGCAGGGCCTCTGTTTCCGGGAACCCCAGCGCGAGATTCATGTTCTGGACGGCCTGTCCCGCCGCGCCTTTTCCTAAATTGTCGATAACGGTGACGATTACCGCGCGCTGACCTTCGGGGTCGAATACAAACCCGATGTCGCAGAAGTTCGTATGCTGGACGGCGCGTAAGTCGGGCAGCTTACCCGGGGCGTAGAGCCGGACAAACGGTTCATCTGCATAAGCCTCTTCGTAGATTGCCAGCAGATCCACCGCTTTCTGAACGTGTTGGGTACGGACGTAAATCGTTTCGAGAATGCCTCGTTCGACCGGCAGCAGTTGCGCGGTAAAGGTGAACTCGCGTTCCCCTATCCCGGAATTCTGCAGAATCTCGGGCACATGCCGGTGGTCCATTACGCTGTAAGCGCTAAAGTTTTCGGTCATTTCGCAAAAACTCGTTTTAAGCGATGGTTTGCGTCCCGCGCCACTCACGCCCGATTTCGCGTCGCATACGATCCCGCGGCCTCTATCGATCACTTCAGCTTGCACCAACGGACGGATCGCCAAGTTCGCGGCAGTAGGGTAGCAGCCAGGATTAGAGATTAGCCGGGCGCCCGGGATGCGTTCCCGGTAGAACTCCGGCAATCCGTAAACCGCCTCGGCGAGGAGACCGGGAGCGGTGTGCCGCTGCTTGTACCAGCGCGAGTAGAGTTCCGGTTCATGAAGGCGAAACGCCCCGCTCAGGTCGATCACTTTAACTCCCGCTTCAAGAATGGCTGGCGTGAGTTCAATGGACACCTCGGGCGGGGTCCCGAGAAAAACAAGGTCAAGTCCTTCTTGCCGGATAGCTTCCGCTGTCGCCGGGATCGTCTTGGGCGGCCGCGAGCCTAGGGGCAGGGACCGCGTTTCAGAATCGCCTCGGTGCTCTAGGAGCACTGCTTCTGCGCCGCTGTGACGGGAAAGGATCCGGACAAGTTCAGCGCCGCTATACCCGCGAAATCCAACGACACCGACGCTGTGCCGTTTTGAATAAGTATTCACTCTCGTGAATAATTATACCGTGACCTGAAAAGCTGTAGTAAGCTGGCAACAGCGTGAAGGACGCATCCGGTCTGCGGAAAGGGTAGAAGCCCACCTGAAGCAGTAACAGATCGCGCGAATCTTCTTTCGGCCCGAGATGCGGATGCCGGGCACTCAATGAAAGGAGTTCGCCATGTCGAATCACTCTTCAGACGCTATTCGGGTACTTCCAGATCGCCCCAGTCTTCGCCATCTCAAAGGTCAAGCCAGGGATCTGATGAAATCTGGCAACGCGAATTCCCAGGCCGAGGCACACTTAAAGGTCGCCCGCATGTATGGGTTTGCCAGTTGGCCTAAACTCAAGCGTCATGTCGAGTTGCTTGCGGATGCTGGCCAACTTAAAAACGCCATCGACCAGAACGACCTCACCGAGGTCCAGTCGATGCTTTTAAGAAGCCCAGCTCTGCACAACGCCCCGTTGGGCTACGCCAAAGACGGACCGCTCACCTGGGTGGCAGAGTGCCGGGTTCCTCCCGTACCTCCGAACGAGACTCGGTTGGCTATGGCGAAATGGATGATCGAGAACGGATCGGACGTCCACCGGGGTGGCGACGCCCCTCTCATGCGGGCGGCATTGGACACAGAACGGATTCCGATGATGCGCTTGCTCGTATCGCACGGCGCCGACGTGAACGGCGCCTGGCACGGCGCCTACCCGATCATCTTCGCAGCGTGCGAAGCGCTAGAAGCAGGCTCGCTGCAATGGCTCGTAGATCATGGTGGGGACCCGAACTGCGGAAGCGAGGAGCTTTGGAAATCGCGCGGCGTCCCACATCCGGGCACTGCATTAGATTACGTTTTGGGAGCTTATATCCGGGAGCCTGAACGACTGGGCTCGTGCATTGACATCCTCCTCAATGCTGGTGGAAGGTCGAAGCATGAAGCCCCTGCGGTGCTAGCGATCATTCGTGGCAGATTAGACGAATTGACGAAACTCTTGGACGCGGATCGTACTTTGGTCCATCAGCGCTTTCCTTCGCTCGATTTTGGTGCAACCGCCGCCCGTATGCTGACCCTGCGAGGGGCGACGCTCCTCCACGTGGCTGCGGAGTATGGGAATCTGCCTGCCGCCAGATTGCTACTTGATCGCGGAGCCGATGTGAACGCGGCGGCGGCGACGGATGGCGAGGGAACCGGCGGACAGACCGCCATCTTCCATGCGGCCACCCAGCGAAATGACACTGGCCTTCCAATGGTGAAGTTTCTAATCAAGCGCGGGGCCGATCTTAAGATACGTGCAAAACTCCCAGGACACTATGAAACGTCAGGCCAAGTAGTTGAGTGCACCTCTCTCGGATACGCACTGCTATTTCCCGGAGACCAGGGCCCCACATCCGCATTTTTACGGGACGGAGCGGTGGGGGAGTGAGGGTACTCCCCCATAAGCGCTAACTTACATGGTTGCGCGGTTGAACGCAGCGGTCGGTTACCGTGCCGCGAGATCAGATGGCATGAGGAAACCATAGCGGCGCAGTGTGGCCACTTTCAGGCCAGCGTTCACGGTCGAGGTGTTGGCCATGAACCAAGCGCCTCAACCGGTGTGAACAGTCTGGAGCAGGCGTGGATGCACGCCCAATTTTCGCAGCGCGTTCTCCCGGCCCGCGGCGCTGTGCCAACGTAGCAAAAGCATTTGCGGATGTGCCGTCGGATCCATCACACCAGCCGAGCACGTAGCGCCGCCAGGCATCCCGCAGTTGAATACTGGTTCGGCTCTGACGCGCAGACCACAACTCACGCACTTTTGCTTTGAATCGTTCGAGACTCTCCGGCGCTGCTCCCATCCGCTTCTCACGATCCAGTCGAAAGCCCAGGAACTTGCGTTCGTAACGCGGCGAAGC
>JALYVD010000042.1 GCA_030853405.1 Acidobacteriota bacterium | reverse complement strand
AAGTTAAGGTAGATGGTTCCTTTGGCAACCCCTGCACGCCGGGCGATATCTTCCATTCGCGCGCCCGCAAATCCTCTGTCCGTAAATTCCTCCAGTGCAGAATTCAGGATTGCTTCGCGATTGTGAGCGGCCTTGTCACGGCGCATCTGTTTCATTTGCTCAATTCATGATACTTTATAGCCATGACTGACCAGTCAGTCAAACAGAAAGGCGAGGGTCTTGCGCAATGGCTCAAACGTGCTGCATCGTGGGCGGCGGACCGGCCGGAATCATGGCAGGATTTCTGCTTGCGCGCGCGGGGGTGAACGTAACAGTTCTCGAGAAGCACAAGGACTTCTTTCGCGATTTTCGGGGCGATACCGTTCACCCGTCTACTCTCCAGATTCTGCACGAATTGGGGCTGCTTGAGGGCTTCCTGAAAATTTCCCATCAGCAGGTTAATAAACTGGGCGTCGTTGTTGGAGACTCCTTGCTCCCCGTCGCTGATTTCCGCCACGTGCCCGCGTACTGCAAATTCATCGCGCTTATGCCGCAGTGGGATTTGCTCGATTTCCTGTCGCAACGAGCGAAGCACTTTGCTTCATTCGATCTCAGGATGGAGCACGAAGCGATCGGTCTGATTGAGGAGCAGGGCCGCATTAAAGGCGTGAAGGTGAACACTCCCGAGGGCCCGGCAGAAATTCGTGCGGACCTGGTGATTGGTTGCGATGGCCGCCGCTCCATCATTCGCCAAGCTGCCGGACTTGACGTGGATGAATTCGGCGTTCCCATTGATGTTCTCTGGTTTAAGATCAGCCGGAGGGCGGACGATCCCGACCAAGTGTTAGGCAACGTCAACTACGGGAAGGCTCTTATTCTGATCAACCGCGGTGACTACTTTCAAAGCGCCTTAATCATTCGAAAGGGTTCCTTTGACCTTGTAAAAGCCAAAGGCTTGGCTGAATTTCGAAATAATATCCGCCAGATCGCGCCTTTTCTGGGCGATCGAGTCGAGGAGGTCAAGGACTGGGATCAGGTGAAACTGCTGTCGGTGCAGATCAACAGGCTTGGGAGGTGGCACCGGCCGGGACTTCTTTGCATTGGGGATGCCGCACATGCCATGTCTCCCGCCGGCGGCGTCGGCATCAATTTGGCGATTCAAGACGCAGTCGCAACCGCCAATTTTCTAGCTGTTCCGTTGCGCGAAGGCCGAATGAATGAATCGATTCTAGGCAAAATCCAAAAACGGCGGGAGTTTCCAACGCGGATGACACAGAGAATGCAGGTCCGTGCGCATAGCTTCTTTGCTCGCTTGTTCCGTAATGAAGGTGCGATCAAGGCGGCGTGGTGGCTGAAATTTGCGGTCCGTTTGCCGGGAGTACAGCGGTTGTTCGCAAGGGTTGTGGGAATTGGTTTCCGCCCGGAGCATGTGAAGACTCTCTGAACGAGTCCTCTACTTCACCACCACATTCACCAACTTGTCGGGCACAATCACGACCTTAACAATCTGCTTGTCCCCGATGAATGTCTTCACCTTCTCATTCGCGATTGCCAGCCGTTCGAGTTCGTCCTTCGCAGTACCGAACGCGACGCGCAAATGACCGCGCAATTTTCCGTTGACCTGCACCGGAATCTCCGCCAGATCTTCCTTTGCAAGATCCGGATCGAAAGCCGGCCAGGGCTGCCGCAATACCGGCCCTTCACCACCCAACAGTTCCCACAATTCCTGCGACACATAAGGCGCAAAGGGCTGCAGCATCAATGTCAACTTCTCACAAATGTCACGCATCGGCGCCGGTGAAAGTTTGACCTCAAGCGCGTACAGTTCGTTCACCAGTTCCATCAAAGAGGCGATGGACGTGTTGAAATGCCACCGGCTATCGAAGTCGTTGGTGATCTTAAGGACAGTCTGATGAAGTTTGCGAAGCGCCGCGCGGTCGGACTCGTTCAACTCCCCATCGCCAATCCGTTCGGCGTTTCGTGTAACGAAGCGAAACACCCGGCCAAGGAAGCGATATTGCCCCTCGACGCTTGACTCGTTCCAGTCCATGTCCTTCTCGGGAGGCGCTGCGAACAACGTGTAAAGGCGGCAAGTATCGGCGCCGTATTTTCCAACCATCTCGTCGGGATCCACCACGTTGTCTTTTGACTTCGACATGGCGCTACCATCCTTCAGCACCATGCCCTGCGTGAAGAGATTCTTCGCTGGCTCCTCATTCGCAATCAGTTGAAGATCGCGCATCACCTTCGTCCAGAAGCGGGAGTAGATCAAATGGAGTATCGCGTGAGTGATCCCGCCAATGTATTGGTCGATTGGAAACCAACGCGCGATCACTTTGGAATCGAAAGGCGCGCTGCCGTTGTGCGGATCGCAATAGCGATAGAAGTACCAGGAAGAATCGACGAATGTGTCCATGGTGTCGCTCTCGCGCCGTGCTTCTCCGCCGCACACGGGACAAGCAACGCGGATGAACGACTCAACCGATTCCAGCGGCGATCGTCCCTTGCCCGTGATCTTCACATCTAGCGGCAGCACGACCGGCAAATCTTTTTCAGGAACCGGAACGATGCCGCACTTCGAGCAATGGATCATTGGGATAGGCGTGCCCCAATAACGCTGGCGTGAGATGCCCCAGTCCTTGATGCGATAGGTAATCGCTTCCGTTCCGAAGCCGTTTTCGCTGGCGAAGGCGGCCATCCTTTTGCGGGCTTCACCGCTCGCAAGACCCGACCATTGTCCCGACTTCTCAACAACGCCGTAATCCGTGAATGGCTCCGTGATGGAATCGCCATCGCCTAGAGCGCCATCCACTGGCCGGATAACCGGCAGCACGGGCATACCATATGTACGGCAGAATTCGAAATCCCGTTCATCGTGCGCGGGAACCGCCATGATCGCGCCAGTGCCGTACCCCATCAGGACGAAATTCCCGATCCAGATCGGCACTTTTGCGCCATTGAACGGATGAACGGCGTACCGCCCAGTCGATAGCCCAAGCTTCTGAATATTTCCTGGATCCTGACGCGCTGTAGCGTCGATCATTTCTTTGATTTTGAGCCGCTCTTCCTCGTTCGTGACGAGCTTGTCTACAAGCGGATGCTCGGGCGCAAGGATTAAACAGGTCGCGCCGTAGATCGTATCGATACGCGTCGTGAACACGCGGATCTTTTCCGCAGAGTCTTCGAGTGCGAAATCGACCTCTGCGCCCTCGGACCGGCCGATCCAGTTACGCTGCATGGATAGCACGCGTTCGGGCCAACCGCCTTCCAGTTGCTTCATGTCGTCCAGCAACTCGGACGCATAAGCCGTGATCTTGAAGAACCACTGCCGCATGGCACGCTGCTCGACCGGGGTTGTTTCGTGACGCCAGCAGCAGCCGTCCACTACCTGTTCATTGGCCAGAACTGTGCCGCACTCGGAACACCAGTTCAGCAGGGCTTCTTTGCGGTAGGCCAACCCCCGCTCGAACATCTTCAGAAAAAACCACTGGTTCCAGTGATAATACTCGGGATCGCACGTCGCGATTTCGCGTTTCCAATCGAGCGCGAACCCGAGGCGCTGCATCTGCGCCTTCATGACGGCGATGTTGCTGACCGTCCACTCGCGTGGGTGCAGTCCACGCTTCAGCGCCGCATTTTCGGCGGGTAGGCCGAAGGCGTCCCAACCCATCGGATGCAGCACGTTGTAGCCCCGCATCCACATATACCGGGCCAGCGCGTCGCCAATGGAATAGTTGCGCACGTGTCCCATGTGCAGCTTGCCGCTTGGATACGGCAGCATTTCGAGCACATAGTATTTGGGCTTGTCCGGCTGATCCGCTACGTAGAGCGACTCGTCCGCCGCCCAGCGGCTGGACCACTTCTGCTCAAATTCTTGGGGGTCGAACGCTCTCTCGGGGATATCAGCTCCTTCAATGCCATGACGTTGCGGAGATCGTCGCCCGGCTCATCGACCGGCGTCTCCAGTATGAATGCCTTTTCGCGCAACTCCGGATGATTCAGGATGCGTCGAAACCCATCCAAACCAATATATCCAGCGCCGATGTTCGCATGGCGGTCGCAATGCGACGCGAGCTTCATTTTCGTGTCGTTCGTATGGATCACCGGCACGTGTTCAAGACCGAGCGTCTCCGACGCTTCGCCGATAAAGTCCGATAATCCGCGCTCGTCCGCTATATCCCAACCGGCGACATAGCAGTGACAGGTATCGAGGCAAAAACCAATCGGGATGTCCAGATACGGGCCAGCCAATTGCCGGATCGTAGCCAGTTCTTCCAGCTTGCCGCCTAGTTGCGCGCCTGCACCGGCTGTGTTTTCAAGCAAGATCGTCAACTTCGGATTCTTCTTCAATGCTTCGTCCACTTCGCGCCAGGCGAGCGCCATCCCTTCGGCCACATTGAGCATTCCCTGCTCTACTGTCAACCCTTTGTAATTGCCCGGATGAGCCACAAGATAATCGGCCCCGATCAAAAGAGCGCGTTCTATTTCACCGCGAAAGCCTGTAATCGAGTTTTCGCGAACCTCCGACGGCGGAGATGCCAGATTGATCAGATAACTGTCATGAATAACAAGCGGCTGCAGGTCGTGCTGGTCTCGTACTGCCTGGAGCCGCACGATCTGATCCGGGTCCGGTGCCTTGCAGCGCCACATGCGCGGGCTAGCCGAGAAAATCTGAAAGGCGTTCGCCCCGAGTTCGTGCGCTTTCAGCCCGGCACGTTCGAGCGATCCGGACGTAGAGCAATGAATACCGATCCGCAACTCTCAGGATAGTGGGCGCGACGGCGCGTTTCTATACTCGTGGCTCAGAATAGGATTAGTGCCGAAATACTTCACATTGCTTGAGGCTGAAACCCTACTGCCAGAACTTGAAAATCTGCTTCGAAGCTGCGTTCAAGGGAAACAAGACTACGACGGGGCAGAAGAGGAACTGAGGAGCGTAGCCACACGCATTACGCTAAATGGCGGCATGGTCATCGTGAGAGAACAGGTCGCGGAGGTTCGAGTCCGCAAGGACTCGGCTGCCCGTACAATCAAGTCGTCAGTGGAAAAGATTGAACAGATCGGCTGTCACATAAAGGACTTGAATCTGGGATTACTCGATTTTCCGACCCTGTACCGGGATCAGGAAGTCTATCTGTGCTGGAAACTCGGTGAGTCTGGAATCGGCTTCTGGCACCATGTGGACGACGGTTTCAGCGGCCGTCAGCCGGTAAATGCCGAATTTCTCGCCAACCATCGCGGAAGTCCGGTAAGCTGACTGACGGTCTCGAGATGCTGAATTGTTAAACTAACGCTCGAATGCTATTGGCTCGGGAATTTATAGCCTACATGTCGCGCGAGCTGGTGGGCCGTCTCAGCCCCGGTTCTTTCGAGACGTCCAATCCTGCTGTGGCGGCGGGAGTAATCGCACAGATTATCGAAGACGATCTGTCGATTGAGGATCAGTTAAACGACGAAGTACGCGAGTTGCTCGAAGAGTATAGCGAGTATATGCGGCGCGAGAACGTTTCTTATCAGGAGATGTTCCGGCGAGTTAAGAATCAATTGCTCGCTCAGCGCAAGGTGATTCGGGCTTCGGGCCGCGACAGCGGTGATGGCATGAAGCTGTCACGCGACAAGGTGAACGACTTATCCCATAAAATCGTATCTTCCGTGCGAAAATCGCGCGATTTTCGTGTCCGCAAAGATGCAAATGAGCTCCGGCTGGCGCTGGTGCGGGAGATCACAGATCTACTGCAATTGGAAGACAGGGTAGACAAAACGGCGCGCCAGAAAATCAAGACTCAGAAGCGGGAGATCGCGGAGGGCGGTGAAGAATACGACGTTCTTCATAAGCGCTATTACGCCGAAGAGTTGAAAAAGCTCGGGATTAATCTTCACGCTTGAGCGCCCGGGGCGATGCTAGGGACGCGCTCCGGAGCGTTTCCGCGTCGTAGACAACGAACGCGTCCGTGGCGAATACAGGCTTCGTGTCTTTCAATTCGTGGACGCGCTTCAACACAAAATAATCAATCGGAAGCGATAACAGACGTGGCAGATGCCGCTCTGAATATGCCTTTTCCATGGTGTCCTGCCAGCGGCGCCACCATTCGTCCGCGAAGCTATCGAAGTAGTCCGCCTGTTTGCCAGTCTCCCAATCGACCCAAACGGCGCGTTGGGCTCGCGCGCGAAACACGCCCGGGTAGAGTTCGCGTCCGGCATCCGGAAACAAGAACATGGAACCGCCCCAGGTGTTCTGTTCCGCCCAGTCTGCCAACTGCAGTGTCCCGTGTTGAACCGCCAGCGGCTTCTGCCCGAATGTAGTCAGCGGAATTGAAACGACGATCCCGAGAAGCGGCAAGGCCCACCCCCAACTTCGCTCTTCTGTCGCTTGTAATCCGGCCAACGCACAAGTAACCCAGGCAAAGAAAACAACAAAGGCTAGCGTTTGCATGGGTTGAATCTCCGGGATCAAAAACCAGCGCGCCCGTTCCAGCAAAATATACGAGGCGGGAACGCTGAGTATTCCGATCAGCGGCAGTACAACGGCAAACCATCGGGTCTGACGGTTCAGGGTAGGCCAGATGCGACGCGCCGCAAAGAATCCTACGAGTCCTAACGCGAGGTACTTCCATAATTGCCGCGCAGCCCAAGTCGAAACCCAAACATAGCTGGTTCTGAATTGTTCTATTCGGGCGATCGGAGCTGCGATTCTTTCTAAAAATCCATGGCCATCGGGAGCGCCCGGCTGTAGTTGCGCGAGGTTTGCAAGCAGCAGCACAAAAACCGCAAAGATCGTCAAACTGGGCCGAATTAAAGGCCGTACGCTGCGATCGAACAGGAGCATCGCGAGTACCGCAAGCCAGAGCGGCGCGGCGACACGGGGGTCGTAAACAAATGCCAATCCGCCCGCTAATCCGGCCAACAGAGACTTCTGTTTGGCAAATAATCCAATCGCCAATAGCACCAACCCGAACGCAAAGCCACTCGGAGTTGGCTCGCGGCCGATCATCGATATATCTGGTCCGCTTAGAAATGCGCCGAGATTCACCACGCCTGCAATCAACGACGAGAAAAGATCACCGACACCCGTGGATTGCACCAGAAACAAAACACCCAGGAGCCCAGCGGCACGGAAAACAATCTGCTGTGCGACGAGCGCTGTTTGAATATCAAAGCGGAGCGCCTCGTGAAGGAACAGCGTCACTTCGTCGTAAATCGTATAAGTGACATTCGGATGAGTAGCAACTAAGTCACGCGAAAGCAGCCCCGGACTATCCAGCTTTTCGAGGATCGGGACATAGACTTGCGTGTCTGATTGCAGGTAAGTATGGCCGGGCACAAACTCGAATTGCAGCCATGTCAAGGCGGCGATTCCTGCGAGAATCAGGAGCGCGCGCCGCATTTAGTGAGGAGGTGTTTTGTCCAATTGCTGTTTCGCCCAAAGCCGGCCGGGATCGATCTGGAGCGCTTTTTGCAGAGCCTCTCGCGCGTCCGCATTCCGGTTTGCCTTCCGCAGAGTGATGCCCTTCCAAAGATAAGCATCGCTCGAATTCGGATTAAGCGCGATGGCCTTATCAAAGTTTTTCAACGCGATATCCACGCCGCCGCCCATCGAGGAGGGCAGATAGTAATCGCCTACGCCTTCACTTACATAGGCGAGAGCAAGTTTGCTATCCAGCTGCAAAGCCTTGGTGATCTCATCGCGTGCGCACTGTCCGTACTTCAACGCGCCAAGTATGGGATTTGCTGGAATCACCTGGCCGCAAAGTTCTCCGAGCAAACGGTGGTACTCGGCATTCGAACCGTTCTCTGCGACGGCTTTCTTTGCTGCATCCATCCCGGTCTCGGCGTAAGATTCGGACTTCTTCTTGTCACGAAGTTCCATCGCGACCTCAGCCGCATAAGAATACGCGAGCGCCAGCCGGTACTGCGCGTCTGCGGGAGCGGCATTCGGCTGCGATTCTTTCTGAAGCTGCGCTATATCGCGATCGAGCGCACCCAAATCCTGGCGATCTCGCGCCGCTTTCAAATCACTTGTACTGAGAGCGCCCCCCAAGCACAGCGAGACGGAAACCGCCGCAATGGAAATCCAGTTTCTTGCACGCGTTATCGAGCCTTTGAACATTCTGCCTCCATTGTAGGAGGACGGCTAGCGCGGCCTACAGTTTCAGCAGCTTCCGTTCAATCAACAAAAAATACATCGCCAGAACTACGACAAGCACGCCGTTAAACGCCAGCACCGCGGGAGCGGAAGATTGCTTGATCAGCAATCCGCACACGACGCTGCCAATCGGCATGCCGCCCCGAAACGCTACATTGTAAACGCTCATCACCCGGCCGCGCATGGTGTTGTCCACTAATAGCTGCACGATCGAGGAATTCGCCGTAAAAACGATAATCAAACAGACCCCGGAGGCGAAGACAAACGCCAGACTCAGAAACAGATTTTTAGAAACTCCGAATCCGATAATGAACACTCCGAGCAGCACCATCACGACGAGCGACCGCTTCGCCTGCTGTTTCTGTTTCAGACTGGCCACGACAAAGGCTCCCGTAACGGAACCAGCTCCCGATAAGCACAAAAGCAGTGTGAAGACGTTCGCGTTGCCATGCAAAACGTCGCGCGCCATCACCGGCAGAAACGTAATGAGCGGAAACGAGAACAGCGTCAGCAGAAACGCGAGCAGCACCAAGCTTGTCATGCCCTCGCGCTTGCGGATAAACTGTATGCCCTCCTTCATGCTCTGAATCACCGAGACCTCGGCTTTGCTTGGAACGAAATTCGTTCGTATCATCAGGAGCGTCCCGATCACCGCGATGAACGAAACGCCGTTCAACCCGAAGCACCAGGCCGCTCCTAGTTTCGTAAGCGCCAGGCCGCCCAACATGGGGCCCACTATGCGCGCCAAGTTGAACTGAATGGAGTTGAGCGCAATCGCATTACTGATATCGTCTTTGTGCACAAGCGTCGGGATCAGCGCCGAATAGGCGGGACCGCCGAAGGATTGCGCCACGCCAACCGTAAAGGAGAGGCATAGAATATGCCACACGTGAACCGTCTTTGTCAGCACCAGCGCCGTAAGAGTGAAGGCGCTAGCCATTTGAATTATCTGCGAAACCAGCAGGATGCCCCGGCGGCTTTTGCGGTCGGCATAGACGCCGCCGAATAGCGAAAAAAGGAAAATGGGAATCTGCCCGAAGAACGCATCAAGTCCCAAATACACGGACGAATTGGAGAGCTGATACACAAGCCAACTCTGCGCCAAAATCTGCATCCACGTACCAATGCTCGACGTACAGGCGCCCAGCCACATAATCCGGAAATCTGGATATTGAAAGGCTTTGAATGTTCGCTTTAGCAACGTCTGCTCGTTATAGCTTGCGTCGCTTCGCTATGGAAGAGGCTGGTGACGTTCAATTAAGTGAACCAGGTTACCGTCCGCATCCTCGAAGAAGACCAGGCGATTGCCTTGGTTCTCGTAAGGCTGCCCTGTGAACTTTGCGCCCTTTGAGTTCAGTTCTTCGTACCCTGAATCGAAATTATCTACGGAAATGGCGATATGCCGCATTCCTGGAGTACGCATGGCGTTAGCTCCGCGTTCCCCTTGCGCCGGAATGATCTCAATGACAGCCCCATTCGGAGCTCTTACGAAGTAGTTGCCGTCGTACTCGTAGTTAATGCGAAAGGCTAGATGAGAAACATACCAGTCGGCGAGCCGTTTCGGGTCTGGAGACGCAATGGCGAAGTGCTCAATGCCAGTAAACATAGAAAAGTGGATTGTAGCAACCGCTAAAACACGCGCTGCGCCTGGAGCCACGATTCAAGCCGTGGATCGGCGAAGTCTTGAACGTGCAGATCGACGCTTTCAAACTGAGTGGGCGTCGTTTCGACTCCTACCAGACGCATACCGGCCGCCCGCCCCGCCTCGATTCCGGTTGGGGAATCCTCGAACACAATGCAATTCGCAGGTTCCGTGCCAAGCAGTTCCGCGGCTTTCAAATAGATGTCCGGCGCTGGTTTCGGATTATCGACCTGTTGTCCGTCCACGATCACGTCGAAATACTCGCGAAGTCCAAAGTGATCCAGAACGAAGCTAATATTCGCAGGTTCTGCGTTCGAACCAATCGCCTTAGGCACGCCCCGGTACCGCTCTAGAAATTCAGCAACACCGTGCACCCGGTATTGATCCAGGCCTCCCGCGAGCATCATCTCGCGCCACAGCCGCTCCTTTGCAGCGCCGTGTTCGAAAACGACGTCGTCGCTTAGATCTCCGCCCAACAGATCTTGCACCAGTTCGGCATTGCGCTTCCCATGCATTCTGGTTTCAAGATCCTCGAATTCGAGGTCCATCTTTTTCAAATACCGCCGCCACGCTTCCGTATGCAGTGGCATCGAGTGAACCAGCACTCCATCGAGATCGAAAATAAAGGCCAGGCCCGGGACCGAAACTGAACTCACGGCGACGAGAATAACATGTGAAGCCCCGGGGTATCCAAGCAGCGTTATCCAGTGTCGGTAACATGTCAATTGTCCGCCTCAATTAACAAATGAAATGTCCGCTTAAGGAGCGGGTGGGAAAAGCTGAACGGTGTGGAACCCGACGAACAGCAGATT
>JALYVD010000270.1 GCA_030853405.1 Acidobacteriota bacterium | reverse complement strand
GCCAAGTCCGCCACGCTTCTATTGTGGCGGGGTCGAGAATCGGTATGCGGTAATGGTCAGGGTGCCTGTATTCAGAAAATGTTTAGAGTCTTTGCTTGCGGTTGCGCTATTTACAGTCCCGGCGTGGTCCCAGTCGCTCCCTTCGATAAATACCGCAACGCTTGAAGAACGTTCCTGGTTTGCGCGAAGCGAACTGCTATCGGGCAATGTCAATGCGGCTTTGAAGCAAGCTCAAGAGACGCAGAAATTATGCGAACGGGCTGTAGCCGGCAAGCGGCTGGACGATGACCCGCACCTGGTGGTTGCGCTCGGAGCGGCTTTCGAAGTGGAGGCGCAGAGTCTTGATCGATTGCATCAGAAGGCCGAGGCTGTGCAACTTCTCGAAAACGCTTTGAATGTGTGGGGTAGAACATCAATTGCGGCACGGCTGCGCAAAAACCTGAATTTGTTGACGCTGGAAGGAAAGCCCCTCCCGCTGCTTCGCGCCTCGGAGTGGATCGGCGCGCGGCGTCCGCTAACGCGTGAAGCGCTGCGCGGCAAAGTAGTTCTGATATTCTTCTGGGCTCACTGGTGTGCGGACTGCAAAGCCGAAGCGCCCGTGCTGCAGCACTTGGCGCCGAAGTTGGAGCCGAGAGGGTTGATCGTTATCGCGCCCACTCAACGTTACGGCTATACGGCTCTTAGTGAGAATGCGCCCGTAGTGGAGGAGAACAAATTTATCGACCAGGTGTTTCTCCGGTTTTATTCGCAAATTCCAGCGATTTCGGCGCCGCTCGATAACGGTAACTTCGAACGGTTCGGCGTAAGCACCACGCCTACGCTTGTGCTGGCCGATAAACAGGGAATTGTCAGGCTCTATCATCCCGGGTATCTGGATGAGGATGAATTGCAAGCGGCTATCGAGCGTCTGCTTGGCCCGGTAAGTAAGGGTAGCGGTGTAAAATGAAGATCAGCGCGAAACGCCGGCATAGCTCAGTTGGTAGAGCATCTGATTTGTAATCAGAGGGTCGGGGGTTCAAGTCCCTCTGCCGGCTCCAGATCTTGAACTGTTTGTTCCGTATCGGCAAAAGCAAATTCGTCGCAAATCTTTTTCGCGGACTCCCTACGCTAATCTAGGCAGCCGGAAACAAAACGCCGCACCCAGGCCCGCTTCCGACTCCACCCAAATCTGCCCTCCCGCGCGTTCCACCACACGCTGGCAAATGGCCAACCCTATGCCGGTTCCAGGGATTTCACTTCCATGTAGCCGTTTGAATACTCCAAATACCTGTTTATGATATTCGGGCTCGATGCCCATCCCGTTGTCGCTCACTTTGAGTAGCCAATCATCTTGGGCGGGCTCCACCGAAATAGAAATTCGCGGCACGACACCCGCTTTTGCGTACTTGATCGCATTTCCCACCAGGTTTTGGAACAATTGCACAAAATGCGTTGATCGCCCGACGACCTCCGGCAGATCCGCGCTGCTCACTATAGCCGAGCTTTCCGAAATCGCGACGTCGAGATTTCTCAGGCTTTGCGCCAGTGCACGGTTCAGGTCCACGGGGGCAGATGGGACTTCCGAATCGCGGCTGGTTTCGGTGTAGGCCAGAAGATCGTGCAAGAGCAAGGTCATTCGCTTCGACCCGCTCACTATATACTCCAGATAGTCCTGAAGCCGTTTTTCAACCGTTCCTTTTAACGCGCGCTCCAGCAACTGGGTGTAGCTGGTAACCATCCGCAAAGGCTCCTGCAGATCATGCGCGGCCGCGAAGGCAAACTGTTCCAGATCCGCATTGGCGTGTTGGAGTTCCTGATTCGACTGACGGAGAGCCTCTTGAGCCCGTTCCGAGGCCGCAAAAAGCCGGGCGTTATCCAAGGCAATCGCCGCTTGAGCCGCAATTCCCGTAACCACTTCAGCATCCGTTTGGGAGAAAACCTCCGGCTGTGAATGCCCGAAGAAAAGTCCTCCTAAAACCTCCCCGGAACGCGAAATAACAGGCGCGGCGAGATAGCTTTTAACCGGCAGGTGCCCTTGAGGGATCCCGTAGTGTGGAGCAGTGTGCCCGTATCTTGGATCTTTCGTGATATCGCCGCTAAGGACGACACCTTCGCCTCGGAAAGTGGGCCCAAATACAGCCGTGTTGCGCGGCATCGGAAACTTTGCAAAGGCTTCACGGGGCACTCCCGACAAACTGTAAAGCATGTAGGACTCCCCGCGCTCGTCCACCACGTTGTGAAAAAAGGACCCAATCTCCGCCCGGACAAGCTCCGTCGCGATGTCAGTCACTCTCTGGATCAGCGCGGCTGAATCCAGTTCGGAGAGCAGCATCGGCCCTATACGATTCAGCAGTTCAGCGGTGGCCCGCGCCACCTGCTCACGCGCGAGCATCTGCTTCCGCTCTTCTTCCGCGCTCCTCTGATCGTCTATATCCGTGCAGGTGCCGAACCAACGAACTATGCGTTCGCTGCTGTCGCGAACGGGCGTCCCGCGCGTCTTAAACCATCGGTACACGCCATCGGCTCGCCGCAGCCGGTACTCCAGATCGTACGCCGCCTCATCCGCGACAGCCGCCATCCAGGCGCGGTACGTCACCTCACGGTCATCGGGATGCATCACCAGATCCAGCCAACGCAGTCCGAGTTGGTCTTGTTCCGGTATGCCGGTGTATTCAACCCACTGACTGCTCAGGTAATCGCAAGATCCGCTCGGCAAAGAGGTCCACACCAATTGCGGCAGAGCTTCAGCCAGGCTACGAAAATGCTGCTCGCTCTCTCGAAGAGCCTGTTCGGTGCGTTTACGTTCGCCGATGTCCTCAATTACCCCTATCGTGTGCACGGGCGAACCAAGATCGTTGCATACAGCCGAAACGGTCACGTGAACCCAGACCGGATCGCCATTCCGACTCAGAAACCGTTTCTCATATTCGAATTGTGGAATCCTGTGCTCGACCAGATCGCGGTAGAGCTGACGGTTCGTGTCCACGTCGTCCGGATGGGTGATCTCGACGAATGATTTCCGAAGCAGTTCCTCTGGTGTATAGCCCAACATGCTGCATAACTTTTTGTTAACTTCTATGAAGCGGCCATCCGGAACCCGCGCCACGGACATCCCCGTAGCCGCCACGTCGAAAAAGGACCGGAACCGGGTTTCGCTTTCACGCAGCGCCGCTTCCGATCGCTTGCGATCCCCCACGTCCTGAAAAAAAACAGCCAGCCCGTCCGGCAGCGGATACGCACTCACTTCTAACCATGCGCCGAGCGGAGGATAGTACTCCTCAAATTTCACCGTAACGCCTTCGCGGCGCGCGCGGAGATACTCAGTATGAAACGTACCGCCCACCGCCGGGGCAAACTCGTCCCAAACGTTTTTTCCCAGCAAGTCTTCTCTACGGCGAAGAAGTACGCGTTCCGCCTCCTGGTTAAGGTAGGTGAAACGCCATTCATCGTCCAGAGCGAAAAACGCGTCCGTAATGCTCTCCAGAATCACCGCAAATTGGTTTAGCTGATTGATCGTGGCTTCAGAAATATTCGCGTGATCCTTTAAGTCTTCGATTTGCGGCTCAGGCTCATAACGGGACAGTCTGGTGCGCAAGGCTGCGATTTCAGCCCTAAGCAGATCGGCATCGGTTTCAGAAGAGGTGTTCATTCCGCTTCAAGCTATGCATGCTTTGAAGCTAAGTATAGGATGAATGATTACTGTGTTATTTTGAATGCCTTAAGGTAGCGGCCCACGTCGATCCCGCGCAACCTTCACTCGGGATCGACTTCGTATGCGAATTGGGAGCCTATTACTCATGTTGGCCGGCTGGCTGATCGTGCTTGCAGCCGTCGTGCTGCTTACCTCCGGCCCGGCGCAAGTACTCTTTGTCCTGGTCAGTATCGGAATTGAACTCACCGGATTCATCCTTCTCGCGCGCTCTTATTCGTCTATTAAAGGTGAAAGAAATTGACCGGCGAAGTGCTGTCTTTTTCAGATCCATCGACCGGTCTATGTACGATATTCATTCTGCTGATACCGTTTGCCGCCGCGGGTCTCTCCCTCATCAATGCCGGACTGGCACGTACGCGCACTGTGGCGCATTCGCTATTTAGCTCGCTGTGCGCGATGGGTCTGGCGGCGGTCTCCTACTTCGCATTTGGCTTTGCATGGCAGGGAATGCCGGGCTCACCCGCCGCGGTCCTTACAATCGGCGGTAAACATTGGGATTGGATCGCTACGGGCCCATTCTTTCTGCGTGGCGCCAGT
>JALYVD010000269.1 GCA_030853405.1 Acidobacteriota bacterium | reverse complement strand
CTCCATTTTGCTTCCAGCGCTCGCAATGCCTCCAGAATAATTCTGGATTGCCAATGGGTGAGTGAGACATTCATGTCGGTTCGGCCCATCCTTAACGCAAATGAAAAAACCGGCGTCAGCCGGTTTCATCAAATTCTGGAATGCTCAGGGAAATTGGTCGGGTGGGCTGTTGTGAGTTGTTATAAGAGTTTTAGTTGGCGTGGCGTGGTGCTGCGGGGTCGAGTGGCAGAGCAACCATCATTCCCTGAGTCATTCTCATTCCGGCTTCTCTATAGCACCTGAAATGCCAAATCAACGTCCGTTGATTTTCAATGACTTAACCTGTACGGTAGGCGCCGACCCCAACGCATTTTTTACCAACACCGTAAGCAACGTGGAAACGATGGACTATATCGCGACCTCAAGGGTGCTCGGGAACTGTGGCCGGGATCTCGGAGGCTCTCGCGATGTGTCCCGCCATAGCCTCTTTGATCGAAACGTGATTCTGCTCCAGCGTGTCTCCGAGTGTTTCATCGAGCGCCACGCGGGCATTGCTGTAGGCCACTAAGGCCGCCACTTCACTCGACTGCGCGGTCGCAAAGTCCCGCTGTTGTGTGACAACGTTGTAAGGCGTCGAAGCGCCAAGTGAAAATTTCTTCTGCTCGGCGTCGAGCAGTTGCTGTTCCAGAACGCGGTTTTTCACCGCCGCCTGATACCGCGCCCGCGCCTGCTGCAGCGCTACAAGTTGATTCGAAACATCGACTGCGATCTGGTTTAGATCTTTCGCGTCCTGCAATTTCGTCTGCGCGATCGTGAGTTGGTCGATTGTATAGTCCGCCTGATTCTGCCGGTTGCGAACTCGCGCGGAAAAGAAGACTCCTCCGCTTTCACTCGGATAAGTGCGCCGGAACACCTGCGACAAGGCGTTTCCGATGCCGCCTACCAGCGAGGGATCGGGCGTCTGGCACTGCTGCCCCTGCGGCGTGACCCGGCAATATGGCCGCGAGGCGCCCGATAGTCCCGCATCCGAGGCATTCGCAAAGCCCGCCAACTGTGGCAAAACGTTATTCGAAGTTCCCAGCGAATTCATTTGGGCCACTTGCAAGCTTAACTTCTCGGCTGCAATGCTCACACGATTCTTTCGCGCCTGCAAGATCATTTCCTTGAGTGGCGGCAGGGCGTCCCGCTCAGGTACTTCGATTTGATCCAAGGGAATAATTTCCGAGTTGGCGAGCAGAGGGTCCGCATTTCCGTTCCGGCTTAGCGCGTTTTTCAGTTGAAGTTCAGAGGTCTGAATATTCGTTTCCGCTGTAACGAGATCCTGTTGGCTGGTTGCAACCTGAGCCTCCGCGGTCGTAACGTCGAGGGGCGCCATGCTGCCCAACTCCACTTGCTTCTGATTGTTCGCGTAAAACTGTTGTGCCACGGCCAGAGCGCTTTGGCTCGCCCGCAGCGCTTCGTAATTGGCAACCAGGCCGTAATACAAGTTCAGAACATTCACCACGACTGTAATCACTTCAGACTTGAAATTCAGGTCGTCGAGATTCAGGTTCATCTTGGCGATGTTAATCGTCCGGCTGTTCACCGCAACACCAAAACCGGCCAGAAAGTTCTGCTGGACCGACACCTGCAAGTTCGTCGCCGACTGCGGATTCACAACCGTAGTCGGAGCGTTCTCGTTTAAATAGGAATCCGAGTACGTAATCGAGGCTTGACCGCCGGTCAGAAATCCCAGTTGTAAAGAATCCGTGAAGTTTTTGGTGTTATCGATCAGATTCGTCACAAGAGCTTGCGAGAGGTTGGCTTGTGGCAGAGAGAAGTGAGAGAACGTAGTGTTGTCTTGAAAAACGGGATCCAGGTTCGGAGTAACAGGGCCGATCTGCGCGATGGTTGCGTTTCCGCCTCCATTGCCCGACCCTCCGCTGCCGCCCGCCGTCACGCCCGCTGCCGCCTGGCTTCCCCTGACGCCTTCGCCTTTGGCAACCGACCCGGCCTGCGACGCCCCACTCGGAACTCCGGGGAGAGCGCCTCCAGCCTCGGCCCTTTCCAGGTTCCAGGCATCTAGTATGGGTGTATAGCGCGCAACTTCGATATCGATGTTGTTCTCTAGCGCCAACGCAATGGCATCTTGAGCCGTTAAGTACAGCTTGCCGCCACGAATAAGACTCGCCAGACGACCGGAGTTTTGTAGCGGAGCCGGCGGGACAAACGGCGCCTTATAGGGCCGGATGATCATTATCGACTTCGGCTTCACGGGGGTAATCACATCCGATTGCGATTCCTGGGTCCATCCGAGCGGCGCGGCGCACGTGCAACACAACAAGGCGGCCAGCCACTGGCGGACCATTCCGTGACGGTCGCGGTTCGGAAGTCCATGCGTCTGTCTCATTGCTGTTGCTCCGGAGTGGGAAGCTGCGCGGGAAGTACCGATTGCCTGCTCACGCGTCCGGAGAGCGCTTCTTCAAACGAGACATGGTTGACAGTGAGTGTCGAGCCCATCGCCTGATCGAAGGCAATCCTCGCATGACTGTAGTTGGCGAGTGCCTGAGTCTCCGAGCTCTCGGACGCCGCGAGTGTTTGCTGATCCGTAACCACCTGGAACACCGTCGATGCGCCGAGCGTATATTTCTTCTTGTCCGCGTCCAGCGTTTGCTGCTGCAAAGTGCGGGCCTTTATAGCCGAGTCGTACCTTACCCGCGCCTGCCGCAATCCAATTACGGCGTTTTGAACGTCCACCCGCACCTGATTGATCGTCTTTTGAAACTGCAATTCGGTTTGCCGCAATTCCAGTTCGCTAGTAACGTAATCGGCTTGTGCCGCCCTGTTGCGAAGCGGTATGTTCAAAGAAAAGCCGGCTGAATAACTTGGGTAGTTGCGCCGGAAAATCTCTCCCAGCAGAGTGTTATAGTTGCCGACCAGTCCAGCCGCCGCAGGGTTGAAAAATGGTCCAGCCACGCCGGCCAATCCATTGTTGGTCAACTCGAAAAACGCGCTGAGGTTCGGCTTTAAGCCGCTCTTAATTCCTACTAGATTCTTTTTGTTGCTATCTATGTTGATCGTGCTCTGCAGAATTTCCACGCGCTGGTGAAGCGCATCGGCGACCAACTCGTTAGTCGGTTTAAACTCATCCTTCTCTGGTACCTGAATCGTATCGAGCGGAATTACATGAACATCCGCGAGCGTCGGGCTTGCGACACCATTCTTACTGAGCGCATTCTTCAGCACCGTTTCCTGCTGAAGCAAATTGGTCTGCGATACCAGCAAATCCTGCTGGCTTGCGTATACCTGCGCTTCGGCGCGCGTTACCTCAATGGGCGCCAGGGTCCCAATCTCCACCTGCTTTTTGTTGTCGCTGAAAAGCGCCTGCGCCGTCGCAAGTTCGTCTTTTTTCGCTCGAAGGTCTTGATAGAACGCCACCAGATCCCAATAGAGGTTTAGAACGGCCGAAACGGTCGTGATCACCTGTTGTTTGAACTGCAGGTCCGCATATTTCTCGTTGTTCTTAGAGATAAGAATGTTTCGCCCGATCACCGCCCTGCCGAAACCTTGCAGCAACGGCTGAGAGACCTGCAGATCCAGATCGCCTTGATCATAAGGATTAACGGTGAAGAAGGAGCTATTAAACTTGTTCCGGGTGCTGGCGTAAGTCAGCTGATAATTCAATCCGAAGTCCAGGGTTTGCCCAAACACCGCCTGGTAGCTGCGCGTATCATCGGTCAACGCCGTCGTGCCGGTTAGGACCGTGTTGCTCTGAACGCTGGTCGAGTGGGAGAAGTTCGCCACAAGAGAGAAGTTTGGATCCAGATTGGGTATGGACGGGCCAAGTTGGGTAATAATGCCGCCGCTAGATCCCACCGTTCCCGCGGCTCCTGTCGCACCCCCGCTCGCGTTCAGGCTGACGCCGGTCAGACTCACGCTCTGCGGGCCTTGCGCTACTCCCACGCCGACATTACGCAAAATACCGCCGCCCTGCGCGCGCTTGGTCACTTCTCGCGTCAGCACTGGCCCATAGCGCTGAATTTCGATGTCTAAATTGTTTTCGAGCGCCAACGCAATCACGTCCTGGGCCGAAACATAGAGGTTCCCAGCGCGCACCAACGACTCGAGCCGGTTTGAGTTGTTCATGTCCGCCTCTGGAATGATTGGCCTCTGATAGGGCCGCGTTAACCAGCCGAGTCCGCCCTTTGGCGGCTCGATTCGAACGGCGTTTTCCGCCGAAGCCGAACCGATTATCAGTAAGGAAGTACACACCAATGCCAGAGGTGCTTGGAATCGTCTCATCAAAATTGTTAAAGCCCCTTAATTACAGCCACGCAGACCCATAGGTTTCGGATGCCAGCGCCTTTGCCCGTCGCAGAAGAAAACGAGATGCACACGACTCAGGTTCCGTGAAATTCTTCCGTGATGCTCCATCGTATCGCAGAGTTATAGCTTGTCCGTTCATACGCTTACGCCCAGGTTCACACCCAGGTTGGCGGCCAGACAACCAACTCGCACGGCAAGTTCCAATGCGCTGACCCGGTCCAGCGGCTTTGTTATCAAGGAATATCGGCCGGAGACGCCGCCCAAAACAACATGCTTCTGTTCGATTTTGGGATTTGCCGGACCGGATTGAAACAGGATTAAACCGGCTGGACCGCTTTAAGGTAGCGATCCGCGGACCGCCGTAGCGTGCCCTTGCCATCGGACTGAACAGTCATAGCGGGGAACGCGCCGTAGATGCGTTCGAAATCCAACATCTCGACGGAAGCAACGATTCTTTGCACCTCTGCCGCATTCAGCGGAATGTAGTTCGGATAGCTATACATGAAGCTAACCCAGCGGCGGTCCAGAACCACCTGAATCGTATCGCCCGCTAGCAGCGCGCCGTTGCCACCGGCTCCCTCGGGCCAATGCAAAACGGAGGCTCCTTTGAAGTGACCGCCACAGCGAATCAACCGCAGATTCCCTGGAAGCGCATACCTTTCCCCATCCCAATAGTGAATACGCTTATCCGGGCGCATAACCCATTGCGCGTCGTCCCGGTGCAGATAAATATCGACGTCCCCGAAGGCACGGCTCCATTCGACCATGCACGTGTAATAGTGTGGATGCGAGATCGCGATCGCCGACACTCCACCCAAGCTCTTAATTTGCGCAAGCGCGACGTCGTCCAAGAGGCTGATACAGTCCCATAGCATGTTGCCCGACGGAGTCTGAATGACAAACGCCCGCTGACCGATGCCGAATTTCGGGTCGATGGAGAACGAGGTCAGTCCAGGTTCCTCGTCTTCAATTTGAGTTTTGCGGTCACGCCGTAAATCATCTAGCGTGGTCCATTGCTGGCCATGAAGGCCTACGTACTGGCGTTCCTCATCGCAAATCGGACAGCGGTCTGGTGAGCGGCTCGACTCGGCGAATTGCGTTCCGCAAGTGATACAAATCGCGTTCATAAGCCAAGGCTACAATTGTCCCCGATGGCCCGGCTAAAATCGAGCGGCTGCCGTGCCGGCGGAACGGATACCAGCGGATGAGTGGAGAAATGACACGATGACAAGATCCGGAAATGAATCGACTCAGATTGACAAATTGCAACCCCTGCCGGACAGCTATCCTGCTTTGTTGCAGGAACTCAAGCGGCGCATCAGGGAGTCGCAATCGCGGACATCGGTTTCTGTCAACCGCGAGCTGGTGCTTTTGTATTGGCGGATTGGACGAGACATTCTGGTTCGTTAAGAGCAGGAACACTGGGGTGCTAAGGTCATTGACCGCTGGGCGGAAGATCTGAAGAAAGCCTTTCCTGAAATGAAGGGCTTTGTCGCCCAGAAACCTCAAGTACATGCGGGCGTTTGCTGAGGCCTGGCGCGACGACGTATTTGTGCAGCAGGTTGCTGCACAATACCCTGGTTTCACAATTGTGTTCTACTGGACAAACTACAGCATCCGCAGGACCGGATCTGGTACGCGAAGGCGAGCATCCAAAACGGCTGGAGCCGTGACGTGCTCGTGCACCAGATTGAGCCTCCTGTCCCGAGCTTTTTCAGAGCTTGTTACAGTCGCGGAACGATACTTGAACCGCTACAACATGCGCATGTTACCGGGGTCCCAGGAGACCATGCGGCGCTCGAAGTAGGAGACATTCGACATGAGGGCTGGGCCGGCGGCGCGGAGACCGAAAACGGCGTCTTCGACGACGGGCGTGCGGGAGCGAATGGCGTTTTGGAAAGTCTGATGATGCGCAACCTGCTCGGAGTAGCCTTTGGGAAGCGGGAAGGTTTCAAGAGGTTCGAGTTCTAACGAGTCGGCGGTTTCGGGACGTGGCGGGTACTTGGCGCGGTGCTCGGCGAGAATCTGCTCCTGGATCTTCTTCGAGAAGGTTCCGGCGGTCGTTCCGGGATCGAGTTCGCGCGGACGTTTGGAAATCGAGAGGGAGTTGCCGACGGAGAGATTCAGGACGCCCTCGGTGCCGATGAAGCGGAAGGCCTGCGAATCGGCGCCTTCACCGCCGCCGGCTTCGAAGTTGACGCTGAAGTTGACCTGGAAGGCAGGATGGGACGGAGTGTCCGGGTAGTCGAACAGGCCGGTCATGAGATCCGGCACGTCGCGGCCATCTTTCCAATAGTAAGTGCCGCCGGTGGCCGCGATGCGCTGTGGGCCGACGCTATCCATAACGAAGTGGATGCCGGTGAAGAGATGAACGAAGAGATCGCCGGGGATACCAGTTCCGTAGGCCTGATAGTTTCGCCAACGGAACAGGCGCACGGGCTCGAAGGGGCACTTGGGCGCACTGCCGAGGAACTGATCCCAATCGATGGTTTCAGTGGAAGCGTCGGGCGGAATGGTGTATTGCCAAGCCCCGAGGGACGAGTTGCGGTTGATGTAGGCCTCGATCAGGTGGATCTGGCCGATCATGCCGCTTTTGACAAGTTCTTTGGCTTTGGCGTAGAGGATGGAGCTTACGCGCTGGCTGCCGACCTGGAGAATGCGGCCGGTTTGTTTTTGGGCTTCGATGACCATGTGGCCGTCGCGTACTTCGCGGACCATGGGCTTTTGGCAGTAGACGTCTTTGCCGGCGTGGAGAGCGTCGATGGCGATGCGGGCGTGCCAGTGATCGGGTGTGGCGACGATGACGGCATCGACATCGGGGCGGGCCAGCAGTTCGCGGTAGTCGCGCGAGGTGAAGACGTGATTGCCGTAGCGTTCCTGGGTGAGGGTGCGGCGGCCGTCGTACACGTCGGAAACAGCGACAATTTCGACGCCGGGCAGGGCGGATTCCGTCCTCATGTCGCCCTGGCCCATGATGCCGAAGCCAATGCAGCCAATTTGAACGCGATCGTTGGGCGAGATGGGTTTGGCGGGTTCTTGCGGGGCGGCGGCTTCACTGATGGCGAGCGTGGAGGCGGCAGCGCCGGTAGTCTGCAGGAAATGGCGCCTACTGAGGGGCATGGGTCGTGTGTTCTCCGGAGCGACGCGCTGGTATGCAGGCGCGGGTTGCTATCACCATTGTTAAACATGGCTAGGACTTCTCTGGCTCGGGGAAAAGGCCAGGCATCCATGTCGAGGTCAAAGCGGCGGGAAAGGCAACGCGCAAGGGAGCGCGGGGGCTCTCCGATGTGAGCACCTCGCGATCAAGCAGCGAAGAGGCGATTCTGCGAGCTTGGCGGGCACCGATGCCAAGAACAGAATCCACATCCCCTCGCGGAAGCTCCCCGCGATACAGCACCGCCTCCAGCAGGCTAGCGGCCTTCGCGGGCAAAGCGCCTATTCGAGTCTCCGTCTCGGCCCATTGAAGTATTCGCGCGCGCAGCCGATCGGGCTGCATAAGGCTCTCCATGAATGCGACTTGGTCAATGCAGATTTCGAGGAAGAATCGCGTGAACTCAGCTAGCGCCTCCTCACTGAGCGTGCCACGGCCATCAAGATCGTTGCGGCGGGGCAGGTCGCAATTGGCAAGTAGAACCTTGTAGCGCTGAACGTTTCGAGCGAGGCCTCGTGCGACAGACCATATGGAACCGGTATCCAGGAGTTCGAGGAACACGGCGTGCGACATCAGCCGCGCAACTCGTCCGTTCGCATCGAGAAATGGATGTATCCACAGCAGACGATGGTGGGCGGCTGCGTTCGCAATGATCGATTCCGTTTTGCCCAGCCGGGTATAGACCTGTTGAAACCGGCTTAGAAAACGCGGTAACGCGCCGGGACTGACCGCGATGTGACGCCCGACTCTGACGCCGCGCCGACGTAGTTCGCCAGGCACCAGGCGCACGCGTTCTTTGGTAGAGGGCTCCTCAACCCACAGGAGATCTTCCGGCAGTGCTTCGCAAAAGCGGCGATGAACTTCGCACACCCCTTCGGCTGTAAAGGCTCGGCGGTCCTGGAGGCTTCCCTGATCGATCCAGCTCTGCACGTCAATATGCGCCTTCGCCTCGATCTGTAGATCGCGCTTCTTCCGGTCCTGGCTGTAATCGTTTTTCATCGCCCGTTCGATATCGACGGGGTGGGTGTCGTGCCCTTCAATGAGGTTCGAGTAATAGCAGTTCATCGAGCGGACGAGGCTGGCGAGCGAAGAGAGGAGAGTGGGCGGCAGGCTGCGGCAAAACCCCGCGGACTTGGCCGTAAGCTCAAGCGCGAGGTCGAGAAGTCCGTCACGGTTCTTGGAGAGGTCGCTCAGGAGCAGGGGCTCCATAAGCGAAATCTGCTCGTCTGCGTCCGCTAAAATGTCCGCTTCTATGTCCGATTCGTCTGGAGGCATAACGTCTCTTATTATCTGCTATTTACGTTGGGTTGAAGCAATGCCGGCACCCGCCAAGGTGTCCGCTCCTATGTCCGCTAGTGCAGTGGCCGGAAAATGATAGCGGCCGAATGAGTCCGCAGTTGAGCGGCTTCAGGGCTCCGGCTGATAAAGCCACACCCCGCTGCCATCGTTCACGGCCGGCTCCGGCGCCCGGCCCTCGGACTCAATGATCTTAAGGATGCGATCTAGCGCGAGCTTTGGGCCCTCCTCCATAAACAGGCGGCGGTCAAGCGGTTTCCAGCCGTGCCGTTCGACGA
>JALYVD010000431.1 GCA_030853405.1 Acidobacteriota bacterium | reverse complement strand
AAATCGAAATCCGCTTGTTCAATCTTCCGAGACCCGCGCGTCTAAGAGATGTGAACAATGGTCCGCAGTTGAGATCTAGTACGAGAGAGAGCAGGAGGAGAATTCAATGAAGTTTTATGTTGGCTTGTTAGCAGCTGCGTTGATGGCAGTGCCGATGTTTGCAAGCGATACCGCTGCGGAGAGGCTTCATGCGGCAACGCAGGATCTGCACGAGATGATGCAGGCGTCCGATAAAGGGATTCCGCAGGATCTATTTAGCCGCGCACAATGCGTGGCTGTCATTCCGGATCTGAAAAAGGTGGGCTTTGTTGTCGGCGGCGAGTACGGCTCGGGGTTTTTCACCTGCCGTAAACAAGGTGGTGTAGGTTGGAGCGCACCGGGTTCTATCAAGATTACGGGTGGCAAATTCGGGTTTCTTATCGGCGGAGCCGAGACAGACGTCATCATGTTGGTGATGAGTAAGAGTGGCATGGAGCATCTTTTAAGCAATAAGTTCAAAATGGGTGGCGAAGCTTCAGCGGCTGCAGGACCGATTGGCCGCGATGCCTCGGCAATGACGGACGCGGAGCTTCATGCGGAAATCTTGACCTACTCGCGCCAGCGCGGGCTCTACGGTGGTCTCGATCTAGCTGGATCCGCCGTCACTGAAGACGATACCGCCAACAAAGAACTGTATGGCCGTGATATCAGCAACAAAGAGATTGCAACTGGCGATATCCATACGCCGCCGCAGGCTCGGGCATTCATTCATGAATTAGACCGGATTTCTTCGCGTAAGTAGCCTGCCTAATTCAAATTCGATTTGGTCCCTCGGCCACCTGGGCACGCCCTCGGTGGCCGGTTTCCGTTTGACAGGTGCCGCGCGACAATAGGGAATTGAATCTGAAAGCTGAAAAGAAGATCCGCGTTGGACTGTTGTCCGGTGGCCGTTCCGGCGAGCACGAAATTTCGCTTCGTTCCGCGAAATCGGTAAGAGAGTCGCTCGATACATCGAAGTACGATGTCGTCGAAATCTTCATCGACAAAGAAGGCAAGTGGCATCCGGCCCCGATTTCTCCGGAGCCCGGTGGGAACGGCAACATCGATGTTGTTATACCGATGCTGCATGGAACTTTCGGCGAGGATGGGACCGTACAGGGACTGCTGGAGTTGGCGGAGTTACCCTACGTAGGCGCAGGCGTGCTGGCCTCGTCAGTGTCGATGGACAAGGTGATGACGAAGCGTGTCTGCCGCGAGGCGGGTCTCCCGGTTGTAGAGTACGTAGTGCTCGGCAGGGGGGGCTTCAAATCAGACGACGTGCATCTTCCCTTTGGCTATCCGGTTTTCGCGAAGCCTGCAAACTTAGGCTCGTCCGTTGGCATCACAAAGGTGACGAGTGCGGCGGGGCTGGCTGCGGCTCTGGCTACTGCGTCTGAATACGATCGCAAGATCGTAGTCGAGCGCGGCGTTACGGGGCGTGAGTTTGAATGCGCCGTGATTGGCGGCGATATACCGGCGGCATCGACTCCTTGTGAAATTTTTCCGTCGCAGGAATTTTATAGCTACGAAGACAAGTACATCCTGGACAGCGCGCGCATCGAGTTACCCGCGCAACTGCAACCTGCGCAGGTGAACGAGATCAAGCGGCTAGCTGTTGCGTGCTTCGAAGCTGTGGGATGCGAAGGACTCGCTCGTGTTGACTTTCTGATGGAGAGCTCCACGGGGCAAATCTATATGAACGAGATCAATACAATGCCCGGGTTCACTTCGATCAGCATGTACCCGAAGATGTGGGAGTACTCCGGGCTGCCGTATTCTGATTTATTGGACCGGCTGATCGAGCTGGCTTTGCAGAGGGCGCGGACTCGCGCGGAGACGCGCTATACCCGTTGAATCGGATCTGCCTCTGATACGTCCCAAAAAGAATAGGATGCGCACTATTGTTCGCTTTGTGCGTGGTTTGGGGCTTGCTGGTCTGCTTTGGGCGCAGACTCCACCCGATCACCCGCAAACTCAAAAGCCAATTAGCCAACTCGATCCGGCGAACGATCTGGGGCCGGAGCTGCGCCGTTTCTTGGATGTTCTCAATGCGGTGCAGGTCCACGGCGCGGATGCGCAGCCTATGGACAAGCTGATTTATGAAGGCGCGATCCCTTCGATGCTGCGTCAGCTTGATCCCCACACACAATTCTTCGAGCCATCGCAATTCGAGCAACTGAAGCAGATGGAGCAGTCGGAGCAAAAGGGCTTCGGCAGTATCGTATCGGTTTTACCGGGCCAGGTAATTTTTCTTCAGACCTTTCCGGGAACGCCTACGAGCAAAGCGGGCATACAGGCGGGTGATCAACTTGTTGCGATCAACAACATCGCGATCGGCTCGCTGGAGCCCGAACAGATCATTCAGCTTCTTACGGAAGCGCGGCAACAGAAAATCCTCGTCTACATCCGGCGGCAAGGAGATGCAAAGGTCCTGACGTTCACGCTTACGCCCGAATTGATGGATTCGCCGAGCGTGGACCGGGCATTCTTGCTGGGGCCTGGAATCGGATATATACGCGTGACGAGTTGGGATATGCAGACCGCCAAGCAACTGCGGGACGCACTCGCTAAGCTTCACGTTGAGTCGCTGCGCGAACTGGTGCTGGATCTGCGGGATAATCCCGGAGGAATCGTGAAGGCTTCGCTTGAGGGGGCCGCGCTGTTCCTGAAACCAGGGCAGCGCATTCTGACCGCGAAGGGCCGCACGGAGGTGGTTGAAAGCGCCGATGTGCCGAAAAATGCGAAGCCGTATTCCTTCAAGTTGGCCGTTCTAGTGAACGGAAAAACGGCGAGTGCTTCGGAGATTTTGACGGGCGCCTTGCAGGACCATGACCGCGCGGTGGTGATCGGCGAACCGAGCTACGGGAAGGGTTTGGTGCAATCGGTGATGCCATTGTCCGAAGGCTCTGGTCTGGCGATTACGACGGCGTTTTATTACACGCCGAGCGGACGATCGATTCAGAAGCCTTTGAAGAACTCAGCGCTTTCGGAGACGTTTAACACGAGCCGGAGAACTCTGCCGACGTACAAAACCGATGATGGCCGGACGGTGACGGGCGGCGGCGGCATTCAGCCCGATATCGAAGTGGCGCCCGCGGTTCGCACGAGACTCGAGACGGTTCTGGACGCGAGCGGTGCGGTGACTTCGTTCGCGACGGCGTATCTGGCCAATCACTCTCCGCTGCCGGAATCTTTTGCGATCACGCCAGGCTTGATCGACGATTTCCAGGTTTATCTTTCACAGCGCAACATTCAGCCCAATGTTTCCGAGTGGGGTCAGGAACGTGGTTGGGTGAGCGATCGATTGCTGGAAGAAATTGTAATGCAGGCTCGCGGCGTGGACAAAGGCGATGAGATCGCGGCGCGGCGGGACCCACAGATCCAGGCGGCTTTGAAAGCGATGCAGGATGGAACTATTCTTGCCCGAGTGAACAAGTAAGGCGGCTTGCTGACGCGCGCGGTTCAGATGCTATTCTGATGGCCGATGACGAAAGTACAGCTCACATTTAAGCTTGCCCGCACTCTTAGTGAGCAAGAGTTAGTCAGCCTCTCGCGCATGCATTCCGTGATCGGTTTTTTCGCTCTGCGGTTGAAAGCAGGCACGGACGATTTGTTCGTTGAGTATGATGCCTCGCGCTTATCACCGAAAGAGGTGCGTGGTTCTCTTGAAGAGCACGGAATTCCGCTGGCAGGTTGATGCGGCTCACGCTGGGCATTCATCCTGTTCGGGAAGCACTGCGCGCCCACCGTGCGCTCGATAAAATTCTTATTGCGAAGGGCTCCGCCGGCCCCCGCGTTCAGGAGATTGTGGATCTTTGCAGAACCCAATCCGTTCCCGTGCGCTTTGAGCCGCGCGAGTTGCTGGATCGCACAAGCAAGGGTGTTTCTCATCAGGGCGTGATCGCATTTGGAGCGGTTCACGATTACGTGGAGCTCGATTCAGTGATAGCGAACGCGAAGCTGGTGGTTGTGCTGGATGGCGTAGAAGATCCCCACAATCTTGGTGCGATCGTCAGAACGGCCCATGCAGCGGGAGCGGATGTTGTGGTTATTCCCGAACGGCGGGCCGCACCGCTTACGGAAACGGTCGCCCGTGCCGCGGCTGGCGCGCTTGAATATTTGCCAATCGCGCGCATTACCAATGTCAGCCAGACTCTGGAAAAGCTGAAGCAGTCGGGGTTCTGGATTTACGGTCTGGATGAGCGCGGAACCGAGGTTTACGATCAGGTGGAATTCGCGGCTCCCACTGTTATCGTCTTGGGCGGCGAGGGTAAGGGCTTACATCAAGGCGTGCAGAAGCATTGCGATGTTCTGCTGAGTATTCCGATGGCGGGGGCCGTGTCGTCGCTGAATGTATCCGTTGCGGCGGGCGTGGTGCTGTTCGAGTGGCGCAGACGGAAGACGGTGGGACTATTTTAGCTTTTGTATTGCTTTCCCATAGCAAGGGTGATCCAATACCTATTGGAGACCCATAGAGCCGATGGGAGACAAGACAGATGTATGGCAGGGCACGCTAGCCCTGATGATTTTTAAGACTCTGGAAGCGATGGGACCGCTGCATGGTTACGGGATTGCGCGCCGCATTGAGCAAACCAGCGGGAATCTGCTCAAGCTGAACTACGGAACACTTTATCCAGCCCTACTGAAACTGGAACAAGAAGGTTCCATCGCTTCCGATTGGGGAGTGTCGGAGAACAATCGGCGAGCTAAGTTTTACAGGCTCACGCGTTCGGGACGAAAGCAATTGGAGCGCGAGGCTCAGGGCTGGGCCCAAGCGACAGAGATCGTTGCCCGCTTTCTGGACCCAAAGGTAGATCCAGCATGAGAGCCGCTCGCGCTTGGATGATCAGGTTGGGTGGTCTCTTCTGCAAACGCCGGAGAGAGCGCGACATGCGGGACGAAATAGAAAGTCACATCGCGATGCACGTGGCCGATAACGTGCGAACTGGGATGACAGATGAGAACGCGCAACGCGATGCAGCTCTTAAATTAGGCGGAATCGAATCCCTGAGAGAAGCCTATCGTGAACGAAACACCATTCCCTTTCTGGAACACCTGGCCCTGGATATTCGGTTTGCGTTCCGTCAACTCCGCAATAATCCAGGATTTGCAGCAACGGCGGTGCTGATTGTCGCGCTGGCGATTTGCGCGAGCGTGGCAATTTTCACGTTTGTCGACGCCGCGTTGATCAGACCTCTTCCGTACCCAAGGCCCACTCGGCTCGTAGCGGTAACAGAAAGCAATCCACAGTTTGCCCGCGCGAATCTCTCCTATCTCGATTACCTCGATTGGAAAGTCTCGAACAAAGTGTTTGAGTCGATGAACGTATCCGGAGCGGGAGGTCTCCTCCTGAAGACCGCAGGAGGTGTCGAGCCGATACAGACGGTGCAGGTGAGTGCTGGTTTTTTTCACACGCTTGGAGTGCGGCCATTTCTGGGACGCGATTTCACGAAGGAGGATGAAGTCCACGGCGGCTCCCACACAGTCTTGGTGACTTACCCCGTTTGGAAACGGCGATTCGGTGCCAGGAAGGGCGTGTTAGGTGAAGTTTTGAACCTGAGCGGGGAGACTTACACCGTTATTGGTGTTCTGCCTAAGGATTTCCAGTTCGCTCCGCGAGGCGCGGCGGAATTTTGGAC
This sequence comes from Acidobacteriota bacterium, assembly GCA_030853405.1. Classification (GTDB taxonomy): domain Bacteria; phylum Acidobacteriota; class Terriglobia; order Bryobacterales; family Bryobacteraceae; genus Bog-105. The sequence goes on along the minus strand of JALYVD010000431.1, from coordinate 7,551 downwards.
CACTATCGATCCTAAATCCCCTTGTGCTGTTCGCCGAAGTTGCCACAACTTAGACGGAATCGCACGACTGAACCCTGGTGTTTCGGTGCTGCAAGCCCAGGCGGATATGACGCTGATTAGCCGCCGTCTGGAAAACGAATATCCAGACTCGAACAGAGGACAGGGCGCGAGTGTCGTGTTGTTAGCGGACGCGATAGCTGGAAATCTCCGTCTGCTTCTATCGGTTCTAATGGGCGGCGCTGCGCTGCTTTTGGCCATTGCCTGCGTGAATGTTGCGAGTTTGGTGCTGGTACGGTCGGAGAGTCGCAGGCGGGAAATGGCTTTGCGCATGGCCCTTGGCGCGTCTATGTCCCGAGTCGTCACTCAATTCATAACAGAGGCTTTTATTTTGGTGGCGAGTGCGAGCCTCTTAGGACTTTTATTTGCGCACTGGACTACTCAAGGGTTAACGAAGTTGATCCCCGCAGACATGCTCGCGTACCTACCCTTCCTGTCGCACCTTGATTTGAATTGGAGAGTACTTGGGTATGCGGTGATTCTGTCGGCATTGGCGCTGGCGGTCTTCTCGATGACGCCGGTTCTGCATTTGACGGCATCGACAATGCGGGATGGGCTGGCAGAAGGAAGCCGGGGCTCGGCAGGCAAAGGCTGGCGAAGATTAGGTTCGAGATTGGTGGTTGTGGAACTCGCGCTTGCCATGATTTTACTGGTGGGGGCGGGATTGTGTGGCAAGAGCCTCTATCGACTCATGCATGTGGAACTCGGGTTTCAGGTGGATCACCTCGCGACGATTGACGTCGCGGCGCCGGACAACCAATCTGTTACGAGCGATCGAAGTAGAACCCTTGGCCGGAATGTCCTTCGCAAGATAGCGAGCCTTCCAGGTGTGCGATCCGTGGGGCTGACGACGGTGTTGCCGGTTAGCTTCAACGGGAATACCGACTGGATTCGTTTGGTGGGTAAACCTTATGACGGAAAACACATTGAGGTGAACGAGCGCGACGTGAGCTCGGAGTATTTTCGCACGATCGGCGCAACGCTGCTTCACGGGCGCTACTTCAGTGACGCGGAGGATCAGTCGAAGCCGAAGGTGGTGATTGTAAACGAGACGTTGGCTCGGAAGTATTTTCCAGGAGAGGATCCGATCGGCAAGCAAATCGGTGATACGAGTTTGACTCCGGAATCCATTAAGACGATTATCGGAGTCGTCAAAGATATCAGAGACGGCGCACTCGACTCAGAAATTTGGCCAGCCGAGTATCATCCATTTAATCAAGATCCAAGCAATTACTTTTCCGTGATCGCACGTACCTGGCAGCAGCCGGAAAGTATACTCGCGGCGCTTCGGCCGGCCATTCGGCATGTCGATTCAGACGTCGGGACGCGGGATGAGTCCACGGTACAAACGGTAATATCGAACTCGATGACAGCGTACCTCCATCGCGCTTCTACCTGGCTGGTTGGCGGCTTCGCGGTGACGGCCTTTCTCTTAGGCATCGTCGGATTGTACGGAGTGATCGCCTATTCGGTTAGCCAGAGAACGCGGGAAATTGGCGTGCGCATGGCCTTGGGCGCTGAACGCGGCGCGGTATACCGGCTGGTTTTACGAGAGGCTTGCCTGCTCGCGGCATTGGGAATCGGTGGGGGTACGGTGGGTTCTATAATTGCGGCGGCTTACGCACGAAAGATGCTGTTCGGGGTAAGTTCCTGGGATGTCGAGACGCTGCTGGGGGTAGCGGCACTCCTCGGCGTCGCCGCACTCGCGGCAAGCTTTATACCGGCACGCCGCGCCGCAAGGGTGAGCCCCATGGAAGCCTTGCGAGCAGAGTAAGACGATCACCTCGGCGACGAGGTAGTCAAGGCGAGGACAAGTCCTTCCATTGTGAGGCGGTCGTCCTTATAGCCTTCGCGGAATTTTTTGTCGGTTTCATAGATCGCGGCGAGCGCTTTCGAAAGCTGGTCGCGGCTGAATGCGGCGGCGGTTCCCATCACCTGCTCGGCACGGTCGCGCCAGATCCTTACGCCGATTTTGGTGAAGTAGGCTTGCGCCTGCTGCGCTGAAGTGATCTTCGCTTCTTTAGCGGCTAGAGCCAGGCGGAATTGAGTGCTCAAGAATGTCAGCGCGAGAGGCAGGTACTCGCCTTCGCGTACGAGGATGTCGAGCGACCGCAGGGCGTTTAGCCTGTCCCGTTTGCCGAGTGCGGCAACGAGTGTGAAGATCGTACTCTGGGCGGCGTTGGGCACTAGGGCACGTATGTCGTCCATGGTCACCGGGCGATCCGAGCCGACGAAAAGTGAGAGCTTCTCGACCTCAGAAGCAAGGCGATTGGCGTCACCGGCAACGGCGTCCAGCAATGCCGCAAGCTCCGCGCCACCAAGCTTCACGCGATGCTGTTTGGCAAGTTCTTGAGCGAGAAAGCGGCTCGATTCCGGAGTTAGCGGGCGGAATTCCACAGTGGTTGGAATGCCGGAGTAAAACTTTTGAACGCGTTCAACTTTGGGTTTGTCGTCGCCTGCAAAATCGTAGCGGCTGCACTCGAAGACCAGCACGGTTCCGGGCGTGGGCTTCTTTAGATATGCGGGTAGAGGGGATTCGCCGCCTTTGTCCTGTTCCCCGTCATCGTCGCTCGCGGCCATCATGCGCCGTGGCAGTGCCAGTTCGGCGCTAGTAATCCATATCACGCGATCAGACGCGAAGAGCGATAGAGAACGTGCGTCGTCGAGTATGTCGGAGATAGTGGTCTCTTCTAAATCGGTTTGCGTGACGCCGTCCGCGCGCGCTTCGGCGGGCAAAGCCCGTGCGACAAGCGCCTCTTTGCAAAGACGGCGGTGATAGCCTTCCGGCCCTAAGAACAGATAGACGGGTGCAATTGGCTGTTTAGCAATTCGGGCTAAGAACTGTTCCGGCGTTAATGCGGGCACGGCTAGAAATTCTCTATTACGGCACTCACGATGTCGCGCGCGGCTTGTTCGCTTAATCGTCTGAATGCGGGGCCGGTTTCATTGAAGACCTGGTGCGGATCCGTTGCGATGGCGTAATAGCTTCTTGCGCTGAAGGCCGGGTTTGAATAGAGAACTCGCCCGGTTGTACGTTCCACCAATCTTAGGTTCAGCGTTGTTCCGACTAACACACTGGTCGATTTGCCCGACGTGGGATCGGAGACCGCGGGGTAGGCCACAACTGAGGTCACACTGCCGTTCAATACGGCGTCCGCTTCCGCCGGATTATCGACGATTGTGAAACGCGTTCTGGCCCTGAACTCGCGGCCAATTTGACTGGTCAACAGATCGGAAAGTTGGTAGCGAGTAGACGGCGAGCTGAAGGCCGGAATGGCAATGGTCTGGATGCTCTTCGGTACGAGGTCGGCCTTTCCGCCGACACGATAGCCGCAGGAGGTGACGGCGAGAATGGCGACGGGCGTCAGTAGAAAAAAGCGCCGGTTCATTTCGATACACGTTTCAAGCCGTCAACGATTTCAGAGGCGGCATCGGCGGTGAGTCTAAGATTGTCGCCCACTATCCAAATCCAAACCGCCCGCGAGTTATTTCTATCGACGCGGATATCGCCGGCGATAAGGCCGCTTTGACTGGTTGCGCCGACGTTATCGGGCGGTTCATCCTGCTCTCCGCGCACCTCGATTTCGGGACATTTGAGTGCGGCTCTAACTTCATCGGCGCTCACGCTGGTTTCGAATTCGACCCAGAGCGATATGCCGTAGCCATGGAAAACAGGCGCCTGCACGACTCGTAAAGAAGGCATGTGCACGAGGGCGGGCTGCTCCTGCTTGTTAAGGATGCTAGCGAGGTGATGCTCGATGCGCTGCTCCACGGTCGAGAGTTTCGTGGGTGCGTCTTCGCCATATTGCGGCAGAAGGTTGAAGCTGAGTTGGGAGTCGAAAACTTTCTTTTCGAGAGTTTTAAAAGCCAGCAGACTGGTGGTTTGCTGATGCAGTTCGGAAATGCCTGGCTTGCCGCGTTCGCTGGCGGGCTCGAAAATATTCGCGATGGTTTGCTTCAGACCCGCGTAGGCGGCGAGTTTAGTCAACACCAACGCGAGAGCGCCGGCAGCGGGATGGGCCACAGTCTGCAGCCAACTTTTCTCCCAATGGGCTTCATTGACGGGCGAAACGATACGGGCTTCGGGCTGCTGTTCAAGGTGTCCCACGCAATCGATGAGCAGTGGATGGCCTTGAGCGGCCTTGGCAAGTTGGTACGCCTTGAGAGCGCCATTGGGGGTTGAACCGGCAAGCAGAATCGCGTCGTAGCCGCTGGCGGATTTCGCCTCTAGCGGTGCGAGATAGATGGCCTCCCCCTCCTGTTCGGCGAAGTTGCCCTCGGCGGTGGAAGCGTAGCCTGTGATCACAGGAGCATCGGAGCGTTTTTCGAGGACGTCCTGCAGTTCGCGTCCGAGCAGCGTTTCGCCGCCGATTAGCGCGAGTTGTAGAGGTTTAATTTTTGATTCCGATTTAGCCAACTTGATGCTCCGGCAGATGTGCGGGTGGATGTGCTTTGCGGCGTCTGCGAATAATGCCACCGAGGCGGATGAGAATGCCACTCATGACATAAGTGATGGCCATGATCAGCAGAACGGGCTGGGACCATAGGCAAATGAGAGCGATTGCGCCGATCAGCAATACAAGAAGCGGCGAGCGGGGTTTGCTCAAGTTGATCTTTTTGAAGCTTGGATATCGCCACGTGCTCACCATGAGAAGGCCTACAATGACAACCGCAATCAGCCATGCGATCGAGGCCACGAAGGACTTGATAGGAGAGGCGTCCATGTAGATCACGGCAGCCACTAATGCCGCGCCCGCCGGGATCGGCATTCCGACGAAATACTTACGGTCGGGGCGGCCGGGATTTTTGGGCATGGGATTTGTCTGCACGTTGAAGCGCGCGAGCCTGACGGCGCCGCAGAGCAGATAGAAGAACGCGACGATGTAGCCGCTACGTGTCAGATGACTGTACAGGCCGGTATCCGCGAATTGCACGGAGAGCACACCCCAAGCGTAGGCCAGCACCGCCGGTGCGATACCGAATGTAATGACGTCGGCAAGAGAATCCAATTCGCGGCCGAAGTCGCTGGTGGTGTGTGTCATGCGTGCGACCATGCCGTCCAGGCCATCGAAGAAAACGGCGAAGCCGAGCGCTTTTGCGGCGGTGGAATAGTGGCCGAAGTCTCCCGTGCGAACGCCTTCAAAGGCCTGCATGATCGCGAGGAAGCCCAGAAAAATATTGCCGCTAGTGAAGAGAGTGGGGAGAGCGTAAGCCGCCCGCCGTGGTCGTTTGTAGGGAAGTTGAGATCCCATCACGCGCTCTTTAATGGTCAGATGGCCTCCGGCCGCGATGTTCGGCTGGCGAGAATGCTGGTGCCTGCAGAAACTTTATCACCAACCTTCACGACGGTCTTCCATTCCGGACCGTACAGCACATCGACGCGCGAGCCGAACTTAATGTAACCGATGCGCTCCGCCGGAGCGAGAGAGTCGCCAGGCTTCTTGTAACAGACGATGCGGCGCGCGATCAGACCGGCGATCTGGCGGCAAACGACTCGCGTGCCCTGCCCTTCCACGATCAGCGTGTTCTGTTCGTTATCGGACGATGCGGCTTCGTGACTGGCGACCAGGAATTTGCCTTCACGATAAATAATTCCGGTGATGACACCTGGAATCGGCGTGCGATTGACGTGGACGTTGAAGATGTTTAGAAAGATGCTGATGCGCGTCTCGTCCGGGCTGATTTCGCGAATGGCCACCACTTTTCCGTCGGCGGGCGCGACCATGAAATCTCCCGCAGGCGCGATGCGTTCGGGGTCGCGGAAGAAGTAAAGGCAGAACGCGGCCAGGATGTAAAACGGAATACCGAGCCGGGGCGTGAGGAGGAATGAGAGTACGATTCCGGCCAGAGTCAGACCGAAAGCGTAGTAGAGTCCGTCAGGAACGATCCGCAAACTATAATTTTCTCACGGAGGATGGTTTCACCACCATTGTTGCGAATGGGATTGTGGTTCGGAAGGTGCAATATCACTGGGCAGGACGTCAGCCGGGCGGCAAATCCAGCAGAGCCAGTCGCCCTGTTCACGAACAGCGAGCGGCTTGAAGCGTTTGGGCGGATTGTCCCGGACGAAGCCAGCGAGGACAATAAGGCCACTTGGCGTGGTGACGCGCTTCAAGTCGGAAGCGATGGCATCGTTCACTCGGGCGCTGATATTTGAGAGCACGAGGTCGGCGGTCTGATCGCGAACTGCATCGGCCGAGCCGGCAAAGACCGGAATTTTCAGATCTTTGGCAACGCTTGTGATCGCGTCCTGATGAATGTCGCAGGCGATGACCTGGTCGGCTCCGAGTAGGGAGGCAGCGAGTGAGAGAATGCCGGAGCCGCAGCCCACGTCCAGAACAGTTTGCCCCGGATGAATTTCCCGTTCGAGGATTTGCAGCATCAACTGAGTACTTTCGTGGCGTCCGGTACCGAAGGCGGTGGTCGCGTCGATGTTCAAGCGATAACGGCCTTCTGGGGTTTCTGCGGTTATCCAGGACGGCGCTATAAAGAACTTGTTCCCAACGAGGATAGGATCCCAGTTTTCGCGGACGAAATGCGTGAGGTCGGGAGCAGGTTCGCGGCGAATCTCGGCTGGAGAATAGCGGAGGATCAGGCCGGTGAGGTCGGCAGCGTCCTCAAAGAAGGCTCGCAGACGACCTCCTTCCTCAAGAATTCCAGTTGTGCCACATTCCCAAAGATCGGCGATCAGAACGCTGTCGTCGGACTGGGCCTCGAATAAAACCGATTGCAAGTTTCAGTCTAGCTGCGCCGCCCTGATCTAATAGAAGTTTCTATGAAGCTTCAAAGCTACACGATTACCCAGGGCAAGGACCGCGCGCCCGCCCGTTCTTATCTGAAGTCCATCGGCTTCACCGACGAGGACCTGAAAAAGCCGATTATTGGCATCGCGAACACCTGGACCGGGACCATGCCGTGCAACTACAACTTGCGCGAGCTGGCGGTGGATGTCGCGAGAGGCATTCGCGAAGCTGGCGGGACTCCCATGGAGTTCAATACGATTGCGATCAGCGACGGCATCACGATGGGCACGGAAGGCATGAAGACCTCGCTCGTCAGCCGTGAAGTGATCGCCGATTCGATTGAGTTGGTGGCGCGCGGCCATATGTTCGACGGGATTGTGGCGCTTGTGGCTTGCGACAAGACCATTCCGGGCGCGGCGATGGCGCTGCTGCGGTTGAACGTGCCAGGCGCGATTTTGTATGGGGGCACCATGCTTCCCGGCAAATACAAAGGCAAGGACATCGTTATTCAGGATGTATTCGAGGCGATTGGGGCAAATGCGTCGGGCAAAATCAGCGACGACGAGCTGCTTGCGATTGAGAACGCGGCTTGTCCTGGAGCGGGCGCGTGCGGCGGCCAATATACGGCTAATACGATGGCGACGGTGATGGAGATAATCGGGCTTTCTCCACGCGGCGTGAACTCGATTCCGCAGGTTGATGAGCGCAAGCACGATTCGGCGCGTTATTGCGGCGAAGTGATTATGAACGC
>JALYVD010000397.1 GCA_030853405.1 Acidobacteriota bacterium | reverse complement strand
CGGAGGGCAAGATGCTCCCGGTCGTAGTGTTCAAGGACGAGTTGGCGAAAATCGGGCTCCTCGTTTGCCATCATGCTCTGCCCGGCGGAGGCGCCAGCCCACTTCGCTTCACACAGCGCGATTGCTTCCGCTGGCTTCATAGACGTGCTACGACCACTCTACTCGGAGCGGAAAGGATGTCTGTCAGCAAGGTCACAGGAAGGTTTGTGGGGAGTTGCACTTGGGGTTGGGAAAAACCTCCCTGTGACGTGCTGTTCTCGCATGACGAGTGCCTATGAAACAAACGAGCGGTTCGATTTTCCGGGTATAGCCAAAAGAATTTCGCCTTTGCTAATCTTTTCTCAGATGAGCGCCTCCAGGAATCCCAGTTCAGAACCAGATTTGCGTTACCCGATTGGCAGTTTTCAGCCGCCCACCGACGCTACGGCGGCGAATCGGACGGCGTGGCTTCGAGAGATCGAGGAACTGCCGAGAATTCTTAGCGAGGCCGTTGCTGGATTAAACGACGAACAGTTGGATACTCCGTACCGGCCCGGCGGATGGACGGTGCGGCAGGTGGTTCATCATCTCGCGGATAGTCATTTGAACAGCTATCAGCGCTACCGGTTGGCGGTGACGGAAGACTCGCCGTTGGTCAATGCTTTTAACGAAGCCGCGTGGGCGGAGTTGGCCGACGCGAAGACACTGCCCGTCGATGTTTCGCTGGCACTGCTGCAAAGCTTGCACACGCGATGGGTGTTTCTCGTGCGGTCGCTTTCCGAGGAGCAGCTCACCCGAACGTATAAACATCCGGAACGCGGAGACATGCGCCTTGACGCGACACTCGGCATGTACGCCTGGCATGGGCGTCATCACGTCGCGCATATACGTAATCTTCGAGATCGCGAGCGCTGGTGAATCGCCGAGATCGAAAAGTAGGTCCTTCGGTCAGGCGAGCGCAGCCAGCACGCGCTCTGGTGTTAACGGCAGAGTACGAACGCGGTGGCCAGTCGCGTTGAATATGGCGTTGCCAATTGCCCCAGGTATCGGACCAATTGCGGCCTCGCCTGCACCCCAGGATGGCTCCGTAGGTTGATCGATGAGCACGGTTTCTACGGCTGCGGGCACATCTTTGAAATTGATTACGGGATACGCTACGTCAGGATTGAAAGCGGAGTTCGCCCACAGCACACTCGTAACGCCGTTTGCATTGAACTGCACTTCTTCGAAGAGCGTGCGGCTGATTCCCTGGAGCACATTCCCTTCGATCTGATTTTGCAAACCGTCGGGATTAATGATCAAGCCACAGTCCTGGGCGACGACTACACGCGCTACGGCTACAGCGCCGGTACCGGTATTGACCTGCACCTCGACGAGGGCCGCCACATAGGTCTCAACCGTCTCGTAGCGAATGAACGAGATACCCCGGCCGTTCAAAATTCCGGCTGATCCGGGGGCCATCGGCTGAGCCGTCCAGCCAGATTTCCGCACCATGGCGTTTATCACCGCGATGGCACGCGGATCATCAATGTATTGGAGGCGGAAGCTCACCGGATCTATTCCGGCTGCGGAGGCGAGTTCGTCCAGAAAAGATTCATTGGCAAAGGAGTTCGAAAAGCCCCCAAGACTCCGAAGGGCCGACGAGCGGGGTAGAAGACTTGTGAGCGGGGCCAATGCCGGCGCGCCGGAGGGTCCAAGCGGCCCGGTCGGGAAGATTCTGATCTGGTTTGCAACATACCACTTGTTCGGGAAGTTGTAATTAACCGGTCCATTGCGAGTTCCCTGGTTTGTTGGCGTGTTGGGGAGCGCCGAGGGCAAAAGGCCGAGGTCCTGGCCGGCAAGCAGGTTTCCCGCCAAGTTTCCGGGACGGCTGTTGTGGGTAGGAGTGTACACGACGTGCTCCCACGCAACCAGGCTCGCGGTCTGCAGTGCCCCTTTCATGTTGTGCACCATGGCCGGCCCGAGCGGCTCCCAGCCATGCTCTTCCTGGCGCATCCATTGGACTCGCACGGGACGGCCCGTAGCGCGCGAGAGCAGGACCGCATCGGCGGCGGCATCATCGGCGCCATTGTGTCCGTAGCAGCCTGCGGCTTCAACATAGATTACGTGAACGGCTGTTGCGGGAAGGTCAAGCAACTGGGCGATTGCACCTTGCAGAGGATAGACGCCTTGCGTTCCAGACCACACGGTTACCTGTATGCCTGAAGCATCGGGCGCCGGGGCGACATTCGCAACTGCGCAGGAGGGAGCCACCGCTCCATGCATGTGATACGGCGTGAAGTACTGCGCCTCAAGGATCGCAGACGCGCCGACGCTCGCGAAAGCGCCATTGACATCGCCTGCAACATCTTCCTTGTCGGTCTGATAGATGTTGGCCGGATCCATCAGGGTTGTTGCTAATGATGGCGCTCCGGGTCCGAAGGGCAAGGACGCGAAAGCGGTCCAGTTGACCTTTAGCGTCTGCGCCGCGGTGATGGCGGCCCACTCATCGGTGGCGACCACACCGACGAAGTTCCCCTGCTGCACAACCTGAAGGAAACCGGGAATGGATTGAAGAGCCGCTTCGGAAGGCCCATCGAGGCTGTCGAAGTGGACATTTCGGCCTGTGGGGCGGACAATGCGGCCGTGGAGCATGCCAGAAATTACTAAATCCTGCATGTACGTAAAGCGGCCGTTGAACTTATCTGGAATATCAACTCGCCGCAACGGCTTTCCTACAACTGCATAAGAGGAGGGATCTTTCACCGTGACGGATGGGTTGGTTGTGAGCTGGATTTGCTGCCCTTCGACGAGTTCGCCGTAGGAAACTGCACGGTGTAACTCGGGGCCAATGCCGATGGACCCTTTACGGGCGTGCAACTCACTGGTGGGTACGCCCAGCCGCTTAGAAGCAAGACCGAGAAGAGCCTGGAAAGCAGTGGCTGCCGCAAGACGTAGAGGCGGCCCTTCATTCTGAATCGTCTTGCTGCCGGCTGTGTAACCCTTGTCGCCGGGCGTGAGGGATGTATCTCCCTGGACGAACTTAATTTGCGGAAGTTCGACGTTCAACTCTTCTGCGACGATCTGCGTCAGAGCGGTCTGTACACCGGTGCCAAGTTCCACTTTGCCGCTGTAGACGATTATCCGGCCTTCATCCGCTATTGCGAGCCAGGAGTCCACTGCGAACGAAGAGTTCTGAACGGTTGGAGCCGCCTTGCCCGTCTGAAATTCACCTGCAGCGAGAGTGAAGCCAACGACCAGGGAGCTTTTCCCTATATTGGCGAAAAACTGCCGGCGGGAAACTTCGTTGGTTTTCATTAGCGCATCCTCTCGGCGGCCTGTTGGATTGCACGGATGATGCGCAGATGGGTTCCGCATCGGCAGAGATACACGTACGCGGGCGTTTGACCGATGCCGGATAGAAAGGCCTTGACCTCATCGTCGGTTGGCACACTCCGGTTGCCTGCGCTTCTCCGGTTCTGCAACCATCCGGACGCGCCCATAATCATGGCGTTTGCGCAGTAACCGCATTGAGCGGCTTGCTGTTCAACGAACGACTCCTGCAGTGCAGTTCCAAGAGCGCCGGCGAGCCGATTCGAACTCTCCCATTCGCGGGAATCATCCGGACGGGTCAAGCCCTCGAGCGTGATCACCTGAGCGCGGTCGGGCAGGGCCTTCGTCTGCGTCACGCAGGAACGTGTAATCACGCCGTTCACATGCACGGTGCAGGACCCGCATTGCGCGACCCCGCAGCCGAACTTGGGACCATGGAGGCCGAATTGATTGCGCAGGACGTAGAGTAAGGGCTCCGTACCGTCGGCGACGGATACGGGCTGCAATCTTTCTCTGTTGATGGAGAGACTAATGGTAAAAGGCGTCGCCACGCGAACATCTCTTTTGGCGAACTTGCGAAGTAGAAGCCCAGGACGGCGCCTCAGTAAGGCACAGGTATGACAACCGGTGACTCGTAACGGGCAGTAGGGGAACGCGGACTGACGGATCCCCGGCGCCGTGCCGCCCGATGCGGTAACGCTATAGATTGTTTCTCAAGACCCCATAGGTGTCAAGTGTTTTTGTGTATTAGCTTTTTGTTCTGATAAGCTCCTGCATACATGATCAAACTCGCCGTAACAGCGTTCCTGGCTGTGTCTGCCCTTTATTCCGCTCCTTTGCGCGTGGCAATTGTCGGGCTTGAACACGGCCATGTAACTGGTTTCCTTAACGGTGGTTCGGCCCTGGTCCCCGCCGGAGGTGCACTGCACCGTCCCGATGTAGAGGTCGTCGGCATTGTCGAGCCACGCCGCGATCTGTTCGATTCCTATGCGCGGCGATTGCATCTATCCACGGATCTTTACTTCGCGAATATCACGGATATGATCGCGAAGGTTCATCCGGACGCTGCGCTCGTGTTCACGTCTACATTCGGTCACACGGCCGCCGTCGAGGAGTGCGCACG
>JALYVD010000388.1 GCA_030853405.1 Acidobacteriota bacterium | reverse complement strand
ACGCTGCCTTTCACGCGAGAGCAGATGTCGGCACTTTATGCTGGCTGCGAGAAATATCCCGACAACTACGGCCGGGTCGGCCAACAGCACGCTTTGAGGCTTCGAGCGATGTTGCTCGTGTTGCGGTACACTGGCCTCCGAATTCGCGACGTCGTCCAACTCGACGAAACCAAGGTCGAGCCAGGCCGCATCTTTCTGCGTAGACAGCAGAAGACGGGTGAGCCAGTGTCTGTGCCGGTTCCTGCGTTTGTCACGGCGGCGCTCTCGGGCGTGCCGGGCCGCACATCGAGCCAATTCTATTTCTGGTCCGGCCATGGCTTGGCGAAGAGTGCGGTTTCCGACTGGCAGCGGAGCTTTCGGAAGTTGTTTGCGATGTCAGGCATCACGCACGTGCCCGAGGAAGGAATTGACTACCGGAAGTGGAGCCGCCGGATGATCGACGGTAAGCAGGTCGAAGCGCACCCGCATATGTTCCGCGATACCTTCGCGGTCGAATTGCTATTGAGCGGAGTGCCGATGGAGGACGTGTCCATTTTGCTGGGCCACACCAGCATCAAAACGACGGAGCGGAGTTACGCGCCGTGGGTGAAGGCGCGTCAGCAACGCCTGGAGGGACATGTCCGCAACGCGTGGACTCTCGAATTAGAGTCAGGTACACCAGAGGGACACAGGATAAATTGATGCTTATAACTTGTTCAAATCAAACCAAAAAAGCTTGGTGGAGGCGGCGGGAGTTGAACCCGCGTCCGAAAAAGCCCGACGTGCAAAGACTACGTGTGTATCCGATCCTATTTTTTAAGCAACTCTCTAAAGAACCGGCAAAAGCGAGAGTCGCCGAGCCCGATTAATCTCGGCCCACGGCTACGGACAGAAGCCAGGTACCTATCCTGCAAAGTGACGCTCGGTGGCCAACGCGCAGGCTCGTTAACCAAGAGCGGCTACTTAATTACTTAAGCAGCGTAAGCAAACTGCTGATTGTTATTGGCAGTTGTTGTTTTCCGATCGTTTTACGGGAGCTCGGAACCCGACACGCCTTCACACAACGATCCAATCCCGTCGAAACCGTTGCGCCCCCACATTCAATGGGACTGAGAAGATTCTAGCAGTTTCTTGGATGTTTCGCACGTGCCTTCGCGCTCTTAAATACGTTGCGCCTGTCCCCTCGCAAATGCTCCAATAAAGTAGCTCAACCTTCCTGATGGAGAACACCGTTCTTTCGCCCGTTGCGGCTCCGGCAAGCAAAGAAACTCACGAACAGCAGCGCGAACCACTTTTTCACGTAGTGCTGCTGGACGACAACGAACATTCTTACGACTACGTGATCGAAATGCTCCAGAAACTGTTTCTGCTGCCCACCAGTATTGCCTTCGAGCACGCAGTAGAGGTGGACACGACGGGCCGCACAATTGTTATCACCTGCGAGCGCCCCCAAGCGGAATTTGCGCGCGACCAGATCCAATCTTATGGCGCGGACCAGCGCATGCCCAAATCCAAGGGATCCATGACCGCAGTGCTGATTCCGCTAAGCAACACTGATTTAGCCTGAGTGATTTGGCCTGACGCTTAGTCTTCGGCCACAATGGTCGGGAAAGTGTTCGAAATATGATCGTGCCAAGTGAGGGCGTCTTCATCGACGAAAGCCCAGATCAGCCCCATACCCGCCGCTAGCAGGCTGATGATTCCCCCAACGAGCCGGTAATAGCGGCGCTCTCGCGAGGGGGGATTCCCATCGAAATCCACTAATCTAATCCCGGTCTTTTTCATGCCAATCGTGTCTTGGCCCATGAAGGTCCACAGCAGCTTATAGAAAAACGGCACTGTCAAAACAGCAGCCGCGAAGAAAGGCAGCATACGCTTGTCCATTGGAATGTGGCCGCCTGCGTAGAGAAAGATCGCTACACATACCCCGCATCCAATCGCCATCGCAAATCCGTCGATTGCCGCCGCTCGCATCCGTAAAGTTGGCGGCGCGACCGGCGCATCACAAATAATGGACGACTGCGCCGCGCTGACAACCTCTTCCTGGCCCAAGAACTCCAACCGCCGCTGATCGTGGGCTTCTGAACGGCGTTTGTTCACCCGAGGCCGCTGCACTTCCACCCGCTCGGATTTCATCGGTGCGGGGCGCGCCAGGTCCGCCGCCCGCGCCCGGATGGATTCCCGCTCCGCAGGACTCGTGAATTGATCGAAGGGAATTACCCTCGGTTCGTTAGTAGGGTGTGAAAACAGTGGTTGCTGACCCGGCAAGACTTGTGTCTCGCGATCCGGAGCCGGTGAACCATAGCGTGCGCGAATGGTTTCTTCCCGCTCCTCAAAATCGTAGGCTCGCGCCGTCGCCGCTGCTGCAATCGGGTAAGTGGATGGAGATATCCGCGTTGGCGTGCTTCGCACCCTTCTTCCGCAACGCCGGCAGCGGTGATCGTCGTCTAAAATCCAAGTCTGGCAATGCTGGCAAGTCATGTCGCGCTACGTGTCACAATGATTTCAGTCCGTAAAAGCTTGCGGGGTGGGAACCGGTCATGCTACGGTTTTCGGTTGATCCCCTCTTCCGCATTGCACAATTTCCTGTATCGGTTATCTGTGTCCCCAGTTCAACTATCTAACAGAATAGTTGCGATTTGTCTAGAACATTTCTCTTATAATTTGTCGATTCGTTTAGTCATAGTACTGCTCGCCATAACTTCCGCCGCTTAT
>JALYVD010000354.1 GCA_030853405.1 Acidobacteriota bacterium | reverse complement strand
CTTCATCCGGAACGCATCCCGGAAAATCCCATCCTGCCGCAACGTCTCGCTCCTTTCGATTCGCTGCGCATGAGCATCCGGCAGACCTTTCTCCATTACCCGCCGCCTCAGATGATCGCCGCCGTGGCGCACGGTAAGCAACCTTTGCCGGACGATCCCGAACTGCGCGCTGTCGTCGAAAGCCTGGTTCAAAAGTACGTGCAGAAGAAGCAGTTGGCTAATCCATACAACGACGCCGACCCCGAACTCAAAATCAAACTGAGCGATGTCCTGTCTCCCGACCAGATCGCGGTCTTGACCAGCGGCAAACCCGATCAGAAACGCCAGGTTTTGGAATCCATCCCACCCGGCAAGCGGCTCGATTTCGTATGGGCGCTGCAACCGGAACAGCGCAGAAAGCTATTTACCCTTGCCCCAATCGAATTGCGGCGCGAACTGATGCTCTCGGTGAGCCCCCAGGCCGTCGTCACGAACGATCTGACGGAAGGCAAGCTACTACGCGCCATATACAGCAACCATCAGTTACAGGAATTGCTCGTCGATTTCTGGTACAACCACTTCAACGTCTTCATCAACAAAGGCGCTGATCATTACCTGGTACCTTCTTATGAACGCGAGGCCATCCGTCCTCATGTCTTCGGCAAATTTCAGGACCTCCTGCTCGCCACCGCGCAAAGCCCGGCCATGCTGTTTTATTTGGACAATTGGCAATCCGTCTCGCCCAATTCCACGCGTCCGAACGCAAAGAATAAACGCGGTCTCAACGAGAATTATGGCCGCGAGTTGCTGGAGTTGCACACCCTTGGCGTCGATGGCGGTTACACCCAGAAAGACGTTATCGAAGTAGCACGCTGCTTCACCGGCTGGACTATTGCCGCCCCCAAAAAAGGCGGCGGGTTCGAGTACAACGACAAGGTTCACGACAAAGGCAGGAAGGTCGTGCTTGGGCATGTGATCAAAGCGGGCGGCGGCATGAACGATGGGCTCGAAGTGCTGAAGATTCTGGCGCACCGTCCCTCCACCGCGCATTTCATCTCTCTCAAACTCGCGCGGCGATTCGTGGCGGACGACCCCCCACCATCGCTGGTAGACCGCATGGCCCACACTTTCTTGAAGAAAGACGGCGATCTCCGCGAAGTGATGCGCACCATGCTGTCCTCGCCCGAGTTCTGGTCCGAAGGCGCTTACCGCGTTAAGATCAAAACGCCTTTCGAGATGGTTGTCAGCGCCGTGCGCGCCACGAATGCCGACGTGCAATCGGCTTTTCTTCTCGCAAACGAAATTCAGAAACTCGGTGAACCGCTATACCGAAAGGTCGAGCCCACTGGTTACTCCAGCGCGAACGCCGAATGGGTGAGCTCGGCCGGTCTCCTGGACCGGATGAATTTCGGACTGGCGCTCGCTCATAACCGGGTTCCAGGCGTCAAGGTCGATACTGCCGCGTGGCAAGCGGATCCCGCAAACGTCGCCCGCGTGATTCTGGACCGAGACCCCAGCACGCAGACGCAAGCGGCGATCCAGAAAGCGCTGACAACTAGCAAAGAAGGACCAAGTCTGATTGCGGGCCTGGTCATTGGCTCACCCGATTTCCAGAAACGATAGAGGTTCCAGATGTTTTCACGACGGCTATTTCTTAAGAGTTCAGCGGTCGCCATGTTTGGCGTCGGATCTGTTCCGGCATGGTTATCGCGCGCTGTCTACGCGAAAGATGCGCCCGGACAGCGCAAGAAGATATTGATCGCGATCTTTCAACGAGGCGCGGTGGACGGCTTAAACGTTGTGGTCCCGCACGGCGAACGCGGCTATTATGCCTCGCGTCCGACCCTTGCCATTCCGCGTCCCGGCGGCGGCTATCATGGAGCGATCGACCTTGACGGCCACTTCGGGTTGCATCCCTCTTTGAAAGCGCTCAAACCTCTCTGGGACCGCCAACAACTGGCGATTGTTGAGGCGGTTGGTTCCCCCGATCCCACCCGCTCGCACTTCGACGCTCAGGACTACATGGAATCCGGAACGCCGGGATTGAAAGGGACCTGCGACGGCTGGCTCAACCGCGCGATGCGACCTGAAGCTCAGCCCTCGCCATTGCGCGCCGTGAGTCTCAGTCCCGGCCTGCCCCGGACGCTTCGCGGCAAAAACGAAGCCCTGGTGATCGACAACCTCAACGATTTCCAGGTGAAAGACGCCAGGATGGCCGCGACCTTCGAGAGCATGTATGGCACGACGCCCGACCAGGTTTTGAACGGCGCCGGCCGCGAGACATTCGACGCCATCAAGATCGTCCAATCGATTCAAAAAAGCGCCTACACACCTGGCAATAACGCCTCGTATCCAAAAGGACGGCTAGGTCAAAGCTTGCAGCAGATCGCGCGGATGATCAAGGCCGACGTCGGCCTGGAAGTCGCCTTCACGGACGTGGGCGGCTGGGACACGCACGTGAACGAAGCGGGCCAACTCGCAAATTTGCTGCGCGATTTCGGCGATGCGTTAGCCGCATTCTCACAAGATATGGGCGACCGCATGGCCGACATTACCGTTGTGACCATGTCGGAGTTCGGCCGCACGGTAAAAGAAAACGGCGACCGCGGAACCGATCACGGTCACGCTAACGTAATGTTCGTGCTCGGCGGCAACGTACGCGGCGGCCAAGTCTACGGCCAATGGCCCGGCCTCGAACGCGAGCAGCTGTACGAGGCCCGCGACCTGAACGTCACAACCGATTTCCGTACGGTGTTATCCGAGTTAGTAACTAAACAGATGGGTAATCGCGAAATTCACAGCGTTTTCCCCGGCTTCACCGCGCAAAAGAATCCCGGCATCCTGTTGAGCTAACGTAGCCGCGGATCAATCGCGGATGCGCATTCTGTAGAACGATCGCCACACGAAGTAGATCGCAATCAGCAGGAAAATTCCCGCCAGAAACCACCCCAACGCCGAGCCCTGTTCGCCCGATAGCGACACCGCCAACTCCACCGCAAGCAGTCCGAAGAGGGTCGTAAACTTGATAATCGGGTTCAGCGCCACCGAAGAAGTGTCTTTAAACGGATCGCCCACCGTGTCGCCGACTACGGTCGCATCGTGCAACGGGGTGCCCTTTTGTTTAAACTCGGTTTCAACGATTTTCTTCGCGTTATCCCACGCGCCTCCGGCATTAGCCATAAAGATCGCCTGATACAACCCGAAGATCGCAATCGAGATCAGATATCCAATGAAATAGTAAGGCTCGATGAACGCGAACGACAGAGTTATAAAAAAGACCGTCAGGAAGATATTGAACATGCCGCGTTGCGCATATTGCGTGCATATTTCGACCACCTTTTTACTGTCCTCGACCGACGCCCTGGTCACTCCTTCTAACTTGATATTGGCTTTGATAAATTTCACCGCCCGGTAAGCGCCCGTCGTGACCGCTTGCGTGGACGCGCCCGTAAACCAATAAATTACCGAGCCGCCCGCGATAAAACCAAGCAGAAAAGGCGGGTGCAGAATCGAAAGATTCGAGATCAAGTCCGGCCGCAAGCCCTGCGTCAACGCCACAATGATTGAAAAAATCATAGTAGTCGCTCCTACAACCGCCGTTCCAATCAGCACCGGTTTCGCCGTGGCCTTGAAAGTGTTGCCCGCGCCATCGTTCTCTTCCAAGTGGTCCTTCGCGACCTCAAAGTTTACATCGAAGCCATACGTGCTCTTCAACTCCGCTTCGATACCCGGAATCTGTTCGATCATAGAGAGTTCATATACCGACTGCGCGTTGTCCGTTACCGGCCCATACGAATCAACCGCGATCGTGACCGGTCCCATGCCAAGAAACCCGAATGCCACCAGCCCAAATGCAAACACCGAAGGTGCGAGCATCAGCGATCCCATGCCCGCTGTGCTCACCCCGTAAGCGGCGGCCATCAGCGCCAATATCGCCATGCCAATCCAGAAGGCGCTGAAGTTGCCTGCCACGAACCCGGACAGAATATTAAGCGATGCCCCTCCTTCTTGCGACGAAGACACTATTTCACGCACATGCGCCGAGTTAGTGGATGTGAACATCTTCACTAACTCCGGAATCACCGCGCCCGCTAAAGTTCCGCAAGTTATAACCGACGAAAGCTTCCACCAGAGACTCGGATCGCCGCCAAGACCGGGAATCATCAAATACGAAACAAAATAAGTCGCCGCAATCGAAATAAGAGACGTGAGCCAAACCAGCGTCGTCAGAGGAGCTTCGAAGTTCATCTTGTCTACATGGGCGTACTTAGCCTTCGCAATCGAAGCGTTGATCAAATACGAGAGGGCCGAAGAAATCACCATCATCACGCGCATGGCGAATATCCAGACGAGCAATTGGCTCTGCACCAGCGGGCTGTGTACCGCCAGCACGATAAAAGAAATCAGCGCTACGCCCGTGACGCCGTAGGTCTCAAATCCGTCCGCGCTCGGTCCAACCGAATCGCCCGCATTGTCGCCCGTGCAATCGGCGATCACACCGGGATTGCGCGCGTCGTCCTCTTTAATCTTAAAGACGATCTTCATCAGATCCGCGCCAATATCCGCGATCTTCGTGAAAATGCCGCCCGCCACCCGAAGCGCCGCCGCGCCCAGTGACTCGCCGATCGCGAAGCCAATAAAGCAGGGCCCCGAATAATCGTGCGGAATGAAGAGGAGAATGAAAAGCATCAGCACAAGCTCAACGCTGATCAGCAGCATCCCGATACTCATCCCCGCCTTGAGTGGAATCTCGTAGCACGGAAACGGTTTGCCGCGCAGACTTGCAAAGGCGCAGCGGGAATTCGCGAATGTGTTTACGCGGATGCCGAACCACGCCACGCCCGTGCTGCCGCAGATGCCAATCACGCTAAACAACAGGATGATGAAAACCTTCACCGCGTTGAAATGCTGTAGCACGCCAAAATAGAAAACGATAATCACCCCAATGAAGACTTCTAGAATCACCAGGAATTTAATCTGTGTAACCAGATACGTCTTGCAGGTCGCATAGATCAGTTCCGAGATCTCCAGCATCGACCTGTGCACGGGAAGACTCTTGAGTTGGTGATAAATAACGATTCCAAACAATAGGCCAAGCGCCACGACCGCCAGCCCGTAAAGCAACAAAGCGCGGCCGTCGATAAGACCGCCAAAGAAAGTCGCCTGCCTCAGATCCGGAAGAACCAGATTGGCCTCGCCCCCCGTCTCTCTCGCCCTGTCCTGGGCAAACAGCGCCAGCGGATTCGCCGCTAACAGCATCACCGTAGACATCACGGTCATCCAGAATCGTCTAGTTAACGGAAGCAACGGATAGATCCTCCCTATCGAAACGGCAAGTGGGGCGGATCCCCGATCCGCGCCGGACGCCCATGTCCCGCTTTTCACCCACGAGAATGCCACGATAGCACGCCGCACTCTGGCCTTCTAGCGGTCGTGGCTCGGTAAGTTACTGCAAACGTAGGGAGACCTTTCCGAGCCGCGCGCGCAAGCAAGCGGTTTTTTCCGCAACAACAAGGAGTAACGTTAACTAACTACGAGCGAACGGCCGTAGTTTCCTCACAAGCAAGATGTGCCGGAATACGATCCTCAATGCCAAGTTTTGCCGTGAAGTGAAATGTACTTCCAAGACCGGGCTCGCTCTCAACCCAGATGCGGCCTTTCATCAAGCGCACAAGCTGCGAAGAGATCGTCAACCCCAGCCCGGTCCCTCCGTACTGCCGCGTCGATGAATTGTCCGCTTGAGAAAATGCATCGAAGATCGCAGTTTGCTTCTCTTTGGCAATTCCTATCCCGGTGTCTTGAACCGAGAAGTGCAACAGCGCCTCCGCCCCTGCGAATCTCTCCACGTTTATCTCTAATCGAATATTGCCTTTACTCGTAAACTTGATAGCGTTATCGACCAGATTTAGCAATACTTGCCTCAGCCGCCCCGAGTCGCCCGTGACCTGAGCCGGAACATCCGGAGCCTGCTTCACCGCGAACGAGAGACCCTTCTCCTCTACCCGGTAGGAAATAAATCGCGATAACCGGTCTACGCAATCGGCCAAGTCAAACGGAATTGTTTCGAGTGTCAACTCCCGCGCTTCAATCCGTGAAAAATCCAGAATATCGTTCACAATCCGGAGCAGGGAATCCGCCGAACTCTTGATAATATCCACGTACTCCGCCTGCTCTTCGTCCAGATCCGTCATCATCGTAATCTCGGCCATGCCCATAATTCCGTTGATGGGTGTCCGGATTTCATGACTCATGTTCGCCAGAAACTCGCTCTTCGCCAAACTCGCCGCTTCGGCTTTCTCTTCCGCCTCCCGCCGAACTGAAACCTCGGACTCCAGTGCGTGATTGAGGCGCGTCAAGTCTTCCGTCCGCTCCTGTACGCGAATTTCCAACTGGTCCCGCGACTCTCTCAACTCATGCGTCCGTTCATCCACTAGCGACAGCAGTTTCTGTTCGCGCATTTTCAGATGCTTCACCCGCATCCGATGAATCCCAATACCGCACCCCCCCAAAAGCGCCGCAAGTGCAAAAAGGAAAATCTTGCTTTCGTAAAATGCCGGTTCAAGCGTAAGCGGAGGAGTTGACGTTACGCCGCTGCACTGCTCGTCCCTGCACGCCATCACTTGAAATCGATACTCGCCCGGTGGAATATTCGTGTAATAAGCGACTCGGCGGCTATCGGCTTGCACCCAGTCCTTGTCGAAGTTATCCAATTTATAGCGGAACTGAATTCGCTCCGGATTTGTAAAATCGGGAGCCGTAAATTGAAAGCTGAGGTCTTTTTTCCCCGGCGGTATATCCATTGCCCGGTTGAAATCAACCTGCTTTTTCCCCGCTGTTACCGTCTCAATCAAAACGGTTGACGGAGCAGGCTGAGTGCGCATCTTGGCTGGATCTACTACCACCACGCCTTTCATCGTCGGGAACCAGAGCCGTCCGTCCCGGGCGCGAAAACCTGCCGGCTGGAAACCACCGTTGCACTCACGGGTGCGCATGCCCTCTGCCGTGCCATACTGTGTCCACCTCACGCCTATCGTCTTGCCCGCGGCAAACGCGTTCATATCGGCCTTATTCGCGCGGAACACTCCATTATTTGAGGTAATCCACAGATAGCCCAATCCATCGTCCAGAATTTGCAACATCTCTTCATCGGGCAGACCGCTCTCCCGGGAGTACGTCGTGAACTTGCCGTCTTTGAATCGGTTCAACCCACCCCCTCGCGTAGCCACCCAAAGCGTTCCATCCGGGTCTTCCGCCATCGAATCGACGGCGTTATTGGGAAATCCACCGCCTGTCTGAAAGGTTTTGAATCGCCCGTTCGTGAAATGACTTAGGCCGCCCCCGGCTGTTCCAATCCACAAATCGCCCGCGATTCCCTCCTGGATGGCGGTGACTGTCTTATCCGGCAGCCCGTCCCGGCTTGTGTAGGTGACAAATCGGTTTCCATCAAACTCGCTCAGACCGCCGCGAGTACCCACCCAGAGATTGCCTTTGCTGTCCTTATAGACGCAAACCACCACGTCGCTCGGCAGGCCGTCTTTTAACGAGTAGTTCCGGACTCCGTCCTTGCTCATCCGGGCAACGCCGTGGCGCGTCCCTACCCAAATGTCGCCCTTGCCGTCCTCCGCGATTGAGAAAATCGTATCCGTTGGCAAGCCATGCCTTTTCGTGTATATCGCCGGACTATTTCTCTCGACGGCGCTTAGCCCATGATCGGACCCAATCCAGATCGTGCCTTTTGAATCTTGAAATAGCGACAGGGCGATATCGCTGATCAGGCCCTCTCGTTGACCTACGGGTGTGAATATTCCTTCCCGGAAAGATCTAAGTCCGTTTCCGCCCACCCACAGCGTTCCAGCGTGATCTTCGAAAATGGCAAAAGCGCTGCCTGAGTAGCCGACCTTTTCCGAGGAAGAGGAGAACCGGCCGTTTGCAAATCGATTCAGCCCCCCCTCGGTCGTGCCGATCCACAGGGTGCCCGCCCCATCCTCTAGAAGAGACGAGATTGCGTCGTCGCTGAGACCGTCTCGCTTCGTGAACTGTTCAAGACTTTTCGAGTCGAGCCGCCATAAACCCGCCCCATTCGTCCCGGCCCACACCACGCCCGTATGGTCCACCAGGACGCAGCGTACTTCGCGTTTCCCAAATTCTTTGTTGGTCGCAACGCTTACCTGCGTTCCATTGGATACCCGGCTCAGGCCTTTTTCCGTCCCCAGCCAGAGGTTCCCGTTTTTGTCCCCGCTGATCGAAAAGATATTCTCGCCGGCCTGGCTGTCCTGCTGTTCGGTCTTCCGAAATTTGCCATCCTGGTAGCGAACCAAGCCGTCTCCCTCTGTTCCTATCCACAGAGTTCCCCTCCCGTCCTCATAAAGAGAAAGGATGACTTGGCTCAACCCAGCCATTTGCGTTTTGAAAGATTTGAACTTGCCTTTTGAATAAGAGGCGAGGCCCCCGCCCCGCGTCCCGATCCAGAGATTCTGATTCCGGTCAACGCGCAACGCGGTGATCTCATTGCTCTGCAACCCGGTACTATGCCTGTCGAACGATGTAAACCGCACTCCATCGAACCGCACGAGCCCTTCTTCGGTGCCGATCCATATGTATCCATCGGCGCCCTGCGCAAGCGCGCTCACCGCGCCCCCCGAAAGGCCCGATTCAGATCCCCACGACCGCTCAATGTATTGCGTTAACGCTTTGCCCGGGTCAAGGCTAGCCTGGGCGCCGAGCGGGATAAGCCCCGCGCCGACCAATGCCACCAGGACCCTGAAGTTCATCACTATCCTTATCGGCAGCTTGGGCGCCATTTTCGATTCCAATTGCCGTCGAATGCTTATGCCGTACACGTTCCTTTCCGAGCCGCGCGCGTAAACAAGCGTTTTTCCGGCTTGTTACACCCGGAGGAGTGACGAATAGTACTACAACGCCATTTCACCCCTAAAGTTTTTTCTCCAGTGATCGATATGGAGACTTACCGCCACCAATGCGGTTGTTCCGCGGATCTACCTTAAACCCCGCGGTGTATAGAAGGGCAGTGAAGAACCAATGAAAAAAATCGCAGCGCTTTTCTTAGTCGGAGTTGTTGCTTCAGTAGCAATCGCCTCAGCAAAATCGAAAACTTCGCCGGAACTGAGCCAATCGGATCCTCAGTCCGTCGTGCACGTCATCGTTGGATGGAACCACATCCCCGGTGCGCATCAACACCGTCAAGTGACAAGGCTTGGCGGTTCGCTTACTCACCGCTACCAGAACCTTAAGGCTGGCGCGTATACGCTTTCAGCAGGCGCCGCCATGGACTTGGCCAACGACCCCGATGTCGCCTACGTGGCCGTTGACCGTCCCGTCAAACCGCTGCTCGACTACACCACCGACGCGGTGAATGCGGCGGCCGCCTGGAATCAGAATCTGGATGGAACCGGAATCGGTGTAGCGGTCATCGATAGCGGCATGATACAGAGCCGCGATCTTACCAATCGGAATTCCATTGTTTATAACCAGGACTTCACCGGAGAATTCACTCAACACGGTAAAGTCAACAACACGGCGAATGCACCGGATGTCTTTGGGCATGGCCAGCATGTGGCGGGAATCATTGCAAGCAGCGGAGCAAGTTCCTCTTGCGGCAACTGCACGCGAGTGTTGAAGGGAGTTGCCCCGGGGGTGAGTTTGATCAACCTTCGAGTCCTCGACGAGAACGGAACGGGAACGGACAGCGAAGTGATCGCAGCGATCGATCAGGCGATTGCTTTGAAGGACAAATACAACATCCGAGTCATAAACCTCTCACTCGGGCGGCCGGTTTACGAGAGTTACACTCAAGACCCCCTGTGTCAAGCTGTCGAGCAGGCTTGGAAAGCGGGAATAGTGGTTGTCGTCGCCGCCGGAAATGACGGACGTGACAATTCCATGGGCACCAATGGATATGGCACGATCACCGCGCCTGGAAATGATCCCTTCGTGATAACCGTGGGCGCCATGAAGGCCATGCAAACCATGGGACGGACGGACGATCTGATCGCCAGCTACAGTTCAAAGGGACCGACTGTCATCGATTACATTTCTAAACCGGACATCGTCGCTCCGGGTAACTTAGTAGCCTCGCTACTCGCTTTTAGCAAGGAGACGCTTGCCATTCAATCGCCGGCCAACAACGTACCGGTGAGTTATTACAGCAGCACCAAGCCAGCCCCCCCGCCGCCTAATGGCGCTCCTGCCCCTGGGAGCACTTCTCCTTACTTCACCCTGAGCGGCACCAGTATGGCTACTCCCGTCGTCAGCGGCGCAGTGGCGGACCTGCTCGAAGCAAATCCTAGTCTCACGCCTGATCAGGTGAAAGCTCGTCTGATGCTCACTGCTTATAAGACTTTTCCGGCGTCCAGTACCGCCACCGATCCCGTAACGGGCCAATCTTACATCAGCTATTACGATGCCTTTACAGTGGGCGCTGGCTACCTGGATATCGCCGCCGCTCTCTCCAGCACCGCTCTCGCTCCGGGTTCGGCCATGTCCCCGGCCGTAGACTATGACCCATCTTCTGGCGCCGTCTATCTCGTGGGAGATAGCTCCGCAATGTGGCTACCAGCAGGCGCGCAGGGAGTGTTCTCTGTACAAGCAGTTTGGGGAATAAACGCTATCGATGCGACCCGAGCGAATTGGGGCCAATTAAGCGCCACCAGGGCCAACTGGGGTCAAATAAGCGCCACAAGGGCGAACTGGGGCCAAGTCATGTGCTTTAGCAACGCTACGCTCAGTGATCTAGCGGGTGGACTACCCACGCCAACCTCGGGCATCACCGCTTCAAACGCAACCGCCGCCGAATCTACTCCGGTCACCATAGTCGGCGAACAGTAGATCCATCTCAAAAAACAAAAGCGGCCGTACACTCCCATGAGAGTACGGCCGCTTTTCTCATTTCCGGATTCCGCTATTTGCTCTTCCTTCTGCCTTCCGCCGGTTTCTTTCCTGTCCCGCGCATCGCACTCACGGAAGTAATCTGAATAACCGGCACCAGCGAATTCGTGCTGGTCTCCATCGAGCGGCTCACCGCCCGTTGAGATAGTTCCTGGTTCAACGATGCAACGAATCCCTGCATTTGCTGCTGCATCGCCTCCATCTTTTCACGCATATTCAAAATGATCTCGACGCCGGCAAGATTGACGCCCAACTCACGCGTCAACTTGAGAATCACTTCCAGGCGCTCCAGATCCTCGTCCGTGTACAGACGCGTGTTTCCTTCGCTGCGAGAGGGTGCAAGCAATCCTTCACGCTCGTACAAGCGCAAAGTTTGAGGATGGATTTCATAGCGTTCGGCCACTGCCGAAATCATGTACGCTGCCTTGCTTTTGCCTCTGGTCATATAAGTCGTTCTCTTTCGGCTTACGCCGCCGGTTGTACTTTATCCCAAATCTGCGAACGCACATCCTCCGTTTGCACCTCTGCTAATTCCCGAAGCAGTTCTCGCGTCCGCTCATTATGAACGTTCGGCGCTTGTAGCACCACTTCCACGATCTCGTCTCCCCGCGAATTCTTGCGTGCGTTCAGAACTCCCTTGTCGCGCAGCCGGAATTTCTGCCCGTTCTGCGTGCCCTGCGGAATCTTCAGAAGCGCACGCCCGTCGATCGTCGGTACCTCTATCTTTGCTCCTAGTCCCGCCTCGCTCACCGACAACGGCACTTGAATTTCGATATTGTCCGCCGCGCGTTTAAAGAAGGGATGGTCTTCGACACGAATCGTAATGTACAGGTCTCCCGCCGCGCCGCCCGCCACGCCCGCATTTCCTTTGCCCGCAACACGCAGCCGTGCCCCGCTCGCTACTCCCTGTGGAATGCGCACTTCAACGGAATCCGCGCGTGAAATAGATCCTTCACCCCGGCATATCGGACAAGTATTCTTCAATCGCCCGGTACCGCCGCATCGCTGACAGGTCAGGTTAAATTTCATCGCACCGGCCATCTGCGTGACCGTGCCCGATCCATCGCATTGCGGGCAAACCGCTACGCTGTTACCCGACGAACCCGATCCGTGACATACATCGCAAGTCTCTTGCCGGTTGATGTTCAGCTTCACTTGCGTGCCGCGAATAGACTGCCAGAAATCGATGTTCAACCCATACTCGAGATCCGCGCCCTTTTCGGGAGCTACGGTCTCATTGCGCGATCCAGACCGGAAGAATTGACTGAAAATGTCTTTGAACGACCCACCTGTTCCCTCGAACCCGCCCGGCCCCGTTGTGCCTCCGGCGGCGCCGCCTCGCTGCTGCTGTTGCTGGCGCAAGTAATCGCTGAAATCAAAGCCGCCAAAGTTCGGACCACCCGTATCCGCCGCGCCCGGGCCGCCTCCTCCGTTATGCGGAATATTCTCCGCATAGAATCCATACTGGTCGTAAACCTTCCGTTTGGTTTCGTCGCTCAAAATGTCATAAGCCTCCTGAACATCTTTAAAGCGATCCTCCGATGCCTTATCGCCCGGATTCAAATCGGGATGGTGCTTCCGTGCCAGACGGCGATACGCCTTCCGGACCTCGTCGGCATCCGCTCCACGTTCAATTCCGAGAATCTCGTAATAATCTTTTTTCGATGTAGCAGGCATGAGCTTAATTCAAAGGCGGCGAATCCAAAAATCCGCCGCCCTCCTTGTACAGAACCGCGACCCTAAGGAAGCGGTCCCGCCGTGCAACTACTTACTTCTTATCGTCAACATCCACAAACTCTGCGTCTACAACGTTGTCCTTCGGCTTCTCTTGCGCGCCAGCGGTTCCATCCGGCCCGGCGCCCGGCGCCGCCCCATTCGGAGTAGTAGGCCCCTGCGTCTTGTACATCGCTTCAGCCAGCTTATGGCTCGCCGTTGTCAGCTTGTCGGTCGCGGACTGAATCGCTTCCACGCCGCCATCCGCCATAGCCTTCTTCGTGCCTTCGAGAGCCGCCTCGACTTCCTTCGCATCCGATTCGGAAATCTTGTCGCGGTGCTCCTTCAGCATCTTCTCGACGTTATAGAGCAAAGCGTCCGCCCGGTTGCGAGCTTCGATTTCGTCTCTCTTCTTGCGATCGTCAGCCGAATTCGATTCCGCATCCCGCGACATCTTCTCCACTTCGTCCTTGCTCAGACCCGAAGAAGAAGTGATGGTGATCTTCTGCTCGTTGTTCGTGGCCCGGTCTTTGGCAACCGCGTTCAAAATACCATTAGCATCGATATCGAACGTGACCTCCACCTGCGGAACGCCGCGCGGAGCCGGTGGAATTCCAACCAACTGGAACACGCCCAGCAGCCGGTTATCCTTTGCCATCGCGCGCTCACCCTGGTAGACCTTAATCTCGACCGAGGTCTGACTGTCCGCCGCTGTCGAAAACGTCTCGCTCTTACGAGTCGGAATCGTTGTATTGCGTTCAATCAGTTTCGTGAACACGCCGCCCAAGGTCTCAATCCCCAGCGACAACGGTGTCACATCGAGCAGCAGAACGTCTTTCACTTCGCCGCCCAACACGCCACCTTGAACCGCCGCGCCCACCGCGACAACTTCGTCCGGGTTTACAGTGCGGTTTGGATCTTTACCGAACAGTTCGCGCACCATCTGCTGAACCTTCGGAATACGCGTCGAACCACCAACCAGGACCACTTCGTCGATATTCTGGGGTGTCACGCCCGCATCCGACAACGCCTGTTTGCAAGGCCCGATCGAACGCTGCAGTATATCGTCGATCATCTGCTCGAACCGCGCACGTGTCAGCTTGATATTTAAATGCTTCGGACCGCCCGCATCAGCCGTCAGGAACGGCAGATTAACTTCCGTCTCAAGCAGAGTTGAAAGCTCAATCTTTGCCTTCTCCGCCGCTTCCTTCAGACGTTGCAACGCCATCTGATCGCGCGAAACGTCCACGCCCTGGTCTTTCTTGAATTCCTGAATCAACCAGTCGATAATCCGCTGGTCGATGTTGTCGCCGCCCAAATGCGTATCGCCATTGGTTGACTTCACTTCCACTACGCCATCGCCGACTTCCAAAATCGAAATGTCGAACGTACCGCCGCCGAAATCGTAAACCGCGATCGTCTCGTCTTTTTTCTTGTCGAGCCCGTACGCAAGCGCCGCCGCCGTAGGCTCGTTGATGATGCGCAGTACTTCGAGACCGGCAATCTGTCCGGCGTCCTTGGTCGCCTGCCGTTGAGCGTCGTTGAAGTACGCCGGAACGGTAATAACTGCCTTCGTCACCTTCTCGCCCAGATACGCTTCGGCGGCTTCCTTTAGCTTGCCGAGAATCATCGCTGAAATCTCGGGTGCCGAATACTTTTTGCCTTGAATGTCCACCCTGGCGTCGCCGTTGTCTCCGGCAACCGCTTTATAAGGGACGAGTTTCATCTCCTCGGCCACTTCGTTAATGCGCCGCCCCATGAACCGTTTGATCGAATAAATCGTATTCTCCGGGTTCGTAACCGCCTGGCGCTTGGCTACCTGTCCCACCAGCCGCTCACCATTCTTTGTGAAGGCGACTACGGAGGGGGTCGTCCGACCACCTTCCTGGTTCGGGATTACCGCTGGCTGTCCGCCTTCCATAACGGACACCACCGAATTTGTGGTTCCAAGATCGATTCCGATAATCTTACTCATAATGTTTCTTTTTCCCTCCGCTCACCGCAACTTGCGATCAAGCGTCCTTAGCACAATCCCAGTATCTTATATGAGTGGCAGATTGTCAAGTCTGCTTTTGACCTTTTTGCTTTCGGTTGGGTTCGTTTCTTCACAATCAATCCGAACGCTAACCATCGCCGCCGCCTCCGACCTCACCAACCTCGAACCCAGCCTCGTGGCTTCGTTCCACAAAATTGATCCTGCGGTCCGAATTCGCTTCGTTACCTCAGCCAGCGGCGTCCTCACCCAGCAGATCGAAAACGGTGCCCCGTACGACGTCTTCCTTTCTGCCAACGCGCAGTTCATCGACCACCTCGCCACAACTCGCAAAATCGAACCCACCTCGGTAATAACGTATGCAATCGGTCGTGTGGGAGTGCTCTGGCGGGACGGTAAGCCGCACAAACTGGACGACTTAAAGGCAAATTGGATTCGTTTCGTAGCGCTGCCGAACCCGAAGCTCGCGCCCTATGGAGTAGCCGCGCAGCAAGCCCTGGAGCACGCCGGACTCTGGCAATTCGTTTCGCAAAAAGTCGTTTACGGCGAAAACGTCCGCCAAGCGCTTCAACTCTTTGAGAGCGGAAACGCCGACGTCGTCCTCACATCAGACTCCTTGTTGCAAGGCCGCAACCCCGTCCTGATCCCGGCTGCCTGGCATCAGCCGATCACCCAAAAGGCCGGAATAGTCGCGACCACCTCAAACCAAGCCACAGCCCAGGAGTTCGTTCGGTATTTAGCCACCCCTGCCGCTCAATCCGTCTTCGCGAAATTCGGCTTCTCCCCCCCAAAGCTCAAAACTCAAAACTCAGGACGGAGGGGGATTTAATCCTAAACCCCTCAGGAAAAACTGAGGCTCCTACTTAAGCCTTAGGGTGAGCTTTGTCGTAAACTGCCTGAAGATCCTTGAGCGACACCTGTGTATATTTCTGGGTCGTCGAGAGCCGCGCGTGACCCAGTAATTCCTGAATAGCCCGAAGGTCCGCTCCGTCGCTCAGCAGATGAGTAGCGTAAGCGTGTCGGAAGCTATGCGGGTGAACGGTCGAATCCCCGGTCGCGAGCAGCGCGTACAACTTAACCAGCCGCCGGACCTCCCGATCCCCCAGCCTAGCCCCTCTCGCGCTCAAAAACAGCGCCCGCTCTTCAGGAGGAGCCGACCGCACCGCCAAGTATCGCTCCACTGCTGCAACCGCCCGGCCCGGAATCGGAACCTGCCGCTCCTTATTTCCCTTGCCGCGCACCCGCAGCCATCCTTGTACAATCTCAACGTCCTCCAGATTGATCCCGACCAGTTCCCCCACCCGTATCCCGCACCCGTAGAGCAGTTCCAGAAACGCGATATCCCGTTCCTTGGGCGATCCCTCCGCCGCATCCAACAGATTATTGGTCTTCTCGGCGCTCATCACGTCCGGCAACCGCTGCTTCACCTTGGGCGTTCGCAGCCGCCGTGCAATGTTCGTCGCGACCAGCCCTTCCTGCACTTGGAACTTGAACATGGCCCGAACCGCCGCCAATTTCCGCCGAATACTCACAGTCGAAAGCCCCTGGTCATAGAGACCGGCCAGCCATTCCCGCAGGAGCGGCAGATCCAAACTATCTAACTCCGGCGCAGTCTCCCCCGGAGGCTCGAAGTAGGCCGCAAACTGCTCCAGATCGGAAGCGTAGTTCCTCACCGTGTGCTTCGACGCGCCTCGGCGCTCAAGCTCAGCGAGATACTTCGCAGTGGCTTCGCGAATGGTGGGCATCACGTTGGGCGCTCAGGAACTCAGTCATCGCCTGCTCGGCCCGGCGGCACACTTCCGCATGACGCGCCTTCTTGTCATGCCGCAGCTTGTGTCGCGTGGCCTCGTCTAAACTTGGCAGCAGGTCGAACGTGATATTGGCGGGCTGAAAGTGCTTCGGGTCTGCCTGAGTAATGTAGTGGCACAGGCTCCCGAGCGCGGTCTCGCGCGGAAACACATCCAGATCCTCGCTAGCCAAGAAAGCCGCCGCATTCCGTCCCGCGATCAGCCCCGTTGCAATCGACTCGGCATAGCCCTCAACGCCCGAAATCTGTCCGGCGAAAAAGATCCGTGCTTCAGTCTTCAACTGTAGCGTCGGCCCCAGTAACGCGGGCGAATTGATATAGGTGTTACGGTGCATCTGCCCGAAGCGAAGGAACTCCGCCTTCTCCATCCCTGGCATCATGCGGAAGATGCGCGCCTGATCGCCGAACTTCATATGGTTCTGAAAGCCAACCAGGTTGTAACTATCAGCCCGCTGATTTTCCTGCCGCAGTTGCACCGCCGCATATGGCCATCTGCCCGTTCGCGGATCGTCAAGACCCGCCGCTTTCATCGGTCCAAAGCGCAACGTGTCGCGTCCTCGCCGGGCAATCTCCTCGACCGGCAAACACGCTTCGAAATACGATGTCTTGTCCTCCGGAATGTGCGGCTCATAAAACTCCGCTTCGAGCAGCGCATCCACGAACGCGTAGTACTGCTCTCTATTGAAGGGACAGTTGATGTAATCATCCGTCCCATCGAGCGACTTGCCGTAACGCGATGCCCGAAACGCCACTGACATGTCGATTGAATCCGCCGCGACAATCGGGCTGATGCTGTCGTAAAAGTAAAGCCGGTCCGATCCCGTAAGGCGGCTGATCTCCTGCGCCAGGGCTTCGCTCGTAAGCGGTCCCGTCGCCAGAATCACCACGCCTTCAGCAGGGATCTCCCCCACTTCGCCGCGCCTGACTTCAATCCGTGGATGAGCCTCAATCGCGGCGGTAATTTCCCGTGAAAACAACTCGCGATCCACCGTCAGCGCGTGTCCACCGGGAACACGAGCCACTTCCGCCGCCCGCAGCAGCAGCGACCCCAACCGCCGCATCTCTTGTTTAAGAATCCGAGGCGCCGAGTTCTCTTGCTCACTCTTCAGCGAGTTGCTGCAGACAAGTTCGCCGAAGCAGTCCGTCTTATGCGCTGGACTGCGTTTATGCGGACGCATCTCGTGCAACACGACGTGCGCGCCCGCCTCCGCGGCCTGAAAGGCGGCCTCGCATCCTGCAAGACCCGCTCCTATAACTTGAATTACCTTCAAACTCTATTCTAGGAGTTACAGTCTCGAAAGTCGGCGAGCCTTCAAAAACGAAGCTATTCCGAAAAAGCCCATTACGAGGCCTAAGAAGAGGGCGAACCCCAAACCGACGGCATTCGGACTGTCGCTGTGCAACGTCCCGTAATACTTCGACGCATAGCCGAAGAATACGACGGAGAAGAATATAAAGATGCCGCCGATAGCCTTGTTCCAAATGATCTGCGCCGGACGCACCACGTGTGGAACTATATGGCTCGCGAACTTACGCGCATGCTCCGGCCGCGCATACTTGGCATACTTCAACGCATCGGCGAGCTTCGGCACGTACTCATGCTAGCACCCGCAAGGGCTATTTAACCGAAATAGTGAGAGAGAGGTTGACCTTATCGGCCCCGGATTGTTACGATGCAAATGCGGGGTGGAGCAGTCAGGTAGCTCGTTGGGCTCATAACCCAAAGGTCGCAAGTTCAAATCTTGCCCCCGCAACCAAAGCCCCTCTTCGTTTCCGAATATCCCGGCTCTTGAAGTCGATGTCGCCAGTCAAGGCGAGACTGAGGAAAAGGCTCTGGCTAACCTAACAGAAGCGCTTGGAACTGCACTTCGAACTTCTCAGGCGACGCGGCCACCCAAACTCCAGCCAGTCAAGGTAGAGGTTGGGACGGCTTAAGCCGCTGCCGTATTTTCAGGCGCTTTCCACCTCATATGAGTGACAATGAGACCATGGCGCAAGGGATTGTCCGCGACCCTGAAGTAATGCACGGCACGCCTGTCTTTCAGGGAACACGAGTGCCCGTTCAAACACGGTTTGATTATCTCGAAGGTGGCGATACCCTGGAGGATTCTTTTAAGGGGTTCCCAACGGTGTCACGTGATTCTGCGGTGCAAGTACTTGAGAAAGCCAAACAACTCATATTGGCCACCTCGTAGTGCGCCTGCTGATCGACGAGTGCATTGACGAATCTCTCCGGCACGACTTTCCAGGCCACCTTTGCGAAACCGCAAGATACGCTGGCTTCGCGGGTTTGAAGAACGGAAAGCTGATCGTGGCTGCCGAAGCCGCCGGATTTGAGGTGATCGTCACGATTGATCAAAGCATCCCCTTATCAGCAGAATATCGATCAGCGACGCATCGCGATCCTGATTCTCCGCGCTCCCACCAATCGGCTTCAACACCTAAAGCAGACGATTTCGGCGGCGCTCGCTGCGCTTGCAGTGATTCTCGAAGCGTGGAATGACGCGGCCATTTTTATGAAACTTCCAGCAACTCCTCCGTTGTAACCGTGCCCATCGGCAGAATGCCAACTTCTACATCGCCGTCAACCCCCAGAATTTCGCGGAAGCACGCCTCAATCGTTCGCGCGCCGTTGCTCATTTCGTGCAGCCAATTGCTCCAGAACTGCTCGATCGAAGGAACATCTTTGGTCTTGCGGATCTCGCGCTGAATATCTTTCCTGAAGGCCGGAATATCGAACCCGCGCAGCATCGCCGCGCCAGCGTCCGTCAAATTGATCTGGTCGTTGATATCCACGCTCAGAAGCTCCTTGCGGAACGTGACCTCCCCGCCTTTCTTGCTCATGAATGTGATGCGGTCCTGGAATGTGATCGAACCCGAGAAGATCTTCGCCTCGTCCGTCATGCCAAGCAGCGTTGTCGCACTCGCGGGCGCTTTCACGGAGATTAGCGGACTCGTCTCGTGTAAACGGATCTGAGCGGGAGTCGAGATTCCCACCCACAGGTCGTTCGAAAGCTGAGTCATAGAGAAGTAATGAGCCACGACGGACTCCACCTCCTTGTCGTCCAGCTTCTCGATCTCTTTCGCTCTGAACCGGGTTGTCTCATCCGCGCGTTTTTGAAAATCGCCTTCATATTGCGTACCCTCATGCAGCTTGTTGAGAATGGCGGCGGGCCAGTTCGGCAGGTTGTACTTCCAGGCGACCGCCACAACCTCCGCGCCTAGTTGTTTCAGAACTTCCGTTACCGCGTAGATCGTCTTCTTGCTGCTGTTCTCGATATAAACCCGGCCTTCGTTGAAGTCCAGAAACACCGGGAACTGTTTTCGAACGGAGGCTGTCAAGCCACGCGTGTCCTGATCGACGTTCTTTTTATCCGTTGCCTGAAGGAACTTATACGGTCGATCCAGCACTTCATACGAATGCTGCTCTTTGATCGAAGCCAGATCGCTCACATCTTTCCACTGGTTCGCCACCGCCCATAGCCCAAACCAGGGCAGCGTGGGATGAAGCTGAAAGCTCCGCACGCCGAGACCGTACGCTTCCGAGTCCAATATTTCCGCCGGAAGACTGCCGTTCGCGCGCTCCCCTTGTTCCGGGGTTGCGTACTCCACCAGTTGACGCTCCTGCTCTAAACCGATCGCGTGCCGCTCATCCAGACGGGGGGCGCCGAATGGATTGATCCCAAGCGCATCCGAATTCAGGTGCCGCGTGATTGCCGATGCCGCGAGTTGCGAAACTGCAACCATGCGTAGCCGGTCTTCCAAGCTGGCCGTGAAGACCTCCAGCGACTCTTTCGTAAGACCAATTACGGCCCAGTTACCACGTCCAAACAATATGAAAAGCTCCTCTCTTGGTGCGTCGCCATTCTTTTTACCACAAACTGCTAGTGTGAAAGACTGCGACAGTCGGCAATTATTGGAAGGGTCTCACTTTGACACAAACAGCTATAGTGCAAACCGATCTGCCGGACGGTGAAGCAGCCGGAAAATCACTCGGGCGGCAAATCTCCACCGCCCTCAACGCAGAACCGCCGGATGCAGTGGTGTTATTTGCGTCACCCGCCTACAAGGATTCCACACTCATGGCCTCCCTTGTTGCGGAGTGTCAAGCGAAGCTTCTTGTGGGTTGCTCCTCATCTGGGGAATTTGTCGATAACCGGCCTCTGACGTCCTCCGCCTGCGCTGTCGCGATCCGTTCCTCCGATCTCGCATTTGGCGCGGGTATCGCCCGGGACTTCGTAAATAAGCAAGAGTCGGCCGTAAAAGAAATGGTGTCCACGTTTCGAGGCATTTCCACGTCCGAGTTTCGGTACCGGTCGATGATGTTGTTGACGGACGCCTTGGCTGGTCATACCGAACAACTTCTTGGTCAGCTAACCACAGTTACGGCGGGCCGCTACCAAATTTTCGGGGGTGGCGCGGGCGATGACGCGAAATTCTCGCGCACGCATGTGTTTTACCGAACGGAAATGATTTCCGACGCGGCGGTCGCCCTCGAAATTCTATCGAACAAGCCGCTGGGTATCGGAGTGAGTCATGGTTGGCAACCGGCAACGCCTCCCATGCGGGTGACCGCCGCCGATGGTAAACGGCTGATCAGCCTGAATGCCATTCCGGCGGCCGAGGTATTTGAAGAGCATGCGGGAAGTAAGGGGCGGCAATTCGACCGCGCCGAACCTCTGCCCTTCTTTCTCCATAATATTTTGGGTATCCAAACCGACGCCGGTTTTAAGCTCCGCGTCCCGCTCTCGGTGGACTCCGACGGAGCGGTTTGGTGCGCCGCCGAAATTCCGTTGGGGAGCAGCGTGTGTATTATGAGCGCCGACTCCCACTCGGCTGCCGACGCCGCCGCCCGCGCAACCAGGGCCGCGCTCGGCCAGATGCAAGCGGATGGACCGCCCGCAGTCGCTTTATTTTTCGATTGTGCGGCCACAAGACTCCGCATGGGAAATGAGTTCGGCGCGGAACTGAATCGCGTTGCAAACGATCTGGGTCCGACACAATTCCTTGGCTGCAATACGTACGGCCAGATTGCCCGGGTTGAGGGGCAATTCAGTGGCTTTCACAACTGCACAGCCGTGATCTGCATTATTCCCGAGTAACCGCCCGTGGCACAGGCGAACACGATTGAACTGGTGACTTCTCTTGCGGCCGATCCGGAGGTTCGGGCGGAAGCCGCTGGCCGCCTTGCCGTCCACCTTGGCGCCACTGATCTTCTTCTGTTCGTCCAAGATCCAGAATTACCTGTGGCTTTGCCGCCGTTAGGATTCTGCCAAACTTTGCCCGGCGGCCGATTCTGGCGGGAGTTTATTCAGACCTGTGTACGAAACGGCACTACTGAAAATCATTTGTGCTATCCAACGTCATCGGATCGACGCATAGCGCGAGGCTGGTCCTCTCGCGGCGACACCGTGCTCGTTTTGTTGGATGGGAATCCACAGCCTGAACGGGTTGACGAAGTAATCCGTCTGCTGCCGCTACTAAGCTCGGTGTTCCGGCAGGAGCGGCTTGCATTCATCTCTTCGGGCCACGAGCAGATTGCCC
>JALYVD010000329.1 GCA_030853405.1 Acidobacteriota bacterium | reverse complement strand
CTTTCGGGGGAGCCGTTTTAAATGGAACCCGCAACGTGCTGCTGGCTACTGACGATTTCACTCCCTACACGATCCTCGACGCCCCTCGCAATTACTCGCCTTTGAGTTAACAACTGATTCTGAACCCCTTCACTTATCTCTCCCTCGAATGGCGCACCGACTACGATCCGCTTCGCCAGAAGGTCATCGATCAGGCTTACGGAATTACCGGGCGCTATTCAAAGTACTTCGCCAGCCTGAGCGAGACAGCCATTGGAACGAATCCGGTTCTAGTTCCGCAAGCTAATCAATTTGGCATAGGCGGGGGTTACGGAAGCAGCAACGGCAAAGGATGGAATGTCGCGGGAAATATTACGCGCGATCTTCTCTTACAAAGAACCATCTATGAATTTGTGCAGACATCCTACAACACCGATTGTTGCGGCTTCAGCTTCGAGTACCGGCATCTGAACTTTGGTATTCGCCAGAACGAGAACGAATATTTGTTTTCGTTTTCCGTGGCGAATATCGGTACCTTCGGCAGCCTGCAGAAGCAGAGCCGTTTGTTCTAAGTGCTGCTGACGTCGGGATTCGACAATACCTGATCCAACAACGAAGCGAAGCTCTTCGTCCGGTGAACGACCGAATCGCGGAACTTGTCCAATTCGCGCTCCGCCGTGCGCAACCGATCCGCCAGATGCAAACAGGCCAGCACGGCCGTTCGTGTGGAATCGAGATTTCCGGCCCGCCGCGCGATCGACGACATCAGTTCGTCAATCTCGTGCGCGAGTTCCTGCGTCTCGTTCGGTTCGTCGGAACTCGACAGCGTATAGGTTTGATTGAAGATAGTGACCCGGACAGTCTGCTTGTGAGCGTCCGCCGTGTCCATATTCGTCAGAGTGCTAACTGGCCGTTAGCAGATCCAGTTGACCAAGAAGCTTCTCAATGCGCGCTTTAACCTGCGACCGCTCGCCGCGTAAGGCGCCCAATTCTTCTTGCGCCTGCTTCAACTTCTGCTCCAGTTCCCCATTCTCGTTCTGGAACTCCGTCGAGAGCGCCTGGGCTTCATCGCGAGCAGCCTTGGCCGTATCCAGTTCAGCCTCGGCGGCCTTCAAACGTTCCTGAAGTTGATGGTTCTCGCCTCGAAGGCTAGTGATCGCCTGGACGGCGCGCGTGATGCGCTCTTCCAGGTTGGACAAAGTGTCTAGATCTTGCTCTTGAACTGCTTCCATGGGTTCTTCTCAACTTAGCGCACATGGGCGGAAAAACAATCCGGGCGGCGCGCTCACTACATTATCGAATACCCGCGTCTCGATTTGCTGAAGCGGAACGCCCACAGTTGAAATGCTTACTGAACCTGCGCCTGGTGCGCTGCCTTGGCCTTTGCTACCAGCGAATGGAAACCAGTTACGTCGTTGATGGCGATGTCGGCCAGCACCTTCCTGTTCAACTCAATGCCAGCTTGCTTGAGGCCGTGAATGAACTTGCTGTAAGAAATATCGGCGATACGGCACGCTGCATTGATGCGGACAATCCACAAGGAGCGGAAATCGCGCTTCTTCAGACGGCGTCCCACATACCCGTACTTAAGCGCCTTCTCGACAGCTTCCTGCGCGGACCGATTCAGTTTCGATTTGGTAAGGAAGTAGCCCTTGGCTAACCGAAGGGTCTTGTGGCGATAATCTCGCCGGTTGGTACCACGTTTTACTCTAGGCACGTTTTCTCCTTTTTAATTTTTGAACCGTAGCTTATGCAAACGTCAGGTTCAAGCAAGAGGCGGCAGGCACGTGCGGCGCTCTGCTCCTACTTGCGTATCTCTTCTTTTGGAATGTCTTAATAGGGAAGCATGCTGCGCAGCTTCGCCTGATCGGTGGAATCGGCAACTACGCCGTGACGCAGTTTCCGCTTGCGCGAACGCGTCTTCGACGTCAAGATATGACGGGCGTTCGCATGATGCCGGACTACTTTGCCCGTACCCGTCTTCTTGAAGCGCTTGTTCGCGCCCCTATGTGTCTTCATTTTGGGCATAGAATTAATGTCCTGGGATTTCCTGGGAACCGCAAAACCACGCAAACGTGAGAATAGAGCGGAACTACTCAATAAAGTATAACAAAGCCCGGAATCCTCTTACTCGCGAACTCCATAAGTACACTCAAGGGTTGGGTCACGCACTCCTGAATGCAGAGGGTATCGCCGCCTTAGGCTTCATCATCATATTATTCCTGCGGCTCCGGCCTTCTGCGGTCCTGGCGCGCGAATTGCCCGTCCCAAACTCCGTTTTTTGCGCCGTGCTGGCCGTAGTCACCGGTATAGCCTTCTGGCCCAACCTGCATTCTCCGCTCCTACACGATTCTTATGGGCTCGTCTACCTGCCCTCGCGGCAGTCTCTGAGCGACATAGGGCGGCTGTTTTACGTGCATCCCACCTCTGGTGACTTCTTCTTCCGGCCACTCTCGTATTTGGCGTACTGGCTGCTTTCTAAATGGGCGCACTTCGAACCGTTCCGGTGGCATCTGGGGAGCTTGATTGCGCACATAACCAACGCCCTGCTCGTCTACGCCTTGGCGCGCCAACTTTCGTTCGCAAAATTTGCCGCCTTCGCCGCGGGGCTTCTCTTTGCGCTCCACGGTTCCCGGCCCGAGGCTGTTGCCTGGGCTGCGTCACGCGTCGATCTCCTGGCCACTTTCTTTGTTCTCCTGACGCTGCTCTCGGTGAACCGGCTGCTCAACACAGGGCGACGCCACTGGTACGTCCCAATCGTGATCTGCACGGTAGCTGCGCTTCTTAGCAAAGAGTCCGCTTACGGCCTGCCTTTCCTTGCCTGCGCGATGTTTTTCTTGCGCAGTGATCGCAAACGCGGGATTCCAGTCTTAGTTCTTCTGCTTGCTCTCAGCGCCGCCGTGTTCTCGTATCGCTTTTGGGTCATCGGCGGCATAGGCGGATATGGGGCGGCTTCTCACGACCCAGCCATCCTGCACTTCAGCCTTCTTCGTACCATCGACGCGCTCTTCTTCCGGCAATGGGCGCTCCTGTTTTTCCCGATCAACTGGTCCGAACCTCTCGGCACACTTGAGCGGCTTACGCTTGCCGTGATGCTGGCGCTTCTGATCGTGCTTTTGTTCCGGCCGAGAGCCAATCGGCGCCTGCTGCTGGCTGCCGTGGCTATGACAATCGCCGCGGCCTTGCCCGTCGAACATCTATTGCTTATCGGTTCCGATTTAAACGGCGCAAGGGTCCTCTATTTGCCGGTACTTGGATCCGCATTCTTCTGGGGCGTACTTATCCAGGGCCGCGAAACGGTGAAGGCGCAAGCGCTGGTGGTCTTTGGCCTGTTACTCTTCCAGGCCGCCGCGCTTGAGCACAACCTCGCCATTTGGCGCGAAGTGGCCTCGCTCGGCCAGCAGTCCTGCCACTTTATCGCCAGCCAACTCATCGGCGGCAATGCACCCATCGCAATTGAAAATCTGCCCGCGAAGTGGAAAGGCGTGTACTTCCTGAACAACTCCTTTCCCGCTTGCGTACTGCTCAACTCCGGTTCAAAACTTCATGAATTGCCGAACATAGAAACAGAACCATCCGCCGTGCGCGTACGAACCTTTCGCTGGGATGACGCAACCCGGCACTTCGAGCTGGTTACTGGTTCTCCTGGAACTCCTCTAACCACGCCATCTGGATCGCCTCCAGTTTCCCCTCGGTAGAGCCCTTGGGATCGTCTTTGAAGTCTGGTAACTCCGTAATCCATTGATGCAGATCCGTGTACCGAATATGCGTTGGGTCCACCTCCGGGTGAGCCTCGTGCAAGCTCAGTGCAATGTCTTCCGTATGGTCCCAAGTGAGTCCAGGCATGGATTTATTCTAGCGGGCGAAGCTCGCTCCAACATTTCCGGTCTCAACGGGTTCCAAAAGGAGCGCCCGGGTTCCGGATGTAAATCATGGAAATCGAGATCGGGCTTTACGGTCGCGATTACGGCTTCCGCTCTGTTTTCCCACGTGCCTTGCTTGCTGGCCTGCCAACGGGCGACTTCTTTTCCATCCTGAAAGCCTTTGCCGCGCAGCGATTCAAGCGTTTGGACTAACTCGGCCGCTGTATCCACGAAATGCAGCAG
This sequence comes from Acidobacteriota bacterium, assembly GCA_030853405.1. GTDB lineage: Bacteria > Acidobacteriota > Terriglobia > Bryobacterales > Bryobacteraceae > Bog-105. Next base: position 12,229 of record JALYVD010000329.1, on the reverse strand, counting down.
ATGTTCCTGTGACAGGAGTTGCTCGACGCCCCGGGTCGAGACAATGGGACGGCCCGCCGCCAGGTGTTCAAAAAAACGCGTTGGGCTTCCAGAGAAAGTGGGCTCCGCTCGGCGGTACGGCATCAGCGCTACATCGAATGCCCGAGCATAGCTTTGTAAGGCGCTGTATGGTTTAATTCCGGCAAAATGGACCCGAGGCTGGCCGCTCATCAGACGCTGTCTGCTTTGCGATTGAGCGGCGTCGCGAATATGCATCTCCGTGGGACCAATGAACGCCCAACTGAATGCTGTGGCCCTTGCAATTGCGTTCTCCAGGAGACACCAGTCAACGTTCGCCGCCATATTCCCGATAACGCCCACAATTGGTCTGCGAAGGCCGGACAGATCCGGCGGTAAAGCGGCAGGCGCAATCGAAACGCAACCGGGAACGTTCGCCGCGCGCGTTGCGTTCTGCACAACCGTGATTTTGTCCAAAAAACACCCGGCGTCCCTGGCCATGTAGTTGGCAATCCGCTGTGAGTTGACGCAAACGGCAGCCGAGGTACGGCAAAGCCGGCGATCCAGCGACCGGACCTCGGCCGCGTTCACGCCCTCATAGGCGGCGACCAGGTCGGTCTGATAGTAGATCACCGGACCCGGCCAACGCTCGGCAATGGCTGCGTAGAAAGGAGATGTGCAGATCAGTGGAGATCTCTCGGCATCGGAGGACGAACGCAGCAGCCGCGCCAACAACCGTGAATTCGTCCGGCTAAGCACCCCGATCACCCTGCGGGAATAGCCTCGCTGCAGGGGGAAAACATCTAATTCGAGCGGCGGCTCTGCTAAATTCATTTTTCCCTGCCTGGCAAAATAGGCGTTCCACTCCATATGCGGCGTCCATACCCGCGTGGGAACAACACGGCTCAGGCAACTTGCGAATTCTTTTACGCTTGGACTAACGGCGTCGAGTATGTGCCACGTCATACGAGGCTTTCCTGCGTCACGGCCTTGAAGATGAAAGCGCATCCCCATACCTCCCTCCATGTGACAGATATATAAGGAATTAAAGTCATGCGCCTAGCCAAGAAATTAGCACGTAGACTGTTATAGTCGTTAGTACTGCAGTATCCAAAAACTTCTTGTCGTTAGATTTGCCTATGAACCCTTTGTGGCCAGCAGTAATCGCCGGTACTGTAGCGGCGGGCAGCACTATCACGTACGGCATACACGGGCGTTCAGCCAGTATTTTTGGGCCATCCGTGTATCACGGCAACCGAAGACGCCGCTCCATGGCGCTCACCTTTGACGACGGCCCGAGTGAAGGTAGTCTGGCGCTTATCGAGTATTTCGCAAGCGAGAACATTAAGGCCACATTCTTCCAATGCGGTATGAACGTGGAACGTCACCCGAAGATCGCCCGCGCCATCGCCGCCGCCGGGCACGAACTCGGCAATCATACCTATTCTCACGCTCGTCTCTGTCCCCGTATTGGATGGAAACTGAACCTGCGGTCTCCCGCTAACATTTATAACGAACTGGTCCGGACACAAGAGGCCATCAGTCTCGCAACTGGGATAGTACCTACCCTTTTCCGTGCCCCTTACGGGATGCGGTGGTATGGCCTTTCAGCCGCTCAGAAGCGGCTTCATCTGCTCGGAGTGATGTGGACAGTCATAGGCCACGATTGGGAATGGCCTGCCTCGGCAATCACGGAGTTTGTGATCCAGCGGGCCTCGCCCGGCGGCATAATTTGCCTGCACGACGGACGCGATATTCGGCCAAACGCTGATCTATCGGACATGCTGAGTTCCGTAAAACAGATCGTTCCCGCTTTGAAGGAACGTGGGTACGCCTTCGAGACCGTAAGTCAGCTGATCAAATAAAGCCCGAGTACGCACGCTGTCGGCGCGCATGTCCGCCGCCCCAAAACGCACAGCCGTGACTTCTTTCGGACACAAATCGGCGGCTCATCAGAATCGCGAGACACAAGCCCCGTCGCAAACGCTTCGAATTAAAGGGTCTTCCAGTCAACTGGGCGTGTGGCCTACGAATTGCCTTATGCATAGCGGAACAAAAACTACCAAGGAGAAAGCAAGACAAATGCGTTCAACTATTTTTCGAAAACTGGCTTACCTGCCGCTATTGGCACTGCCCCTTACGTCAATTGCATCCGCGTCAGCCGCAGTGAGTTTTAAGAACTCTACCGCTACGGAATGGCAAGCGGGGAACTTCGAGACGGAAGCGTCGGATTTGTTCAAGCAGATCAAGTCACTCAGTGGAAATCTGAGAACTGACGCTAGCACTCTCGAGTCGTACAAGCTGCAGAACCGGATGAGTTGGCGGTCTCACGCGGATCAACTGAGCAAAGCCCGTGAGCATATCAATGGAATCGGCGAACGGCTTGATCGGTTGCAGGCAATTAAGTCTGTCACCGCACCATGGCAACAGCGCGCAATTGAGGACATCGTGCCAGTGGCTTTTAACTTGGCCGCTCACACGGAATCCGCCATTCAGCATCTGAACGAAAACCGTGGTTACCTGTACGCCCCGGTGTACGCCGATCATTTGACGTCCATCTCGGAGCGATCCGCGGAACTCAAGACTTCCGTGGACGCTTTCCTGGAATTCGGCGATACCTCGGATAAGCTCGATCGCATGCAGCAAAAATTCGATCGTCTTCAGGAGAGGATCGGCCTTTTAGAGTCGTAGTCGGTGCCTGTCCGGAGCATATTGTCCGGAGCATATTGTCCGGAGCATGAGGAACTCGGGCGCCTGGCCTCTTCTGCGGCCATCGTCTCCGAGTTCCTCTTTTTTTCTCTGTTTCTCGATTACATACTGAATTGCACTCGGTCGTGTCAATGCATCAAGGAAAACTGATACCAATGGAAAGCCGCGCGGCGGCCACGGCGTCGTTCGTCGTTGACAGCCCGTTCGATTCCGCTTTGCTTCGAATTCGTCGAGCCATTCGTGCGGACCAGCTTTCGATCGCCGCGGAAATCGATGCGGCTCGGAGGGTCAAGCGCGCGCTCCAAATCTACGTGCCTCCTTGCCGTGTTCTCCTGGTGGACAATCCGGCGTTCATGTTGGAAACGACGGCAATCGACCGTGCGTCCGGCATCTTCATCCCTCTGCACTTGGTTGTTTCTGGAGCGGGGAATCGCACCCTCGTGCACGTGCTGAACCTTGAACACATGCGCCACAGCGATTTGCCCATCGGTATCAGAGCGCCCGTGATGGATCTTCAGCGTCAAATCCTCCGCTCGCTGACGAGAATCGCGGAAAGAGCTCGCAACCTCGATGAGTTTTCCGACTGAGACGATAATTATTCCAAGGGAGAACTGGCCGGCCGATTTTTCACTTTCGCCTGAGCCTGAGACAGTGTGGAAATCGCCGACCGGCATTCTCTCGGACAAATAAGATGACGCCGAAAGACCTCTTGCGTGTGTTTGGCGTGATTGCCGCGATTCTGGGCATCAGCGCGGTTCATTACTTTACACCCGATTCAATGGTTCAACTGCACTATTTGATCCAGCGGCTGTTCTACGTGCCGGTGGTGTACGCAGGCTTGTATTTTGGGTGGCGCGGCGGCCTTTCCGCAGCGGTCTTCGCTGGTTTGGCCTACTTGCCGCAAATCCTCGCGACATGGAAGCTACATCCAAGTTACTCCGTCAATCAGTGCGCGGAAGTCGTCCTGTTTTGCGTGGCCGGCGTGGTGGCTGGCCTTCTTGCCGACCGGGAACGCAGGCAAAAGAAGACCTTGCAGGTTACAGCCGAACAGTTGTCGCGCGTCTATGGAGAATTGCAGGACAATTTCGAGCGCATGAAACGAGCCGAGCGTCTCTATGCTCTAGGGCAGTTATCCGCGGGACTCGCTCATGAGATACGAAATCCTCTGGCGAGCATCGAAGGCGCTTCAGCGGTTCTCCTTCGTGAGCCTCCGTCCGAGGAGCGAAGGATTGAATTTCTCCAAATCATTCAGAAGGAAACCCGGCGCTTGAATCGCTTACTGACGAATTTCCTGAACTTTGCGAAACCGCGGGAGCCGGAGTTCGCGAGCATGCAAGTTGCGGACATCTTGGATTCCGTAATCTCCTTGGCCGAGCATGCGATTCGCCGCAATGAAATTGTATTTCGGAAAGAAGTCGCCGACGACGTGACGGAACTCGAATGTGACTCTGAGCAGCTCACTCAAATTCTCCTGAACCTCACAATAAATGCGATTCAGGCGATGCCGGAAGGAGGCGAAATCGTACTCTCGGCGCATCGCCAGGACGGCAACGCTGTAATCGAAGTACAGGACCAGGGGACGGGTATCAACGAAAAGGATCTCGAAAAAATATTCGATCCATTCTTCACGACTAAAGAATCGGGTACCGGCCTGGGGCTTCCAGTCGCTCATCAGATCGCGGCGAGACAAGGCGGCGTTCTGAGCGCCACCAGGAACGCCGGCAAAGGTATGACATTCTCACTGGAGATCCCTCTCCTTCATGAAAGGCTGGAAGAATGAACAAACGCGTTCTGGTGGTGGATGATGACGAGAGCCTAAGGCGCGTGACCCAAGTACAACTGGAGCAAGCCGGCTTTGAAACCAGAACTGCCGCCGACGGAACCGAAGCGCTGCGTTTTCTTCAGAAGTCACTCGCCGATCTTGTGATAACGGATTTGAAGATGCCTGGAATGCCGGGCATGGAGTTGCTGCGGCGCATTCGAACCGACTACCCTGACGTGCTGGTCGTAATGATCACCGCATTCGGCACAGTCGAGAGCGCGGTGGAGGCGATGAAAGCGGGTGCGTACGACTACATAACAAAGCCTGTCCACGCGGACGAGTTGGAGCTCGTCGCGCGGCGGGCTCTTGAACATCTTCAACTGGTCGAAGAAAACCGTTCCTTGCGGAGCAGCCTGGACGCAAAGTACGGGTTTGAGAATATCATCGGGCGGTCTAATTCTCTTCTGTACGTATTAGACATGGCCGCAAGGGCCGCGCAAACCGAGGCAACCGTGTTGATTCATGGTGAAACGGGCACCGGGAAGGAGTTGCTGGCCAAAGCCGTTCATTTCAATAGCGCCCGGCGCGAAAAGCCCTTTGTGACGATCAATTGTGGCGCCATCCCTAAGGACCTGTTGGAATCTGAGTTGTTCGGTCACGTGAAAGGTTCCTTTACGGGCGCCGTCGCACACAGGAAAGGCAAGGTGGAGTCGGCGGACGGTGGGACGCTATTTCTCGATGAGATCGGGGAAATGCCCCTTGAGTTGCAGGTCAAGTTGCTGCGCCTTATCCAGCAGGGAGAAATCGAAAAGGTCGGTGCGCCGAGTGCGAGCACTGTGGATGTCCGCGTGATCGCGGCAACGCACCGGAACCTGGAGGCCATGATCGAGGACAGCACGTTTCGGGAGGATCTGTATTACCGTCTCTCGGTTATTCCACTGGAACTGCCGCCACTGCGCGAGCGTCTCGACGACATACCTCAACTGGTGCAGCACTTCTTTTTGAAATTGAAACAGAAGCACGGCCGGGAGAAACTCGTTCTACCGATCTCTCTGATGTCTTACTTCACTAATTACCGCTGGCCTGGCAATATTCGGGAATTGGAGAACATCGTAGAGCGGCTGGTTGTGCTTACTCCGGGCGATGAGATCGCGCTCGTTCACCTGCCGCAGTTCCTCCGTCGCGAACATCCTTCTGTTGACACGCTAAACATAGAGCTTCCCTCGCAAGGCATCAGCCTGGAGGCCATTGAGAAAGAACTGATCGTGAAAGCGCTGGAGAAGTTCAAGTTCAACCAAACCCACGCGGCACAGTATCTGGACATTAGCCGCAAAGCTCTGATGTACCGTATGGAGAAGCACGGCATTCAAAGATCTGATACCGCTCATGACGAGGAAGAATCGGAACACGCCGTCGAGTAACCACTCCGTTGTTCTACTGCTGCGACAGTTTCCGGCGCTGCTCGTACAGAAAAGAAGAAGGTCGAACCTTTTCCCGGCTCGGAGTGCACCCAAATCCGCCCGCCAAGCTGATCGATGATTTGCTGGCAAATGGCAAGGCCCATACCCGTCCCGGCACACTCTTCTTTGCCGCGCACGCGATAAAACGGTTTGAAAAGTCTATCCGCGTGCGACATGTCGAGCCCGATACCGTTATCTGCCACCGAGAAGCGCCAGTGCCCCTCGCCGTCTGGCTGAGCTGACACTAGAATTCCTGGGCTCGCTTGTGCCCGATGCTTGATCGCGTTTCCAATCAGATTTTGAAACACCCGTGTAAGTTGATCGTTTGCCAGAACTTGGGGCAAACGCTCCGAGATGATGATCGCCCCGGAGTCCTCTATGGACACACGTAGATTGCGCAGCGCGGAATCAAGTGAACGTTGAGAATCCACTGAGACAAGGCGCTTTCGTTCGTTGCCGGCCTTTGAATACTCCAGCAGGTCGGAAACAAGTTGCGTCATCCACTCGGCGCCGCTTGCGACAAATTCCAGGAACTCATCCGCATCCGCGTCAAACCTTCCTTGATACCGCTGGGCGAGCAACTGAGCATACGCGGATACCATTCGGAGAGGCTCACGCAGATCGTGGCTGACCACGGCCGTGAATCGTTCTAGCTCTTCGTTCGAGCGCCTCAGCCGCTCGATCTCTTTAAGTGCGCTTTGCAACTCGTCATATACGATGTGCTGCACGCCGCGCTCCCTGATTGATGAGGAAGCGATTGACGAGGAAGCGGATTCCCCTTTCGGCTTCCTGTTGGCCGTTCGTTGCATTGCTCTGTGCTTCATCAGCCTTCTCACGATGCGAGAAATGTGTCGAGCATCCAGATCAACCCAAACAGACCGCCGCCGATCAGCAGCAACTTTATCGTCAACGCGGCAGAGCTGCGAAATGAGTTCTGCTGTAGCGCATAATTCTCGGTGGATGGCAGGGATGTCCGGCCCTCTTCTGGCGTTCTCTCGAAATTTGACAACATAGTTTCCTTTATTCGGGCGAAATTATGAGTGCAATCCAGCGGCCATGCGTTTCATCCAGCAATTGCCGGGCGCTTAGGGATGTCATTGGCGTTCGGAGGGCCTTTTGATTGCCTGAAAAGGAACAGGGATGGCGGTTTTCGGGCAGCACAAGTGTTCATTCGCGAAAGCTGCAGGAGCGAAATCGTATTGCCTCCAAAGCCACGGCAGTGGAGGTTTGGCCCAGCGCGCACTATACGAATCGGCACATCAATTGTTGAAAGCAGTTTCGCTTCATCCAATTCTTCCGGCAATGTTGTTTTCTTCCACTGGTTTGAGCGCTGCGCGAGATTGGCATGGCACATGCATTATCTATTGCGAGCGATTGCGGGCGTAGCGGCCGCAATTTGCCACGAACAAAGTTAGTAACGAAAGGAAGTTAGAACATGAGCAAATTAAGAGAAGCCAAAATGTTAGAGTGCATCGACGAACAACGCTCTTTTGCTGGTCGCGAGAAGAGAGCGGGAAGCTCTCGAGACATCGAGTCCCGCGCCTATGATTTATGGCTTCAGAAAGGGTGTCCCGAGGGCTCTGCCGAGGAAGATTGGTTGCGGGCGGAACGTGAGACCGAATCACAGGACAACACTGAACTTGTGGCTTGACACACAACTTTGCATCGACCATATCGTCTCTCAGGGGGAGCCATTGGCTTCCCTTGCGGGGGTGACCATCGTGGAGGGAAGTTACGGGGATTTCAAGCAGCGGCGCCAGTTCCGCGAAAGCTGAACCGGTGTCGGCTCAACCCGTCTATTTCACCGGTCCGGACCAGATGCTGTGCCGATGGAGCGCAACGCGACGGTCCCATGGGCCAGGTTTATCTCGCGTTCAAATGCGGCCGTCGGAAAGCCGCTGCCTGGCTCATTACTCTCACGGCTACTGTGCTTCGGAATCGTGAAAAAAAAAGTCGATCCTTCCCCGGGTGTCGATTGCACCCATATCCTTCCACTCATTGATTGAACAATCCGCCGGCAAGCTGCGAGGCCGAGACCACTTCCTTCATATTCTGATTGCCCATGCAGCCGGCGAAAGGGTTCGAAGATCTCATTGCAGTGCTGTGGATCGATACCGATCCCATTGTCCTTAATGGAAAAGACGAACTCCTCACCGCGCGCCGCTGATGAAATATGAATCTCAGGCGCTCTGTCGGCGCGGTACTTTATGGCGTTTGCGACGAGATTTTGGAACAGACGAAGCATGTCAGTCTCGTTCGCGCTGAGTATTGGCAATTCTCCAATGAATAGATTCGCGCCGCTCTCTTTGATAGCGTGTCCGAGATTCGCAATCGCCGATGCGACTATGGTCCGCGTATCCACCTCTGCGCGACTTTCTCCGGCTTTCGCCGCGTGGGCCAAGGCCATGATGTCCCGGATCAGCCGCTTCATTCGGTCAACTCCGGTAACCACAAGGGCTAAAATCTCGGAGGATTCCGCGTCCAACGTTCCTCCAGCACGGCTTAGAAAGAGCTGGGTCATTGCCCCAATGGTGCGCAATGGTTCTTGGAGGTCGTGAGACGCCGTGTACGCAAAGCGCTCCAAGGCTTCATTCAACCGGACCAACTCATGCGTGCGGCGCTCGAGTGCCGCCGCGACGGTCTTCTCGTTATGTATATCGGAACAGGCTCCAAACCACTTTCCGATCCTGCGACCGGAATCTGTTCGCCGAAGTGAGTGACACTTAAATAACCGAAACCTGCCGTCGGACCCGAGAAGCCGGAGAGTCATCTCGAACTGATCGGCGTGGCCCGATAACTCAGCGCGAAATGCGTCCCGGTCATCTGCATGGACCAAATCTAACCAACCGCGTCCAAGTAACGTTTGTAACTCCCGGCCGGAGTATTTGGCGAGGAAACCGTTCAGATGCTCGGCAGCGCCGTCTTCCGTCGCCGAAAACAGAGCTTCCGGAACGGTCGAGTCGATCATCTCGAGCTCCGATTCAGTGCGGCGAAGATCGATTAGCGATTGTCGGAGCCGTTTTCTGGTTTGTTGGAAACGATGGATCAGGAAGGTTGTAAGCCCCCCTAACGAGGCGAACAAGACGAGCATTATCACATCAGGCCGGCCGTCCTGAATGAACCATGCGTATCGCGGCTCGATAAACAGATAATCGCAAACAGGAACGCTTAGAACAATTGCACTGATGCCAGCCCAGATGCCGCCGTACAACGCGGCTATTACAACTGCTATGGCAAAAAAGAGATATGGCCCCTGAGTCTTCAACACTGGATCTAAAGCAACCCGAATCAGAGTTGCCGCGCCGATTGCCAATGGCGCCACTAGAATTGGGTTCCGCAGTTCAGTTGATGGTTGAACACGTCTCAGGTTTGCCCGGAGGATTTCGTAAGGACGCACGTGCATTACAGCTACACTGAAGCAGAATTAATTTTGGTTGTGGAACCATGGTAGCATTCGCTCGAATCGGATCAGGCGTTGCGCATCGGCCGCAAAAGGCCTCCAGGCGAAGCGAAACATCATTTACTGATCAGCATGCACTGATCGGCGATATTCAGGCTGACGCGAATACCTGCCCACCGGCTTCAGATCGCGCGCGGCAGAATAGCGAACAGCCGTGTAGGCCATGATGCCGAGGATGCTGTGGATCGTTTCCATTAGCCTGTTCGTCAGAGCGGCCTTCGCGCAAACAAACGCCCATTCCGAATACGGCAACAGAGGCGGAACCACGACTTCTATCGTTTGATGAATTAAAAGATCCCGCGACGATAGCGGAACCGAAAGGTACGTTGGCGGAAAAACTGAACGAGCTACTCACAACTCCGTTCATTGAAAACAATGTGAATGATAACCGGCCACACCGGCCGGCGGTCAAAGGTTTGGGTCCCATTCTCCGGGCGGCATCCTGGAATATTGAGCGCGGCCTCAATTTCGATCTGATCGAATCGGCACTGGGAAATCCAGAACACTTCCAGCAGGACTCCGGATATGAAAATCGAGCCGGCAATAACAAAGAAGTCGTTCGCGAGCAGCTTCACTAAGTTACAGGAAACCGACGTCCTCATCCTCAATGAAGTCAACTTAGGGATGAAGCGCACCGAATACCGTGATGTCTCGCGCGATTTGGCTGCTGCCCCCCACATGAATTACGCGTACGGGGTTGAGTTTGTCGAAGTGGACCCAGTATTCGATCTGGGCGTTGAGAAAATCAATCTGCCGGACAAGAATGAGGAACAGCGCCTTTCGGAAGACCTCAGTGTTGATCCAACACGATACCGCGGTTTGCATGGGAATGCAGTCCTAAGCCGCTATCCTATCGAGCGCGCACGCATCGTCCGCCTTCCGGGCTGTTACGACTGGTATGCCAAGGAGGTCGAAGCTGTTGCGAGAATGGAGCAACGCAAGCGGTGGACTGCTCGCAAGCTGTTTCTCGAACGTGCCGAGCGCGAAGTGCGCCGTGGCGGACGCATGGCGCTTGTCGTCGATCTTGCTGGGTTGCCTCAAAGTAGGCAGTGATGGGCCGTTTTAGGGCAAGCCCGGAAAACGGAAACACGGTTCTGTCCAACTTTTCAATAACTTCCCGTCATCTCGGGACTGGCATATCAATTGCATTCCATGCTTGCGAAACAAATTTCACTTTGTCAGCAGCGTAGAAAGGAATTATCAATCATGTCCCACCCACAGAGTATCGGTATCTCCGACGCCACAATGAACGGAACACAGCAGTATTCACAACTGCTGCTTACGGAGAAAGCACAAATTCTATTTGAGCTAAGCCGTCGCTTAGAAAGCTTGAACAGCGGCCGCGTGGCGCTCGAGGATCAAGCGCCCATTGTCCATGAGCAGTTTCTTGCGATTCGGCACAATAACTTTGCCTACGAAAAGATAAAGGCAATCGACGCCGCGCTTGACCGCCTGAATCTCGGAGACTATGGCATCTGTGAAGAATGCGACGAGTCAATACCTGAGAAGCGTCTGAAGGTGGTGCCGTGGACGCGCTACTGCCTGCATTGTCAAGAAAACCTTCCTAGCTACAACGGCTTATTGGCTTTCCGACATCTTAGAGCGGCGTAGAACAACCGCGCTGCTCGAACAGCACCGGAGCCTTACGTCCACGAGTAAACCAAGAATTCACTTTCAGGAGATAAACAATGGCATATCGTACTGTGACTTTAATCGCTGGCATCACCGCGATGCTCAGCTTCTCGGCAACCGCTCACGCTGAAACAGTTTCAGAGCGCCTCGGCAGCGCGACGGTAACTCTCAATGAGATCATGAGCACGCCCGATAAAGGCATCCCTCAAGACTTATTGAATAGAGCGCATTGCATCGCGGTCGTACCAGGCGTCAGGAAAGCCGCGTTTGTGGTTGGTGGAAAGTATGGGCGCGGCTTTCTCTCATGTCGCGAAGGGAATTTCGGATGGAGCTCGCCGGGCGCCCTGCGAATGGAAGGTGGCAGCATCGGCTGGCAGATAGGCGCATCTGAAACGGATGTGATTCTACTGGTGATGAATGAAACCGGAATGCACCGGTTGCTACAGAGCAAATTCACGCTAGGGGCCAGTGCGGACGTTGCCGCCGGACCTGTGGGGCGAACCGCATCGGCTGAAACGGATGCAAAGATGACGGCGCAGATTTTGTCGTGGTCCCGTTCGCGCGGGGTGTTTGCCGGCGTATCGCTCAACGGCGCAACTCTCCGCGACGATATTGACGAAAATAAAGCGCTATACGGGAAGCGATTGAACAATCGCCAAATCGTCATGGGTAAGCTTCATGCTCCTCGCACAGCTTCCGAATTTATTGCAACCTTGAACCGATATTCTCGTTGATAGTCATGACGGGCGCCGCACTGCTTCAGGAATGGAGCGAATTGTCGGAAGAAGAGCGCGTGGAAGCATTCGAGGATCTTCCACGCGACCAGGCCGATGAGTTTTTCCTCCATCTGAGCAGTCGAGATCAGGCCGGCTTGTTATTGGCGCTTCCCCAAGGCGAGCGGCGAGTCTGGTTGCGGCTCCTGCCTCCGGACGATGCCGCCGACGTCCTTCAACTCGCTCCAGGAGAAAAGCGCGGTGGCCTGGCCGCGCAGTTAGACGACGTGACGCGCCGCGAGGTGAACGCTCTTCTTGCTTATAAAGAAGACGCCGCCGGCGGCTTAATGAATCCTCATTTCGCCCGCCTCCGCCCTGATATGACAATCGACGAGGCAATCAGCTATCTTCGACACCAATCCAGCCATGTTGAGACCATCTACTACGTTTATGCCCTCGACGAGGCGCAACGTCTGCTCGGGGTTGTAAATTTCCG
>JALYVD010000034.1 GCA_030853405.1 Acidobacteriota bacterium | reverse complement strand
ATGAACCCGAGAATCGTGAATGGTTTGGCGAGGGTGGATTTAGATCAAGACGGTCACAATGAAGTCTTCTCTTCTTGCGCGACGAGCGAAGGAATAAAGTTCGCCGTTTGGACCGAGAAGGCGTATCAAGGAGAGCCTCGCTGGTCGGGGTACTACCACTTGGATTACGACCAAAAGCCGACCTGCCCGTAAAAAACCGAATGCGTTGCCGCGCATCAACTCCGGTGTGGCAGCCGGTATCCAAGCTCGCTTATCCCAGGACGCACCCCAGTGCGCACCCTTTCGGTACAGGAGTGGACTCCGGATCACGGGAAATCAGTGACCTACCAAGTTGCGGAAAAAAGGCGTATGCCTAACGCTTCCGATGTTGACCGCGTGAACCCTGGCTCTGTTTCCAGCACATCGAGATCCACTAACCGGGCCAACATACGCCGCCCGCGTACGATATGCGACGCCGCCACGTTGTGGGCCACCCGGTAGACCCACGTTTGCAAGCTGCAGCGGCGATCAAACAAACGGAGGCTGCGCCAAAGCTCAACGTGAATTTCCTGCACCAGGTCACGCCGCCGTTCCGGGTCGGCCTCATAACCTCTAGCGAGCCGCTGGATGGCCGCCCCACAGGTTGCGCGGGCGTCCTTGTACAACTCGTCATTATCATCCACAGGAGTTATTTTTGACTTCCACTTAGAACAGTCGCAAGAGCGGGCTGATTTCTTACACTTCGCCGGAATGAGAAACGATCGGTCGCTGACGCTTCCGGCTCGGTTTCGGCGGTGGCTGTAACTCACCGCTTGGTATTCATGGAGTGAAAGGACGTTCACCACCAATGACCCATTTCCTGGATGGCAAAAAAGCTCTCGTCACCGGAGGTTCGAAAGGCATCGGCCTCGAAGTAGCCCGCGCTCTTCTTTCGGAAGGAGCGGCTGTCGTAATTTGCGGACGCGACCAAGCCTCCCTCGATCAAGCTTTAAAGGATCTCGAAAAGAACCCTGGCGGTAAGATTGCCGCCCAGCGCGCCGATGTCAGCGACAGCAAACAAGTCGAGGGACTGTTCGAGTTTACCGACAAAGAGATCGGGAAACTCGACATCCTTATTAACAATGCAGGCTTCGGCGTGTTCCGCGCGACGGGCGAACTCACGGTCGAAGAATGGGACCAGGTTATCGCCACAAATCTCTCCGGGTCCTTTTATTGCAGCCATGCCGCAATCGAGCGTTTTCATCAGAGTAGGGGCGGTTCGATCATCAACATCAGCAGCCTGGCGGGCAAGAATCCGTTCCTCGGCGGAGCCGCCTACAACGCCTCGAAGTTCGGTCTCAACGGCTTTAGCGAGGCGATGATGCTCGATCACCGGAACGATAATATCCGCGTTAGCTACGTCATGCCCGGCAGCGTCGATACCGGTTTTGGCGGACACGAACCGCATCAGAAATCCGATTGGAAGATTGCCCCTGAAGATGTCGCGGAGATCGTACTCGGCATTTTACGGATGCCCGCCCGCACACTAATTAGTCGAGTTGAGGTGAGACCTTCCCGGCCTCAAAAGAACTAATCAGGCATAGCCTAATTCGGGTAAGGACGAGACGCTGTCCAAACGAAGGAACATTCCTTAGCGGTAGTAGCGGTTCGAAAACGCGCCCCGGGCTTTGGCAGATTGGTTGCTCCTACTTGTTCCGGAAGTGAACAAGATTCGCTCTTGGAGTGCCAAATGTTAGCCGATGACAAGAACGCTGAAGGACTCAGCAGGCGAAGAAAAAAGGGGACACCGCGTATGAGCCGGCTCAGACAAGTGCTCGATCCCACAAGGACGGGCAGAGACGCCGAATCGTTAGAAAAGACGCTGCTAAAACTGGTAGTCGGGCAGGAAGAGGCGGTCGAACAGATCGTCAACATCTACCAGATGAACGTCACGGGCTTAACGGCTCCTGGCCGTCCAGTTGGCAACTTTCTTTTCCTGGGACCGACGGGTTCGGGGAAGACGCGGACGGTCGAAGCAACGGCGGAAGCTCTGCTTAACAATCCCCGCGCTGTGATCAAAATCGATTGCGCCGAGTTTCAGCACAGCCATGAGATTGCAAAACTGATCGGCTCGCCTCCCGGATACCTGGGACACCGCGAGACGCATCCGCTTCTGAGCCAGGAAGTCATCAACCAGTTCCATACGGATACGATGAAGCTGAGCTTTATCCTTTTCGACGAAATCGAGAAGGCCAGCGACGCTTTGTGGAACCTGCTGCTCGGCGTATTGGATAAAGCCACGCTGACATTGGGTGATAACCGCAAAGTCGATTTCTCGCGCGCCATGATCTTCATGACCAGTAACTTGGGCGCGGCCGAGATGAGCAATCTGATTTCGCCTAAGCTAGGTTTCCGGGCCGCCGCTCTCGCGGACGGCAACGTCGAAGTCAGCCAGGAACTCAACGAGAAACTGGCGAAAAGCGGAGTCGAAGCAGCTCGCCGCAAGTTTACGCCGGAGTTCATGAACCGCATCGATAAGGTAGTGGTGTTCAAACCGCTAGGCCAACCCGAACTGCGCCGCATCCTCGATTTGGAACTGGCGCAAGTGCAGCAGCGTATATTCGAATCGCCGTCCGAGCGCTCTTTCGTCTTCACCGTCTCCGATGGCGGGAAAGAATTCCTACTCGGCCAGGGCACCGATGTGAAATACGGAGCGCGGCACCTGAAGCGCGCCATTGAACGGCTGCTGGTCCACCCCGTCTCAAACCTGATTGCAACGGATCAGGTGAGTTCAGGCGACTGGATTCAGGCCGACATCGATGCGGACCGGAACTGCCTCGTCTTCACCAAAGAAGCCGAGAATTTGGAACGGCACACCATGGTCAACATGGTAGGCGCGGACTGCCGTTGGTTACCGGCCAGGACCGCTGCGGCATCGGCCGAACCGGTACGCGCTATAGCGGCGAAGCCTCGCAAGTAAGACTCGGGCAGAAGATTACCAGCTAAGCCACGAATCCCGCAATCTCAACGCTTGTTGCATTCCTCCCACCAATAATAGATTGGCCGCTGTCGTGCTGGAACGAAGCCGAGCGAGAGAAATGGAACCGTTCCTCTCCGTTTTCAAAGCGGCGTGCTCTTTCAATTATCCGAAGGGTTTAGATTTAGTGAAAAAGAAATCCTTCCGGATCATATTGGATTGTGGTGCGCCTCCTGATGAGAAGGGGCGGAAGCTAAGGCAATGGAGCAGATTACACAGACTGGGCGGCTCTTAAAGGTTTTCACGCCGCTCGATTTCGACGTCCTGATGATAAACAGCTTCTCTGGTTCGGAGGAGATCTCGCGCCCCTATCGCTTCGAGTTGAAACTAGTGTCCGACGTACAGGCGGGTATGCCCGGAAAGATCGGCCCGGAGAAGCTGCTCGGAAAAGCCATTGCGATCGAGGTGGAACTCGCCGATGGCAAGACGCGGTTCCTGAACGGGCTGATGAAAAGCTTCACGATCGCGGGACGGGACGAACGTCTGGCCTATTACAGGGCGGAGATGGTTCCATGGTTCGCGTTTCTGGAAATGAAATCCGACTGCCGGATATTTCAGGACAAAACGGTTCCAGAGATCATCACAGCGGTAGTGGAGGAACTGGGTTATAAAGCGTTTCTCCGGAACGACCTGCGCCGCGAATACACGAAGTGGGATTACTGTGTCCAGTATCGTGAGACGGATTTGAATTTCCTGAGCCGATTGATGGAGGATGAGGGCATCGCCTATCATTTTGAGCATAAGGAAGACAGAACCCATGTACTCGTTTTAACGGATCCGGACAGCGCTATTAAGGACTGTCCGCGGCAGTCCAGCTTCAGGTTCGATTCGGACGCGGGGCTCAGGCTATTCGAGGATGTGGTGCGGACGTGGGACACGCGGCAAAGGATTCTGAGCAGCAAGTGGACTCTGCGCGATTCCCACTTTGAAGTTCCCAAAAAATCGCTCGAAGTTTCCGAATCGTCTCTTCATGTGACACCCGAGAACCAGACGCTCGACGTATTCGATTACCCGGGCGACTATGCCAAAAAATTCAACAAGCCGCAGGAACGATTGGATAATGTGAGGCCGGAAGGTACGAAACTCGTTCGGCTTCGGATGGAGCAGGACGAGAACAACCATGTCGTCAACTCGGGTGAATCGACAGGTAGAGCTATGGTTTCGGGGCATAAATTTACCGTCGCTGGAGAAGCGCAGATTCCAGGCGGTCCTTATTTGCTTACATCTGTAAGCCACAAGGCGCGCCAGAGCCCCGGTTATGTTACCGATGGAGCGATTGGCGGCCCGGCTTACAGCAACAGCTTCGCGTGCATACCGGCTTCAGTGCCCTTCGTCCCCACAAGGTCTACTCCGAAACCGATAGCACCCGGTCCGCAGACAGCGCGTGTAATCGACGGGAACCCTGAACCCACGGAAGAGATCTGGCCCGACAAATATGGACGAGTTCGAGTTCGCTTTCCGTGGGATCGGGAAGCAAAGAACGCCTGCTGGATTCGCGTGGCACAGCCTTGGGCCGGCCGTGGCTGGGGACACCAGTGGATCCCGCGCGTGGGCGACGAGGTGGTGGTATCTTTTCTTGAAGGCGACCTCGACCGTCCGATAATCATCGGGTCCGTTTATAACGGCGACAATCTCCCTCCGTTCAGTTTGCCGGACAATAAAACTCAAAGCGGCGTGAAGACCCGCAGTAGTCCTCATGGCGGCTCGGAAAACTTCAACATGCTCCGCTTCGAGGATAAGAAAGGGCATGAATGCCTGGAAATTCATGCGGAGCGGACCATGGTCGAAGGCGTCGAGGCGAGCCAGTTCGTAAGCGTCGGAGGCGACCGGCATATCACGACTGGCGGCGTGGACAAGAACGGCAACAAGCAGGGCGACGTGAAAGAGAAAGTGTTCAAGAACCACAATCTTCACGTTCTTAACGATGACCGGGGAAAAATCGAAGGTAAACAATCTGTCACCGTTGTCGGCGATTCCGGCGCACAATACTCCGGGGGCCGCTCAGTTCAGGTCTCCGGAGATGAACTGGTAATCGCGAAGACCATCACGTTCCAAGCCCAGCAAACGATCACGCTGATGGCAGGGGTCAACTCGATTGTGATCGGGCCAAGCGGGGTGACTGTGATTGGCGTCCCGATGATCAATCTGAATCCAATAGGAGCCGTGCCTCCTATCCCGCCGCTAATGCCTCTCATCGACGCGCCGGACGATCCGTAAATTAGAGGATTTCGGAATCAATCATGCCGCCAGCCGCCCGAGTTTCCGACATTCACACCTGTCCGCAGGTGACCGTTCTCGTTCCGCACGTGGGCGGTCCCATTCTTCCGCCCTGTTCGCTAAACGTGATGACTGGCAGTTTGAATGCGGCGCGAGTTTCGGACTTAGCGACGTGTGTTGGAGCTCCCGATGTCGTTGTGAAAGGGGCGTTTTCGGTACTCATCAACGGTCTGCCCGCAGCCCGCCTTACCGACCTCACCATTCATGGCGGAGTAATCACGGCGCCCGGATGGCCCACGGTTGAAATTGGAGATCCCGCGTTCGCAATTCCGAGCGTCATCAATATCACCGGCAGCCCTGCGTTTCAGCAGCAGGTTGTGCGCGATTTGGTTCTGATTGGGATGACGCCCAGCGGCCAGGCGCTGTTCGCCCGTCTGCAGGCGGCTGGTAAACCCGTCAATATCGTATTTTCGACTGTCGCAAACAATGCGGGCACTACCCCGGGTTCCACTTCCGATGCGAAGGATGGCACCGGTACTGGTTCGACGATCACCTACAATCCGGCTGCGAACGGTACGGCCTTCGACAATTCGGGCGGCACGTTACCTTTCCCGGCACAGCTTATGCTTGGACACGAGATGATTCATGCGTTAAGAAATGCCGAAGGAACAAATAACTTCACGGGTACGGATCCCAGTGCGCCGGCTTCTGAGCCAGCCATGGCGGAGGGTGAAGCGATGGCAGTTGGAGCGGGTAGCCACAGCGGCGACTATCCGACTGAGAATTCGCTTCGCAACGATCTTGGACCCCAGTACGGAACCCGGGACAATCACTTCGGTGGTCCGGTGAATCCTACCGATCCCACTCCCGCGGGAATCCGGCCAGGGGGAAATCCGTGATGCCCAGCAAGATTCAGCTTAGCTTCGAGTGCTCGGTCCGGGCTGACCGGGATCGGCTTCATGTGAGCTATGAAGTGCGGAACGGCAGCGGTCGCGATGCGGGGCTTTTCAACCATGTGGGACCGGTGGAATCTGGGTCGCCGATCTCATCTCCCGACAACGTTTATATCGATTTCGAATCGGGACTTCTCGAACTTCTCAAGCAGGTTTTGCCGATACCCGGCGGCATGCAGGTTTCGTCTCAGCCAATGCCGCTTGTATCAAAGCTTCCAAACGGCGCGAGCCTCAAAGAGCAGTTCTCAGTCGGACTGCCCGCCAAAGCGAACAATCCAATGCGGCAGATGGTCCTTACCGCGGCGCATCGGGGTTCGATCATTATGGCGGACGATCCAACCGAAGCTTTTGAAGTGAATGTGTGTATCGGCGCTTTCGCCGTTGAACCCGGTATGCGCTTTATTGAAACCCCAGCAGGGCCAAGTATATTCCGCATTTGGCCGCCCGGCCCAGCAGTTGACGGGCAGGTCCTCTTATCGAAGACCATCCGGCTGCCGCATGCCGTTCGGGTACTCGCTTTTACGGCGCGGAAGCCACAAGAGCATTAGATCTTAACTACAAATGGGTCCCGCAGGCCTTTACTGGTGGGTGCGTCGAATGGTTCCGTGTAAACAAGAAATGATTTTCCGCCGCCGGAAACTTCCAGGTCGCGGAAGTAAGCGTCATGTAGCGTCACGACGACCTCGCCCGTAACTGGCAGCTCAGGACCAATGGTAATGGCCTCTGGGGGAAGCGCCAGGTTCGCCAACTCCGATTTTGGTACGAGCATCTTCGTGATGGCTCCGACGTTCCAATCATAGGTGTCCATCACCTGAACGCACCAGCGAACGATCTCGACGGTATAGGTAGTGTCCTTGAAAATCAAGCCGCTGGTCGTCGCGGACGTGACCTTCACCCAAATCGCGGAATGGATGAGATAAGCGCCCACCGCGATTGCCAGATCTGGCGCAAACCCGGGTCCATTCATAAGGGGACGCGGGTCGTCCCGGTATTGAATGAATCGAACGGCGCCTACCGGAAGCAGCGATCCCTGTGGGTGGCTGGGATTCTTGAGTCTTTCTGTAACTGCCTTCTCAAACTTCGGCCGTGCTTTGTCGAATAGGAAATCAATGAGTCCGCTGCCGAATGTGGTGAAGGGCGCGGTAGGCATTATCTTTATCGAGCCGCTGTTATCCAACCAGTGCTCCAAATTGGCTGAAGCCAGCGGCCGCGCTGGTCTGGACTTAGTCACGGCGGCGGCAACATCGGCTCGCCTCTTTGCGACTTCCGCCGCCGACAGCAGAATGCCGGTTGTCGCCTGAGTAGGCGGAACGCTGAAAAACACGCCTGCGCCGCAGCCGCTAACGGGCAACGCAGGATGAGTGCTCGGACCCGCGTTTACGAAGGGAGGCATTGTCGTCTTTGGCGCTACGGGAGCCGGCGCCGTGGCAGATTTAGGCACATCCGGCGTATCTTTAGCTCTGCTTCGAGAAATCTCTTTCTCGCCGAGGGGCACGGCTGAGCAAAACACGCCTTTACCAGGCGCTATGCCGCCGGGGCTGTGCGTTGGCTGCTGATTTTGCTCATCCGATGGCAAATCACCGCCGATTCGGCCGAGCGGGCCGGGTATTTGTCCGAATGGCATGATGAGCGGGCAACTCTTCTTAGCACCTGCTTTGCCAATGCCTAACACCCAAACGAGAATACGGCCACGATTCTAATACTTAGAAGTGATAGGAGTTCTAGTCTCTATCTGACTGGCCAATCTCAAGTTGCGGGCCGCAACTGCCGATTCAGAGAAAAGCAAAGTGACCGGTGAAGGCAATCACTCATTTGGAGACGGCGCATTTGACGCCAGACAGCCCGCCGGTTCTGGAGCCGTCGAAGTCCCTCGCTTCGCGTAACCGGGCCGTTCGGGCGGTCTGCATTGCTTGCGTGCTGTCGTTATCTGCCGTCATTCTCCAAGGCTGGTTGCTGCACCATTTCTGGCGCGGCAGCCGGGAGCCACTCGGCCTGGTGGTGGGTATTCCATTACTCAGCTTCCTGGGAGGACTGTTCCTATTCAGGCTGGCCGTTCTCGAGATACAGAAAGTACAAGCACATCATAAAGAAGCGGAGTCGCGTCTGAAACAGACGACGCACCTGCTCTCCACTCTGCTCGCAAATCTGCCGGATCACGTGGCGTTCAAGGATCTGGAAGGCCGCTTTACCAGGATCAATCACTCGCTTGCGGAACGGCTCTTTCTGAATGAGCCGGGTGAGGCAGTGGGTAAAACGGAGGTGGACTTTTTTACACCGGAGTACGCGGCCGCCGTCAAGCAGGATGAATCGGATGTGATGCGCTCTGGCGAGCCGGTTCTTCATAAGGAACAAATTGAGGCGTCGGAGGAACTGGGCGATGCGTGGGTGAGCACATCGACGTTTCCGCTTTATGACGCGGACACAAAACTGACGGGAATCCTTGCCATTTCCCGTGACCTAACAGCCCGAAAGTATACGGAACAGGCGCTTGAGAATGCCAATGCGCAGCTTACCGGATGGGTGCGGGAGCTCGAGATGCACGGCCAGGAGACGGTACTGCTGAGCGAGATGAGCGAGATGCTACAGACTTGTCTCGACGAAGACGAAGCGCAGAGCGTAATCAACCGGTACGCGCAACAACTGTTTAGCAGTGGCTGGGGCATGTTGGGCGTTATGAAAGCATCGCGCAATTTCGTGGAGGCGGTCGTCACTTGGGGAGATTCGGCGAGTTCCGAACAGATCTTTCCACCGGATCACTGTTGGGCCCTTCGGCGAGGGCGGGTGCAACATGGGACCGATTCAAGCGCGGGGATCAGATGCGCTCACCTGATGCCGGATTTCGCTGGAAGCTCTCTTTGCGTTCCGATGATGGCGCAAGGAGAGGCGCTCGGAGTGGTGCATCTTTCGCTTCCAGCCGGAACAAAGAATTTTGGCGAAAATCAGCAGCAGCTGGCGGTGACGTTTGCGGACAGAGTGGGCCTCGCACTTGCAAATTTGAAGCTGCGCGATGCCTTGCGGGCTCAATCCATTCGTGACGCGCTGACCGGTCTCTTCAATCGGCGGTATATGGAGGAGTCGCTTGAGCGTGAAATTCGGCGCGCCGCGAGAAACGAGAGAACGGTTGGCGCGATCATGGTCGATCTGGACCACTTCAAACATTTCAACGACACGTTCGGCCATGAGGCGGGGGACATGCTGCTGCGCGAGTTTGGGAATATCGCCCGGTCAAAGGTTCGAAGAGAAGACATTCCCTGCCGCTACGGGGGCGAAGAGTTCCTGATCATTTTGCCTGAAGCTCCACTCGAAGTAACGCTGCGCCGTGCGGAGGAGATACGCGAAGCGGTCAAGCATCTGGAGCTTAAATCGGGAGGACGGCCCATCGGCATGGTTACCGCTTCTATTGGAGTAGCGATGTTTCCGGAACACGCGCAAAATTTCGAGACTTTGGTCAAAGCGGCGGATACGGCGTTGTACGAAGCGAAGCACGGCGGACGTGACCGCGTGGTGCTCGCGGTCGAAACCTACGCTTGAAGACCGCTCCCTCAGGCTCCTAGTGTATAATTATTCATAGTAGTGAATAAAACCTCACTAGGAGAAGCGGACAGTGACCGTGCCCATGTTACAGCCGGAATCCCAAGTCGGACCGAGCACCCTTCGCCACGACTTTGACCTTTCAACCGAGCAGCTTTCCGGGCTGCTCAACCTCACGCAGCAGGTTAAGCAGTCGCGCCAGCGTTATGCCTCGGCTTTGAAGGGCCGCTACATTACGCTGCTGTTCGAAAAGCCTTCTCTCCGTACTCGCATGACTTTCGAGTTGGCGATTAAGCAACTTGGTGGAGATTGCGTCACGCAAATCGGCCCCATAGGCAATCGGGAGCCGCTCAAGGACGTGGCGCGAAATCTGGCGCGCTGGACGGACCTGATCGTAGCCCGCACGTTTACTCAAAATACCGTTGATGAGCTCGCGCACTGGTCTGGAATCCCCGTCATAAATGCGCTAAGCGACCTTTATCATCCCTGCCAGGCGTTCGCGGATATGTTCACGCTGAAGGAGCATTTCGGACGGTTGCGCGGCCTGAAGCTTGCCTATGTGGGCGACGGTAATAACGTAGCGCATTCGCTTGTGCTGTGTTGCGCCCGGCTCGGGATTCATTGCTCCATCGCCACTCCCGCAGGTTATGAACCGGCTGTTGAAATTGTTGAACGTGCCAGACAGCTTGCGCATGAATCAGGCGCAGAGATCACGATTACAACCGATCCGTTCGCAGCCGTTGACTCGGCGGATGCCGTTTACACGGACGTGTGGGTAAGCATGGGGCAAGAGGCGGAAGCGGAAGAACGCAGACGCGTTTTCGCGCCCTTTCAAGTGAATAACGAGTTACTGTCCCATGCGGGGAAGAATGCAATATTTATGCACTGCCTCCCGGCAAAGCGGGGGCTTGAAGTGACCGATGAGGTGATGGAATCGCCCCATTCCGTCGTTTTCGACCAAGCCGAAAATCGCCTACACGTGCAGAAAGCGCTGCTGCTTACGCTATTGCAATAAGCTAGCGGAGCCGCGGCCGCAAGGGAGCGTTAGGCATCCACCTCGGTTTCAATATCCTGGAGAGACACAAAAAATAAATGAGTAGAGTGACTGCGAAAAAAGTTGCGCTTGCCTATTCCGGCGGCCTCGATACTTCGATTATTATCCCTTGGCTGAAGGAGCATTACAATTGCGAAATTGTGGCAGTGTGCGGTGATATCGGCCAGGGTGGTGAGGAACTGGATGGGCTAAAAGAGAAGGCTCTGAAGACTGGCGCCTCTGAAGTGCATGTTGAGGACATGCGTGAAGAGTTCGTGACCGATTATCTGTGGAAATTAGTGCGTTCGGGCGCGGTCTACGAGCACAAATATCTGCTCGGAACGTCCATCGCGCGTCCGCTTCTCGCTAAACGCCAAGCTGAAGTGGCGCTGCGCACCGGCTGCGATGCTCTGGCGCATGGCTGCACGGGTAAAGGGAACGACCAGGTCCGTTTTGAACTGACTTACAAGGCGATTGCGCCGCATCTGCACGTGATTGCTCCATGGCGCGAATGGGACATCATTTCGCGCGAAGATGCCATTGAATACGCGCGCACGCATAACGTACCGATCGCGCAGTCCACAACGAAGATCTATAGCCGCGATCGCAACATCTGGCATATTTCGCATGAAGGCGGCGAACTCGAAGACCCAGCCAACGCAGCGCCCGATCATATCTGGATGCTGTCGAAGAGCCCCGCGGACGCGCCTTCAAGGTCCGCCGAAGTGACCATTGGGTTTGAGAGCGGCATTCCGGTTTCGTTGAACGGCCAACACCAGCTTACCGGTGTCGGACTGCTTGAACAATTAAACGAACTCGGCGGCGAGCATGGGATTGGACGTATTGACCTGGTTGAAAATCGCTTTGTCGGAATGAAGTCGCGCGGCTGTTATGAAACTCCAGGCGGAGCGATTTTAATGGCGGCGATTCGCGAACTCGAAGCATTGACGCTCGATGGCCGCACTCTGCACTACAAGCAGAAACTCTCGCTCGATTACGCCGAGATGGTCTACAACGGGCTTTGGTTTACGCCCTTGCGCGAGTCGCTGGATGCATTCTTTGAAGAAGTGTCAAAGCCGGTGACGGGCGAGATCACCCTGCGTCTCTTCAAGGGCAACATCGACCCGATCAGCCGTAAGAGCCCGAACTCGCTTTACAG
This sequence comes from Acidobacteriota bacterium, assembly GCA_030853405.1. Classification (GTDB taxonomy): domain Bacteria; phylum Acidobacteriota; class Terriglobia; order Bryobacterales; family Bryobacteraceae; genus Bog-105. The sequence continues at coordinate 4,426 of JALYVD010000034.1, read as the reverse complement.
TCTGGACATCGCGAGCTTCACCATGGGCGCAAGCTACGACCAGAAGGACGCGCTCGGATTCATCAATTTGATCGGCCTGCCAATCAAGGTACGGGCTTCGCTCCACAAGTGAGTATGAAGCTTTGGGGAGGCAGATTTGAAACCGGTCCTTCGGAAGTGTTCGAGCGGTTTTCGGGCTCGCTCCACTTCGATGGCAAGTTGATTGTTGCGGATTGTCAGGGCTCGCAGGCGTTTGCGCGGGCGCTGGCGAAGCAAGGCATTCTTACGGACGAGGAGTGCGAACAACTGGTTGACGCATTCCGTCAAATCGGCGAGGAAGCTAAGAATCCGAAGTATCTGGAGGGCGCGGATGACGAGGATGTGCACACGTTCGTCATCCGCAAACTGCAGGAGAAAGTTGGCGGACTGTCCGCGAAAATTCATACGGGACGCAGCCGCAATGAACAGGTGTCGCTTGACGTTCGCCTCTATTTGCGGGCGTCTTGTGATTCGATTATAAAGCAGCTTGCCGATCTAATGAGCGGTTTGCTGGTGCTGGCGGGCAAGTATCCGGATGCTGTCATCCCTGGCTATACGCATCTGCGGCGTGCACAGGCTGTGCTTTGGCCGCATTATTTGCTGGCCTATTTCGAGATGTTCTCCCGTGATCTCGAGCGCATTCAACAAGCGCGCGCGCGAGTGAACGTGATGCCGCTAGGCTCGGGCGCGTTGGCGGGCAGTGGATTCCCATTCGATCGCCAAGCCATAGCGGACGATCTCCAATTTCCGGCGATCACGCGGAACAGCATGGATGTTTCCGGTGATCGCGATTTTGCCTTGGACTTCCTGTATGCGTGCAGCCTGATTATGCTGCACCTCAGCCGGCTGGCTGAAGACTGGATTCTGTACTCAAGCGAAGAGTTTAACTGGATGACGCTGGGAGATGGCGTGACGAGCGGTTCCAGTCTAATGCCGCAGAAGAAGAATCCCGATTCGCTCGAACTCATTCGCGGTAAATCGGGGCGGGTCTTTGGCGATCTTACTTCGCTGTTCGTGACGATGAAAGGTCTGCCGATGACCTACAATCGCGACATGCAGGAGGACAAGGGGCCGCTGTTCGATGCATTCCACCAGACCTCCGGTTCTCTGTCCATGGCCCGTGTGGTTGCCGAATCCATTGTGCTGAACCCATCCATTCCGGCGGCTGCGGCTGAAGAGAGTTGGGTAATTGCGACCGACCTCGCGGAGGAACTGGCGCGAAGTGGCGTGGCGTTTCACCGGGCTCATCAACTGGTCGGCCAATTCGTTCTGGAGAGCATCAAGGCGGGCAAGAAGCCGTCCGACTGGAATGCTGAGTCGCTGACTGCCTTCGCTCCCGAGTTCAAGCCGGAGATGGCCAGGCTGTTGACGCCCGCCGAGGGCATGAAGAGCCGTGAGATCCCGGGCGGGACGGGTCCGGATTCCGTGGAGACCGCGCTCATCGACGGTTCCCTGCGTCTAGGCAAGATGCGCTCTTCAATCAGATAAACAGACAGTCATGAACAAGAGTTTTCGACAGGGCCAGATCTTGAAGGTTATCCGGCGCACGGAGATCTTTACGCAAGAGGAACTGGCCCGCGAACTCGGCGCGTTGGGGATTCAGGCCACACAGGTGACACTATCGCGTGACATGCGCGAACTCGGGCTGGTGAAGACGCCCGAGGGTTACCGCCAATTGCCCATGGAGACAAGCCGCCCGGATTTAGCGGCGGCGGCTGAAGAGTATTTGCAGGATGTCCGGGTTGCACAGAACCTTGTCGTGTTGCGCACCTCTCCGGGGAATGCGAGTTCCCTTGCTATCGCCCTCGATCATTCGGAACTTGAGGAACTGGTAGGCACAGTAGCTGGCGACGATACGGTCCTTGTTATCACAGTTGATAACGCCTCGGCGGCGGCGTTCCGCAAGCGGATGTTGGATCTCATTTCGGGTTAGTGTGCTTGGTCATGCGAATGCGTGTGAACATGCGCGTTCACTTGACAGCCGCTGTCCGAAACAACGCACGGCACATGCTCGAACTGAATGGTTGAGTGGTGAATTTGGAAAGTACAGAGCACTTCGTGGATGCGTTTGAGAATGCAGTCGCTGGACGAGGGCGGCATGTCTTCAATCAATACATGCGAACTCAGCGCATGAGTGCTTGAACCAAGACTCCAGATGTGCAGATCGTGTACGTCCAGAACGCCTTCGATCTCGCTCATAGCCTGGGTGACATTACTCAGTTCGAGCCCGCGCGGCAGCCCTTCAAGCAGAATATTCAAAGACTCGCCGATAATGTCCCACGCCGTATAAATAATCAAAGCGCCCAACGCGATTGAGAGTACCGGATCGATGTACGTCCATCCGGTGTAGCGCATGGCGACAGCTCCGATAATGATCGCAACCGCGCCCAACGCATCGCCCATCATGTGAATAAACGCCGCGCGAATATTGATATCGCCTTTTTGCTCCCTATGCAGCGCCAACATGATCGTGCCGTTCATCACTAAGGCGATCGCCGCGACCCAGATCATCGTACGCTCATCCACGGCTTGCGGATGAATCATTCTTCCAATTGCTTCCCAGAAGATGATCAGGGAAATGACAATCAAGGTGGCCGCATTCAGAAAAGCAGCCACTACTCCGGCGCGCTGGTACCCGTAAGTCTTGCTCTGGTTGGCCGGTTTGCCCTGCAGATAGAGTCCAACCGCCGCAAGCAACAACGCAAGCGCATCGGTGAAGTTATGGCCGGCGTCCGAGAGCAGCGCCAAGCTACCTGAGCGCAAGCCGGCATAGACCTCGAGAGCCGTGAAGGCTAGAGTTGCGGCCAGGGAAGCCCGCAATATCCAGCCGGTTCCGTGCGCGTGACGATGGTGATGGCCCAAGGGCGATACTGCCTCTGCTTTCACTTTACGACAAAACAGCCGGATTACCGCTGATCGTCGGGCTTCTTCTCGCCGGGTTTAAACAGTGAAGGGACTTTTTTCTTCTGCTCTTCGCCGGACGCCTCGGCCGCGGCTTTCTTTCGGGCGGTCACTTCTTTGGACGGCATCATGGCATCCCGCTCTGCCTTTTCCTTGGCGTCTTCAGCGGTTAATTCAGCGCCGCGCTTCTGACTGTCCTCCAGGCAGAGCTGGCGGCTATCGGACGTCGTATCCAACGCTTCTTGAAGGACGAATTTATAGCGGTCAAAGTCCGGCGGCGGATCAATTTTAATTTTGTTCAGGTTGTCCAGAAACTCCTTCTCCGCATTAAGAACCGCGATCATGCCCTTGTCAAGGACAACATGACGCCGCAAGGCATCGTCCGACACGTTATCGATCGCTTCGATGATCTTGCTGTAGTCTTCGATCGTGTTGTGAACGAATATACTGCGGCCCGGCTTTTGTTTCGCGAGGTATTGCTGGATCAGATCGAGCCGCTCTTTTGCGAAATGCACATACAGCGTCAATCGCTCATTGGGATCTTGCGCCTCACGAATCTGATCCACTTCGTTGGGCGTAAGAAAATCTCTGTCCTGAGCCGTCGCAGACAGGGCGACCGAGAGGCCCACAAAAAGCAGCATCGTCAGTCTCATTTCCGCATCACCCCCTCTAACATCTTTTCATGAAGCTCGTCGAGTTTGCGGTCTGTGTATTCCGCCCACCCACGCTCCTGAATACTCAAATCTTCCAACAGTCCTTGCATCCGGCGCTGCAGAAACGCGACTCGCAGCTCCGCTTTTTTATAAAGCCTGGCTTTGTGGGCCTCATCGAGTGAATCGACGCATTCTTTCAGAGCCGCCGTCATGTCGTCCAGGTCCTCGTCGCCTTTGTGCACCTGGCCCTTGTTGTACATTTCCTTGGCGTTTTCGAACGCCTGATCGGCAAATATAAGGGCCTTTTCAGAACGCTTGCCCGGATCGCGCTCGGCCTTCAACTCCGCCAATCCAGACTGTCCCGGACATAGAGAACCGAACGCCAGAAGCAGCAAGGCGGCGCAAATACTTCTCGCGTTCACCGCCTTGCCTCCTTTTCGAGAATTTTGCTTCGCTGACGGGCGAGGAATTCCTGGTCTGGAAACTTCCCTTGGCTCAGTTGTAGAAATTGTTGATAATTCTCAAGAGCTGGCTTGACTTGATGCAGCTTGTCGAACACCACGGCTCGCCAGTAAAAATCGGCGGGCTTCTCGGCATGCAACCGGTGTACCTGGTCCATGGCCGCCAGAGCTTGCGGATATTGCTGCGCCATAATAAACGCGCTCGCGGCGTCATTCCATGCCTCGGCCGAGTCGGGCTTCAACTTTCCAGCAGTGACGAATTGAGCTGCGGCTGAAACGAAATCGCGTTTGTCGAGCGAGATCTTTCCAACAGCCATGCGCAGATCGTAGTCGTCCGGATTCGACTGCAAGGCTTCCTGCAAAATCGGTGCGGCTAGTTGGGGCTGATTGTTC